>CANBNK010000081.1 GCA_947371015.1 Acetobacteraceae bacterium | reverse complement strand
GCGTACCGAACACCGCCGGATAGACCTGCCCCGGCGGCGCCAGCCCCAGCACCCAGCCGGTCAGCGCCGGCAGCGCGGCGCTGCCCAAGGTCTGCGCCAGGTTCACCGTGGTGGCACCCCGGCCGACCAGATGGTCCGGGAACAGGCTGCGGCCATGCGCCACCACCACCACCGGAAAGGCATTGAGCAGGCAGAGCAGCACCAGCAGCGCCACCGCCACCCACAGCGGTGCCTCCGGCCACAGCGCCAGCGCCGCCAGCACCAGCGCCACCGCCGAGGCCAATGGCACCACCAGCCATTTCCGCGTGTTCAGCCGCCGCTCCAGCGGGCCAATGGCGAACAGCCCCACCGAAAGCGCCAACCCCATGGCCAGCAGCACCGCGCCGCGCGGGCCGGGGGCCAGGCCATGCACCTCCGCCAAGTAGGGGCCGGCCCAGACCGCCAGGACGGTGGCCATGCCGGCATAGCCGACCAGGTGCATGCACAGCACCGGCAGCAGCCCGGGCGTTCGCCAAACCGTGAACTGCCCCAGCAAAGCGGCACCCAGCCCCTCGCGCGGGCGCAGTGGCGCCGGGCGGTCGGGCGGGTCGTCCCGCACCCAGGCCAGCCAGACCGCGCCCAGGATCAGTGTCGCCACGCCGCCCAGGGCATAGGCGCCGCGCCAGCCCAGCCATTCCGCGGCAGCCGCAAACGGCGCCCCAGCCAGCAGAATGCCCAGCTGCGACAGCGCAAACACTTTTGAAAGTGCCGAGGTCAGCGCCGCGCCGCCGAACCAACGGCTGCACAGCACCACGCTGCTCATGAAGCTGGCGGCGCAGCCGAGGCCAAGCAGGAAGCGCGCGGCCAGGAACCACTGGGCATCCGGCGCCAGCGCCTGGCCCAAAGCGCCGAGCAGCGCCAGCGGCACCAGCCACGCCACGGTGCGGCGTGGCCCCAGGCTGTCCAGCGCCAGGCCAACCGGCACCTGCACCAGCAGCAAAGCCAGGAAGAAGGCAGCATTTGCCCCTCCCAACAATGCATTGCCCTGGCCCAGGTCACGCGCCAGTTCCGGCCCCACCACGCCCAGCGCGGCGCGATGGTATTGGCTGGCGGCGGTCATCAGCACCAGCGCCAGCAGCATTCGGGTCGCCGTGCTCATGCTGCCAGCCGAACGCCCAGCGCCTCATGCAGTCTTCGGGCGCCCTCCGGGGTCAGCACCAGGCGCCGCCGGGCCAGGGCGGCGGCGCCGGCGGCCGGGGCAACGCGATGCACCCAGCCGCGCGCCAGGCAGCAGGCAGCGAATTCGCGCCCAAGGCCACCCGCCAGATGCGGCCGACGCTCGGACCAGTCCATGCAATCGCAGGCGAAGCGCCGGGCGGTGGTGGCCGCGGCCAGGTCCACGCCCAGCGCCGCCAGCCCCGCGGCGCCCGCCGGGGTGGTCGCCCAGCCGCCGGGCGCCGGCGCCAGCCAGCCACGTTCGGTCAGCCCGCGATGCAGCGCCACGCCCAGCCGCCCGGCCAGGTGGTCCCAACACAGCCGGGCATCGCGCAGCACCTCGTCATGCGGCCAGCGCCGCACCGGGGCGGTGGCCAGAGTCAGGTTGCCCAGAGATTCCAGCGCCGCCGCCACTTCCTCGCTGGCCAGTGAATGATACCGGTGCCGGCCCTGGACATGGACAGTCACCAGCCCGCCCTCCACCAATCGGGCCAGGTGGGCGCTGGCCGTGGGCGCGGCGATGCCGGCGACCTTGGCCAGTTCGGTGGCGGTCAGCGCCTGGCCGGCGAACAGCGCCTCCAGCATGGCGGCGCGGGCGGGTTCGCCCAGCAGGGCGGCGGTGGCGGCAAGGGCGTTCACGCTTGGCATGCGGCGCAGCCTATCACCCCGGCCCTGCCCTGGCTTCGCCCCTGGGCGAAGGACAGCACGCCGGCGCCATGGCAGGATGCCCACCGCAACAGGGGAAGTGCAGATGATCGCGGTGATCTTCGAGGTCGAGCCGGCCGAGGGCCAGATGGACCACTACCTGGACCACGCCGCCGCGCTGCGCCCGGTGCTGGAGGCGATGCCCGGCTTCATCAGCGTGGAGCGGTTCCGCAGCCTGACCAACCCGGCCAAGCTGCTGAGCCTGAGCTTCTGGGCCGACGAAGCCGCGGTGGCCAACTGGCGCAACCAGGAAAAGCACCGCGCGGCGCAGTCCGCCGGGCGGCATGGGGTCTTCGCCGGCTACCGGCTGCGCGTGGCCAGCGTGCTGCGCGACTATGGGCTGGAGGAGCGGCGCGAGCAGGCGCCGGCCGATTCGGTGGCGCGCCATCAGGGCTAGAGCGGGATGCGTTGAGGCGGAATCGCCGAAAACGTTGAATCCCGCGACCTTCAAAAAGCTAGAGCGTGCCGCGTGAGCGCAAGCGAACCCGGCCTACTCTAGCAGGCGCTACCCGAAATAGCCCAGCACCACGGCGGCGGCGATCATCGCCAGCAGCCAGTGCCCGCTGTCGATCAGCGTCAGCATCGGCTGGCGGCGGGCGTAGGTGTAGTTGGTCGCCAGAGTCGCCAGCACAAAGCCCATCCACAGCACCATCGCCCAAGCCACGGCATTGCCGATGCCGGCCGAGAAGGTGCCGTGCAGCACCAGCGCCAGCACCCAGGCCATGACCACGTCGGCGACGAAGGACAGGATGAAGGGCAGCGCGCTGGGCAATCCAGGGGGCCGGGCCAGCGCCGCCTTGGTGGTACCCAGCGCCGCGACCCACTTGTTGCCCAGCAGCCCGTACCAGACCGCGCCGGCCAGCCAGGCGGCCAGGCCCGCGGCCAGGATGATGAGAGGGTTGACCATGCCGCAGGCTCCCGTTGCGGCGCCAGTATGGCCCGAACCCTACCGCCCCAGGAAGGCGGCAATCCGCCCCGGCACCGCGGCCATGTCCGCCTCCGGCCCGCAATAGGTCAGCCGCAGGAACCGGCTGCCGCGGGCGCTGTCGAAATCCACGCCCGGTGTCACGGCCAGGTTGGCGTCCGCCAGCAGCCGGGCGCAGAATTCCGGGCTGTCGTTGGTCAAGGCGGAGACATCGGCCCACAGGTAGAAGGCGCCATCGGCGGGGGAGAGCCGGTCCAGCCCGGCCTTGGGCAACTCGCGCAGCAGCAGGGCGCGGTTGCGGCCGTAGCGGGCCAGGTTCTCGTCCAGCTCGGCGCGGCAGCCAAAGGCCGCTTCCGCTGCCACCTGCGCCACATGCGGGGCACAGATGAACAGGTTCTGCGTCAGGCACTCCACCGGGCGGACCAGGTCCTCCGGCAGCACCAACCAGCCAACCCGCCAGCCGGTCATCGAGAAATACTTGGAGAAGCTGTTCACCACGATGGCGCTGGCGGAACACCCCGCCGCCGAAACCTCCGGCTGCTGACCGTAGGTAAGCCCATGGTAGATCTCGTCGGAGACCAGCCGCACCCCTTCCCGCTCGCACCAGGCGGCGATGGCCTGGAACTCCACGGCGTCCATCATGGTGCCCGCGGGGTTGCAGGGGCTGGCAATGATCAGCCCGGCCGGGCGCGGGTCCAGCTTCTCCAGCATCGCCAAGGTCGGCTGCCAGCGCGTCGTCGCATCGCATTCCAGCAGCAGGGGTTTCATGCCCAGCGCGGTCAGGATGTTGACGTAGGGCGGGTAGTAGGGGCTTGCCATCGCTACCGTGTCACCGGCATCGAAGGCCGCCAGGAAGGCCAGCGGGAAGGCGCCCGAGGCCCCCACCGTGACGCAGATGCGCGAAGCCGGCACCGCCAGCCCGTACTGCTCGGCGTAGTGCTGGCTGATGCGGTCCCGCAGGCTGCGCAGGCCGAACGCCTCCGTGTAGCCCATCGGCGCGGCCGCCTGCAGCGCTGATATCGCGGCCTCGGCGGCGCCACGGGGCGCGCCGGTGCCGGGCTGGCCGACCTCCATGCGGATGACGCGGGGCGCATCCGCAGCCTGCGCCGCCGCCTTGGCGTTGGCGGCCGCGATCACGTCCATGACGATGAAGGGCGGCGCGAAGGCGCCCCGCCCGACCTTGAGGGTCACTGGTCCGTGGCGCCCAGCGCCACGCCATGGCCCTCGGGGTCGCTGATCGCCACGCAGCTGTTGGCGGCGCCCGGCAGGTAGCCGGTGCAGATACCGTACTGGCCGCGCGCCGGCGCCACGCGGCCGCTCGCCACGGCGGCCTGCGGGGTCAAGCTGCCCTCCACCACGCGGGCCATGGGCCCGGCGACCGCCAGCGGGGCGGCATGCTGGCCGGAGCCGGCCGCCACCATGTGCAGGGCCGCCAGATTGGGGCTCCAGGCGATGCTGGCCGAGAGCAGCGGCGGCTGCACCGCGCCAACGCCTGGCGCCGCCGCCAGCAGCAGGCCCAGCCCCGGCGCGATCCGCCCGGTGCCGAACAGGTTGTTCATGGTGAAGGCGCAGCTCACCGCATTGCCGTTGCGGTCGAATACCGCCAACCCGGCCGAGGCCGGCAGCGGCCCGGTGCCGGCGGCCGGCACATTGGCGGTCAGCAGCGTATCCGCGTTGCCTCCCTGGCGGCGCCAGGTGGCGGCCACGGCCTGGCCCCGCGCGGCGGCGGCTTCCAGGGATTGGTCGGACTTCAGCGCCAGATAGGTCGCGGCGCCGGCCAGGCCACCATCGGCCGGCAGTGGCAGGAAGGCCACCTGGTCGCGGTTGCGGCCCTGCACCACCAGCGGCGGCAGCACCGTCGGCACCGTGCGGGCGCCGCGCAGTTCGTCCACCGTCAGGTTGCCGCCGATCGGGCGGGAGGCTTCCTCCAGCCGCCGCGCCAGCAGGCCCTGGTGCAGGTCGCCCACGCCGGAAAGCCGCAGCTGGGCGAGGGTGGTGGCCAGCAGCGGCTGAGCCAGCGCGTCGCCATTCACCTTCACCCGCCCATCCGGCCGGGCGAAGACGGCACGGCCGCCCGGGTCCGCCAGCAGCGGGGCGGCCACGGCGGCCAGATCCTCGGCCAACCCGCGGCTGACCGTGGTGCCGCGCGCCAGCTGTTCCGCCGGCGCCATCAATTCCTCGAACGGCCGCACCGGAATGCGCGTGTGCAGCGCAAACATGCCGCGGGCGAACATCGGCACCGCCGCGGGGCGGTCCGCGCCCGCTGGCACGGCGGCCCGGGCGCCGGGCAGGAACATCACGGCTTCGGTGGCATTCTTGCGCTGGTCATAGACCAGGCAGGCACCGCCGCCGCCGACGCCGACCCGGCTGGGCAGCGTCACCGTCATGACCCAGGCAGCGGCCACCGCCGCATCCGTGGCGCTGCCGCCGGCCGAGAGCACTTCGCGCGCGACCAGGGCCGCAGCCGGGTCCTCGGCGGCCACGCCACCCAGGAAGCCGCGCACATAGCCGGAGGCGCCGGCCGGCGCGCCGCCACCGCCGGTGATGCTGTCGAAGGCGCCGCCGATGGTGCTGCACCCTGGCAAGGCCAGCGCCAGCACGCCGGACAACAAACGGAACCCCAAGCCGGGGCGGGCAGCGGCGCCCTGGCCCATCTTGCTCTCAGCCATGTTTGTCATGCTGCGGTCCTGCTGCCCCCGAATGCGGCGTATCCGCGGCGAATAGACGCCTTCGCGACCAGCGGCAACAGCAGGCTGGCGGCGCGGCCTGCGCTGCGGGATAAAGCCAGCCTGCCGCGCCGAGGAGCCGCCCGTGTCGCATCTGTTCGCCAAGGCCCGCTTTGGCATGCTGCTGGCCGCTGCATTGCTCGCCCTGCTGCTGACTGCCGGCGCCCAGAGGTCAGCCCAAGGCCAGGGAACCGGCTTCACCCCGCCCCAGCGGCAGGAGATCGTCGGTATCCTGCGGGAAGCCCTGCGCGAGGACCCGACCATCCTGCGCGATGCCCTTGCCGCCATGGAAATGGCCGAGCAACGCGACCGCGAGGGCCAGGCACGCAGCGGCATCGCCCGCAACCGCGCCGCCCTGGTGGGCAACCCGGCCGACCCGGTGCGCGGCAACCCCGCCGGCGCCATCACCGTGGTCGAGTTCTTCGACGCCCGCTGCCCCTACTGCAAGCGCATGGTGCCGGCGCTGAACGAGTTGGTCCGTCGCAACCGCGATGTGCGCCTGGTCAGCAAGGACCTGCCGATTCTCGGCCCCAACAGCGTGTTGGCCAGCCGCGCCCTGCTGGCGTCCCAGCGCCAGGGCAAGTACGCCGAATACCACGACGCCCTGCTGACCACGCGCGAAGACCTGACCGAGCCGGTGCTGAAGCGCGAAGCCGAGAAGCTGGGATTGAACTGGGCGCGCCTGCGTACCGACATGGACCTGCCGGAAATCCGCCAGCGGCTGGATGCCAACCTGGCCCTGGCACGGGAGATCGGCATCGAGGGCACCCCCGCCTTCGTCGTTGGCGACCGCCTGGCCCCGGGGGCGCTGGACCTGGCGGCGTTGGAACAGCTGGTGGCCGCGGCCCGATAGCGCCCGAGCCGCGCCGGCGAGGCACCCGCCTCGCACAGCGCCTGCTGCTGGGAGGTCAGGCCGGCGCTTGGGCGGCCAACGGGTCGGCACCATACCGATTCTGCCCCGCCGTGCCGCGGCTGCAGAACCACACCAGGAACAGCGCCACCACCACCAGCCAGGCCGCGCCAGCGAACAGCAGCGCCACCAGGCGGGGGCCCATGGCGGCAACCAGCTCGGGGCTGACCTTGCCGCCCACGCCCTGCATTTCCAGCATCACGGCGCCAACCGCCACGCCCAGCACCGCCATCACCGCCAGCGGCAGGGCCAGCCACCAGCCGCTGCGCTCGGTGTCGTGCAGCCGGCGTGCCGCCACCGCCATGCCGGGCAGGAAGGTCGCCAGGCTCCAGGCGCTGCCGATCGGCCCCGGGGTGCCCTGCGCCGCACCGCCTTCCAGCCCGTGCAACAGCGCCGAGACCACGCCACAGAACAGCACCCACAGCCAGTATTCGCTGCGCGGCGCCCGGCCGGAGAAACCAACATACTGCCGGAAGCAGGATTTCACCGCAGTCCAGACGTTCATGGCAGGCTTCCCTCTGGGCTTCGTCGCGGTAGCATAGCGCGACACGTTGCCTTCGTGAAACCTGGGCGAAAGGTCCGGCCCATGCCGCACTTCATCTGCACCACCTGCGCCACGCAATTCGGCGCCACTGCAGCGCCGCCCAGCCACTGCCCGATCTGCGAGGACGAGCGGCAATACGTCCCCGCCCGCGGCCAGGGCTGGACCACGCTGGCGGCGCTCACCCGCAGCCACAGCAATGGTTGGCGCCAGTTGGAGCCGCACCTGCTGGCCATCCGCACCACGCCGGCGCTGGGCATCGACCAGCGGGCGCTGCTGCTGCGCACGCCGGCCGGCAACATCCTGTGGGACTGCGTCGGCCTGCTGGACGACGCCACCGTGGCGCTGGTGCAGGGCCTGGGCGGGCTGGCCGGCATCGCCATCAGCCACCCGCACTACTACAGCAGCATGGTGGAATGGGCCCACGCCTTTGGCTGCCCGGTCTGGCTGCACGCCGCGGACCGGGCGCATGTCATGCGGCCCGACCCGGCGCTGCGCTTCTGGGATGGCGAGGAGCAGCCACTGCTGCCGGGGGTTACGCTGCATCGGCTGGGCGGGCATTTCGCCGGCGGCACCGTGCTGCACTGGGCCGCCGGCGCCGGCGGCCAGGGCGCCCTGTTCTCGGGCGACATCATCCAGGTGATGCCGGACCGCAAGCATGTCGGCTTCATGCGCAGCTACCCCTGCCTGATCCCGCTGCCGCCGGCCGAGGTGCAGCGCATTGCCGCCCGCTGCGAGGCGCTGGCCTTCGAGGCGATCTACGGCGCCTTCCATGAGCGCGAGATCGTGACCGGCGCCAAGCCCGCCATCGCCCGCAGCGCCACGCGCTACTGTGCCTGGGTCGCCGGCATGGTCGACCCCTGAACCGCGATGCGGTGTGGCCTTCGCCAGGCCACGCTTCTATATGGCATCGTATTGGCGGCCCCAGGCGTCGCCCCAAGCCAGCGGCCAAGCGCCCCGCCCCCGCCTTCCTTTCCCACGAAGACCCGCCTCCGGCCAGGTGCCGGCGGCGTGGCTGCACCCATTCCACAGGAGTCTCCATGCACATCAGTGCCGGCTGCCAGATGACCTATGACTGCCCCCAGCCGACGCCGATGCTGCTGACCATCAGCCCGCACCCCAGCCGCGAGCCGGACCTGCTGGCGCCGCAGAGCGTGACCTTCAATCCGCCGATTCCGTTCCGCCAATACCTGGACGGCTTCGGCAATACCTGCACCCGCATCGTCGCCCCGGCCGGCCGGCTGGAAATCTCGACCGCGCTGATCGCACGTGACAGCGGCCTGGTGGACCCGGTGCTGCCGCTGGCCCGCCAGCACCCGGTGGAGCAACTGCCGGACGAGATCCTGGTCTATCTGCTGGGCAGCCACTACTGCGACACCGACCGCCTGGCCGACATCGCCTGGAAGCTGTTCGGCCAGGGCCCGACCGGCTGGGGCCGGGTGCAGTCGATCTGCGACTTCACCCATAGCCGCATCAAGTTCGGCTATGAGCACGCCCGGCCGACACGCACCGCGTCGGAGGCTTTCTACGAACAGCGCGGCGTCTGCCGCGACTACGCCCACCTGGCGGTGACGCTGTGCCGCTGCGTCAACATCCCCGCGCGCTACTGCACCGGCTTCTTGGGGGATATCGGCACGCCGAAGCCCTGGGGCACGATGGACTTTGCAGCCTGGTTCGAGGTGTACCTCGATGGCGCCTGGCACACCTTCGACGCCCGCAACAACACGCCGCGCATCGGCCGCATCCTGATGGCGCGCGGCCGGGACGCGACCGACGTGGCCATCGCCACCACCTTCGGCCCGAACACGCTGGCCAACTTCATCGTCTTCACCGACGAGGTGCTGGAAGACGGCACGAAGGTCGAGGAATAGCGGCTGTTTCACGCCGCCGGTGAGTCCACCGCCGACAATCGGACGCTAGTTCCAGCCCGGCTCGCGCCACTCGGCTTTCTCGTCCAGCGGGAAGACCGGGCGCGGCAGCCGCTTCCAGGGAAAGTTCTTCAGCACCGGGCTGGTCAGGCCGGGCGCGTCCACCTCGAACACCCGGTCGGGCGTGAAGAACTCGTCGAATCCGGCGCGGAAATGCCCGCGCGACTTCACCACCACCACCCGCGCGGCGCCGATATCGATGCCATGCATCTCCAGCATGCGCGGCTCATGGCATTGCCGCCGCAGGCTGCCGACCACCACGCGCAACCCGCTGCCCTGCAACTCCAGCAGCGCCGAGGGCCCCAGGCTGAAGCTGCGCCCGGCCATGGTGCCGCGCCGGCCGACTTCCTCGGTGTTTTGCAGCAGCGCCACGCGGGCGCGGGCGGTAAAGCTTTTGCCGAACTGGTCTTCCACCCGGTTGAACACCGCGTCGAACTCAGCGCCCTCGCCCAGCGCATGGGCTTCCGCCGCCAGCGCCGGGTCGATGAAGTTACCCAGCACAACGCCCTGCACCCCCGCTTCATGCAGCGCCTGCAGCACGTAGGGCGTATTGCCGCGGCCACCGCCGCCGGGGTTGTCGCCACTGTCGGAGAAGATCACCGGCGCATGCTCGCCGCGCCCGGCACGCAGCGCCAGGTCGGTCGCCTCGGCCACGCTGAGCAGGCGCCGGGTATGCCGCCCGCGCTCCGCCCAGCCGCGCCGCGCCAAGCCGAGCGCCGCCTCGCGCGCTGCACGCTGGTCGCCGCCCCGCGCCGTCACGGTGACGGTAACGCCGCATTTCGGCAGGTCGCTGAACACGAAGCCGCCGGCGACGCTGGCATTGGCTATGCGAGGGTCGGCCGCCATCAGCGCCTCGGCGTCGCGGATCAGGTCGGCATACGGCCCCTCCGCGGTCAGCAGCGTCACGGTCGGCGGCGCCAGCGGCAGCCGGATGAAGGCGGTGGCGAAGCGCTCCCCGGCCAGGGCCTCGCGGATCAGCCCGGCCGATTCGGCAGCGCGGGCAGCCATGTCCACATGCGGGTTGGTGCGATAGACGACCAGCGCGGTGGCACTTTCGACCAGCTTCTCGCTCACATTGCAGTGAAGATCGTGGCTGACCACGATGGGCACCATCGGCCCGACGACGGCGCGGACCAGCGCCAGCAGCGTGCCGTCGCTATCCTCATCCGCCACCGCCGAAGACGCGCCATGGCTGCCGACATAGACCGCGTCCAGCGGCAGGGCCGTGGCCAGGCCGGTGCGGATTTCGTCAAGGAAGCCCTGGAACAGCGCCTGGTCGATCGGCCCGCCCGGCGGCGCCGAGGCCACCAGCACCGGCACCGGAACCCAGGGGCCGGTCGCGTCCATGCGCCCGTAGAAGCCGGGGAACTCGGCCGGCAGCCCGCTGGTGGCGGCCCGCGCCAGATGGGTTATCGCCGCGCCCCGCTCCAGGCATTGCGCCTGGAAATCCGCCAGCGTGGTCGGTGGTGCGAAGGCATTGGCCTCCAGATGCAACCCCAGCACCGCGACACGGGGCGCCCCCGCCTTGTCCACAGCCATCTCCAGACCCCCGGTTTGCCGCTCTCGCCTGCCTGTATAGACTGGCGCTGATAAAAGCCGAGACGGGGAATGGCAGAGCTTGAGGAGGCAGTCGGCTTGCTGGCGCGCCTGGTGGCCTTCGATACCACCAGCCGCAACAGCAACCTCGACCTGATCCGCTGCATCGAGGTGGCCTTGGCCGCGCATGGCATCGCCTGCGAGGTGCAGCCGGACTCGACCGGTCGCAAGGCGAACCTGCATGCGCTGGTCGGACCGCGCGTGGCCGGCGGCATCGGCCTGTCCGGCCATGTGGACACGGTGCCGGTGGAGGGCCAGGCCTGGCTGGCGGACCCCTTCACGCTGCGCCGCGCGGAGGGCCGACTGACCGCCCGCGGCGCCTGCGACATGAAGGGCTTCGTCGCCTGCGCGGTGCTGGCCGTGATCGACGCCAGCAAGCGCGACCTGGCCCGGCCGCTGCACCTGCTGATCACCTTCGACGAGGAAACCACCTTTGCCGGCGCCCGCCAGATGGCGCGCGACCTGCCCGCCGGGGCGCCGCTGCCGGCCATGTGCGTGGTGGGGGAGCCGACCTCCATGGCACCGGTGATTGCCCACAAGGGCTATGCCAGCTGGGATGTGCGCTTCACCGGGCTGTCCGGGCATTCCTCGCGCCAGGACACCACCGCCAACGCGCTGCACGCCGCGGCCGAGGCCATCGCCTGGATCAGCGCCCGCGCCCGCTGGTTTGCGCGGGAAGGCCGGCGCGATGCCGGCTTCACCCCGCCGCACACCACCGTGCACGCCGGCACCTTCCATGCCGGCACGGTGCTGAACATCGTGCCCGACCTGGCCGAGTTCACCTTCGAGGTCCGCAGCGTGCCGGGCGACGACCCGCTGGCCGTGATGGCCGAGTTGCAGGCCTTCGTTGAGGCGGAGATCATGCCGCCGCTGCGCGCGGTCCACCCGGGCTGCGAGGCCGTGTTCCGGGCGCGCGCCTTCGCCCCGGCCCTCGCCTTGCCGGAAGACCACGCGCTGACGCTGCTGACCCAGCGCATCACCGGCCGCAACAGCGCCGGGCGGGTCAGCTACGGCACCGAGGCCGGTTTCTACCAAGGCATCGGCATCCCCACCATCGTCTGTGGCCCCGGCGACATCGCCCAGGCGCACCAGCCTGAGGAATGGGTGCCGGAAGCCGATCTGGCCACCTGCCTGACCTACCTCGGGCGCCTGACGGACACGCTGGCCCGATGACCCAGGGCGGCGCCCCCGTCGATAACGGCCTGCCGCCTGCCCTCGCCGCGCTGCTCGCGGGCGTGAAGAACGCGTCGCGCCTGGCGGTGCAGGTGGCGCCGCCGGATATCCGCCCCTGGGCGTCGGGCAATGCCCTGCCGGGCGTGTGGAGTTTCTGCGCCGCCGAGCCTGGGCCGCATGTCGTCGTCGTGGCGCTGATGCACGGCAACGAGATCGGCGGCGCCGTGCTGCTGGACCGTTGGCTGCGCGCGGAGCTACGGCCGCAGCGTGGCAAGCTGACGCTGGTCTTCGCCAACCTGGAAGCCTATGCGCGCTTCGACCTGGACGACCCCACCGCCAGCCGCTTCCTGGACGAGGACATGAACCGCGTCTGGGATGAGGAGACGCTGGACGGAGGGCGCCGGTCCAGCGAACTGCGCCGCGCTCGCATGCTGCGCCCGGTGTTTGAGACGGCCGACGTGCTGTTGGACCTGCATTCCATGCTGTGGCCGGGCGACCCGTTGCTGCTGTGCGGCCAGGCGGAGCGCGCGGCAGAGCTTGCCCTGGCGCTCGGCACGCCGGGGGTGGCGGTGGCCGATGAAGGCCATGCCGGCGGCCGCCGCCTGCTGGACTACACGCCATTCAGCGCGCCCGAAGGCAGGCGCCGTGCCCTGCTACTGGAAGCCGGCCCGCACTGGCAGCCCGAAACCGTGGCGCAGATGGAAACCAGCGCCCTGCGGCTGTTGCGCCTGACCACCCTGGCCGGCCCGGCACCACCTGACGCGCCGGGCCGGCTGGCGCGAGTGACCCGTACCGTTACCGCCGCCAGTAACCGCTTCGCCTTCCTGCGGCCCTATCGCGGTGGGCAGGTGGTGGCCGCGCGAAACACGTTGATCGCGCTGGATGGCGATGCCGAAATCCGCACGCCGCACGATGACTGCATCCTGGTGATGCCGAACCTGCGGGTCGGCCGTGGCCAGACGGCGGTGCGGCTGGCGCGATTCGACCCGGGAAATAGCCGGTAGGATTGCGTCACCCAGGCGCCGATGCGCCCTGATAGGTCACGCAGCACCTCTCACCTGGGATACCGCGTCGCAGGCGCTGCAGCGTGATCCGTATGCATGGATCCCGATGCAGCTTGCGTGGAGGCAGCCGCCCCGCTTCGCCAGATCAGGCTTCACACCCTAGCCCAATGGGCCGGACCACGTCGTGGTGGTCGCTCGTCAGACGGAACCGACGCCGCCTGCGCTGGTCGAACCTCAGCTCGCCGCCGACATCGCGCCGCGGCCCTGTTCCGCCAGCCAGCGGTGCACCCCCATCAGTGACTGATTGATGACCTGGTGCATGTCCAGGTACTGGTACGTGCCGCAGCGGCCGATGAACTGCACCTCCGGCGTGCGCGCGGCCAGCGCCTGGTAGCGATTCAGCGTCGGCGCGTGGCGGTCATCCGCCGTTTTCACCGGGTAGTACCGCTCATAGCCGTTCTCCTTGTAGTCGCAGGGCGTCTCCCGCGTCGCCGTCACCAGCCCCTCCGCATTGCCGTGGCGCGGCAGCACGTGCCAATGGGTCTCCCGTGTCACCGGCCCGGCATCGGTGAAGTTCGTCACGCCCCAGGTCACCGCGGGATTGCGCGCCACGCTGCGGTGGCCGAAGCGGATCGAGCGGTACGGCAGCTCGCCGAAGCGACTATCAAAATATTCGTCGATCGGCACGCTGAGGAAGGCCGCCGCGTGGCCCCGCAGCATGGTGGGGTCGAAGCTGGTCGCGGTGTGCAGCCGGATCAGTTTGTGGTCCAGGATATTGGCGAAGATCGCGGTGTAGCCCTGCTCCGGCAGAATCTGGAACTTGTCGTTGGGGAAGTAGCGGTCCTCGTCGTCGAAGCGCAGCGGAATGCGCTGCACCACGCTGGCATCCAGTTCCTCCAGGTCCAGCGCCCACATCTTCTTGGTGTAGGGGCGGAAGAACAGGTCGGTCAGCTGGGTGCCGATGCTGGCGTGCAGGTGCTCGGCGGCGTTGCGCGGCTGGGCAATGGGTTCCGCCACGCGGGCCAGCAGCGCCTGCGCCGCGGCACCATCCGGCAGGCTGGTGTTGAACACCGCTTCCAGCGTGCGCCGATTGATCGGCAGCGGCACGCGCTGGCCCTCCGGCAGCAGCGCCCGCACCCGGTGCTCATAGGGCACCCAGGCGCCGAAGCGCCGCAGCCAGTCCACCACCCCGGCATTGTTGGTATGGAACAGGTGCGGCCCGTAGCGATGCACCCGCACGCCATTCGCGTCCCGCTCGTCATAGGCATTGCCGCCGATATGCGGCCGCTGGTCCACCAGCGTCACTTCATAGCCATGCTCCGCCAAGGTGCGTGCATAGACGGCACCAGCAAAGCCAGCGCCCACCACCAAAACTGTCTCGGCCATGCCCATTCCTTCCTGCGAGGGCGGCGGGCACGGCCACGCCACCTGCGCGCAAGAACGCGAGCGCCGCGCCCGGGTGGCGTGACAATTCCGTGAAGGGCTAGGTGGCGCAGCCCTCGTCGCGCAGCAGTTGCGCCACCGCGTCCACCGGGACATCGGCGCTGGTGAAGGCTTCGCCGGGGCGCTTCAGCAGCACGAAGCGCAGCGCGCCATCACGCACCTTCTTGTCCTTGCGCATGCGCCCGAGCAGCGCTTCCACCGCGTAGCCACGCGGCAGGTCGCGCACGCGGGCCGGCATGCCGCAGGCCTGCAGATGGTCGATCACGCGGCCTGGCAGTTCCTGGCTGCAATGCCCCAGCCGGGCGGAAATGGCGGCGGCCAGGCCGAGGCCGACCGCCACCGCCTCGCCATGCAGCACCAGGCCGCCATAGCCGCTCTCCGCCTCGAACGCATGGCCGAAGGTATGGCCGAGGTTCAGCAGCGCGCGGCCACCCTCGGCGCTTTCCTCGCGCTCATCGCCGGCGACCACTTCGCTCTTCAGCTTGCAACTCTCCAGCACGGCATGGGCCAGGGCGGCGCCGTCGCCAGCCACCAGCTTCTCGCCATTGGCCTCGCACCACTGCCAGAAATCCTCGCCGGAAAGCAGGCCGTGCTTGGCCACCTCGGCGTAGCCGGCGCGCAGCTCACGCGGCGGCAGGGTTTGCAGCGTGTCGGTATCGGCCAGCACCAGGCGCGGCTGGTGGAAGGCACCGACCAGGTTCTTGCCGAGCGCCAGGTTCACGCCGGTCTTGCCGCCCACGCTGCTGTCGACCTGCGCGAGCAAGGTCGTCGGCACCTGCACGAAGGGCAGGCCACGCAGCGCCACCGCGGCGGCAAAGCCGGCGAGATCGCCGACCACGCCACCGCCCAGCGCCACCACCGTGGTGCGGCGATCGGCGCCGGCGGCCAGCATCTGTTCCAGCACCCGCTGCAGCACCGAAAAATCCTTGCTGGCCTCGCCGGGCGCGACGACGATCTCGGCCAGCACCTCGAAGGCCGCGGCCTCCAGCCCGGCGCGCAGCGTTGGCAGGTGCTGCGGCGCCACGTTCTCGTCGGTGACAACGACGACGCGGCGGCTGGGCAGCACCGGCGCCATCAACGCCCCGGCGCGGGCCAGCAGCCCGGAGCCGATCAGGATGTCGTAGCTGCGCTCCCCCAGCGTGACGGGCAGGCGCAGCGGTGGCTGCCAGTTCTCCAGCGCTTCGGCGACGCGGCGGGTGGTCAGCTCGGTCGGCTCATCGGTGCAGGCAATGACCATGTCGGCCTCGGCGTAAAGGGGGTGGCGCGCGGTCATCAACCGCTGCAGGACATCGGCCGGGTCGGCGTTCAGGAACATCGGCCGATGCTCCCGCCCGGCCACCCGGCGCAACAGGGTGGGCATGCGGCATTGCAGCCACACGGCAATGGCGCCGGCATCGCGAATCGCGGTTCGGGTGCGCGCATCGGCATAGGCGCCGCCGCCGGTGGCCAGCACCACGGGCGGGCCGGAGATGAGGCGGGAGATCACCCGACGCTCGCCGTCACGGAAATGCGCTTCGCCGTAGCGGGCGAAGATTTCGGTGATCGGCAGGCCGGCGGCGGCCTCGATCTCGGTGTCGGCATCCAGGAAGGGCAGGCCGAATCGGGCCGCCAGCCGCCGCCCGATGGAGGATTTCCCGGCTCCGGGCATGCCCACCAGCACGATGGAGCGCCCGGCATGGCCGGCCCGCCGCGGCTCGGCGCTGGGGCCGGGCACGGTGGGGGGGGGGGCTTGCCCGGCATCGGCCCAGTTGGCCTCGTCCGAGAACTCAAGGGTGCTGTTGCGTGACACGACCTTGACGGGTAGCACAGCCTCCCACCCAGGCGCGAGGGAGCGCTCGCTTTCATGTTTCGCCGGCCGGTTCTGCTGCTGGTCCTGTTCCTGCTCGTCCTGGTCGGTGCCGGCCTGCTGGCGGTGGGCGCTTTTCCGCCTGCCGCCACGCCCACCACGGTGGAGCGCGTGCTGTCCAACGACCGTTTCCAGACGCGGTAGTTGAACCGCCATCTGGAAGCCTTCCTGGAAATGCTGGTGGCGGAACGCGGCGCCGCCCGCAACACGCTGGCCGCCTACCAGGCCGACCTTGCCGATTTCGCCGCCTTCAGCCGCGCCCGGGGCACCGAGCCGGAAGCGGCCGATGGCGCCCTGCTGGGCGGCTATCTGCAACGGCTGAGCGACCTGGGCCTGGCCGCCCGCACCGCCGCCCGGCGGCTTTCCGCCCTGCGCCAATACTACCGCTTCCTGGCACGAGAAGGCATCCGGCCGGACGACCCGACCGAGTTGCTGGCCGGCCCGCGCCCCACAGCGAGTCTGCCCAAGGCACTGGCCGAATCGGAGGTGACGGCGCTGATCGACGGTGCCGCCACCCTGCCCGGGCTGCGCGGCCAGCAGGCCGTGGCGGCGCTGGAACTGCTATATTGCAGTGGGCTCCGCGCCAGCGAGCTTGTGGCCCTGCCCCTGGCGGCCCTGCGCGCCGACGAGCAACTGGTCACGGTGCGCGGCAAGGGGGCCAAGGAACGTCTGGTGCCGATCAGCCAACGCGCCCGCGACGCCGCCCTGGCCGCCCGCGCCACGCTGGTGGACAAGCCCCGCGCCAAGCCGGTGCCGCCGCGCTGGCTGTTCCCGGCCCGCGCCGCCTCCGGCCACATGACCCGCCAGGGCCTTGGCCTGCTGCTGAAGGATGCCGCCCTGGCCGCCGGGCTGGAGCCCGAGCGCGTCAGCCCGCATGTGCTGCGGCACAGCTTCGCCAGCCACCTGCTGGGCCGCGGCGCCGACCTGCGCAGCCTGCAATTGCTGCTGGGCCACGCCGACATCGCCACCACGCAGATCTACACCAAGGTGCTGGAGGAACGGCTGCGCGCGCTGGTTGAGGCACACCATCCGCTGGCGCAGAATAGGCCGGAGGCAGGAGCGTAACGGCATGCACCTCTCGGCGCTGACCATCGGCCGGGCTTTCTTCGAACTCTACGCCACGCCGGAAAGCCGCATCCTGGATGTCGGGTCCTACGACGTGAACGGCACGCTGCGCCCGGTGGCGCCGGCGGGGGCGCCCTATACCGGCATCGACCTCAGCGCCGGGCCGGGCGTGGACATCGTGCTGGAGGATGCCCGGCGCTACCCCTTCCCGAACGACAGCTTCGACGTGGTGGTCTCCACCAGCTGCTTCGAGCATGACCCGATGTTCTGGGTCAGCTTCCTCGAAATGCTCCGGGTGCTGCGGCCAGGCGGGCACATGTACATCAACGCCCCATCCAACGGCGGCTACCACGCCTTTCCGCGCGACAACTGGCGATTCTACCCGGATGCCGGGGTGAGCCTGCAGGACTGGGGCCGGCTGATGGGCCAGGCCGTGACGCTGGTGGAAAGCTTCATCGCCCCGCAGCAGCAGGCCTGGTTCAACGACTGCGTGATGGTCTTCGCCAAGGGCGAGCCGGCGCCGCGGGCCGAACGCCTGGTCCACCGGATAGATGGCGTGACGAATTATCGCCTGCTGGAACAACCGGGTGAACTGGGCAACGCCGCCGAACACACGCAGGAAGGCCAGTTCCGCATCCATGCCATCCTGGAACTCAGGGCCATGCAGGCCCGCATGCGGGAGCTGGAGCGGGTGCTGATGGCCGAGCCGCCGCCGGCGGCGCCAGTTGAGCCAAGCCAGGCCGACGCCTGAGCGCTTCCGCCCAGCCAGCTTTTCCGCTAACCCGGCCGGGCAATGCGTCATTTCCTTGAATTCGAAAAACCCATCGCCGAGCTCGAAGGCAAGATCGAGGAGCTGCGGCGCACCACCGACGCCGGCGGCATCGATGTCGCGGACGAAGTGGGCAAGCTGCGCGACAAGGCACAGTCCCTGCTGCGCACCACCTACGCCAAGCTGACGCCCTGGCAGAAAACCCTGGTCGCCCGCCACCCCGACCGGCCGAAATGCCTGGACTACATCCGCGGCCTGATCAGCGAGTGGACGCCCCTGGCCGGTGACCGCGCCTTCGGCGACGACGCCGCCATCGTGGCCGGCCTGGGTCGCTTCCAGGGCCGCAGCGTGGCCGTGCTGGGCACCGAGAAAGGCAATGACACCGAAAGCCGGGTGAAGCACAATTTTGGCATGGCGAAGCCGGAAGGCTACCGCAAGGCGCGGCGGATCATGGAACTGGC
This sequence comes from Acetobacteraceae bacterium, assembly GCA_947371015.1. Lineage (GTDB taxonomy): Bacteria > Pseudomonadota > Alphaproteobacteria > Acetobacterales > Acetobacteraceae > CAIMOR01. Next base: position 4,802 of record CANBNK010000081.1, on the reverse strand, counting down.
CGGCCGCTTCGGCCTGCCGATCCTCAGCTTCGTCGATACCGCCGGCGCCTTCCCGGGCATCGAGGCCGAGGCCCGTGGCCAGGCCGAGGCGATCGCCCGCAGCATCGAAGCGGGCCTGGACGCCCCGGTCCCGTTCATCGCCACCATCATCGGCGAGGGTGGCTCCGGCGGTGCCATCGCGCTGGCCTCGGCCGACCGGGTGCTGATGCTGGAACACGCGGTCTATTCCGTCATCAGCCCGGAAGGCTGCGCCAGCATCCTGTGGCGCGACCAGGCCATGGCAGGCACCGCCGCCGAAGCCCTGAAGCTGACCGCCGAGGATCTCAAGCGCCTGGCGCTGATCGACGCCGTCATCCCGGAACCCATGGGCGGCGCCCATCGCGACCCCGAGGCGATGCTGGCCGCCGTGGCCAAGCAGATTGCCGATTGCCTGGAGCCGCTGCTGCCGCTGGACCCCACCACCCTGCGCAACCGCCGGCGCGACAAGTTCCTGGAAATGGGCCGGCACGCGGTGGCGTGAGCCGCTTGCGGCCTGCCGCCGCGGCCCCACCTTCCTGCGCAACATGAACGTCCAAACCACCGAACGCTTCCCGGACATGCAACCGGCCGAGTTGCGCGCCGCCTTCTTCCGGGTGTTTCCCTCGGTGGCGTTGGCCATCATCATCGCCGCCGCCGACCAGACCATCGTCGCCACCGCCCTGCCGGCCATTGCCGGTGAGTTCGGCGCGCTGGACCAGGTTACCTGGGTTGTCGTCGCCTACCTCGTCGCCGCCACCATCGCCGCCCCGGTCTTCGGCCGGCTTGCCGACGCCTTCGGCCGCAGCCGGCTGCTGCTGGTGGGGCTGGTCACCCATGCCGCGGGCGCCGCGCTCTGCGCCATGGCCGGCAGCTTCGGCGCGCTGATCCTCGGCCGGCTGGTGCAGGGCTGCGGCGGCGGGGCGCTGACCACGCTGACCATGGCGCTGATCGGCGAGGCCCTGCCGCCGCGCGAACGCGGCCGTTTCCAGGCCTATATCGCCAGCTGCTTCGTGCTGGCCTCCTCCGTCGGACCGCTGGTGGGTGGCTGGCTGACCCAGCATGCCGGCTGGCGGGCGTGCTTCTGGGCCATGCTGCCGCTGCTGGTACTGGCCTTCGCACTGGCGCTACGGCTGCCGCGCCGTGCCCCGCCCGGCGCCGGCCAGCCCTTCAGCTTCGACGCCTGGGGCGCCCTGCTGTTTGCCGGCTTCGTCGGCCCCGCGCTGTTGGCGTTTTCCCAGTTACAGCAACTGACCGCCGCCGCCCTGCCGATGGCGTTTTTCCTGGCGGTGGCGGCGCTGGCCTGCCTGTTCCTGCTGTGGTGCCAGGAACGCACCACGCGGCACCCGCTGCTGCCGCTCAGCCTGCTGGCACAGCCGGTGATCTGGAAGGCCGATTTGATGTCCGGCCTGGTGCATGGCGCCTTTGTCAGCCTGGTGACCTTCTTGCCGATCTACCTGCAGACCGCGCGCGGCCTGGAGCCTTCGGCCGCCGGCGCGCTGCTGCTGCCGTTTTCCATCGGCGGCTTCCTCGGCGGCATGCTGGCTGGCCAGATGATGACGCGCACTGGCATGGCCATGATCCTGCCCAGCATCGGCCTGCCCATCGCCACCGGTCTGTTGGTGCTGGCAGCCATGTTTGCCAGCGACTTGTCCGACCTCGGCCTGGCGCTGCTGTTCGGGCTGGCGGCCATGGGCATGTCCACCTCCTACCCCGTGGTGCAGATCACGGTGCAGGTGGCGGCCGGGCCGGCGCGGTTGGGGGCGGCGGCGGCCTCGGTGCAATTCGCCCGCAGCCTGGGCGCGGCGTCGGCTACCGCGCTACTGGGCGCTCTGCTATTCGGCAGCCTGGCGGCGCATGACCCGGCCGCGGCCGCGCTGTTCGGCCGCCTGGTCCGGGAAGGGGCCGGCCTGCTGCCCACCCTGCCCGAGCAGGCCCGCACCCTGCTGGCCGAGGCGCTGGCGAGCGGCTTCCGCGCCGCCTTCCTGGGCGCGGCCGGGCTGGTGGCGCTGGGCGCCGTATTGGCCTGGCGCGTGCCGATGCGCCGGCTGTAGCGACGCCGATTAGCTGGCGGCGGCGCGGGCGGCGCGACGGCAGACAGCGCCGCGCCCAGCCGATATGGTGGGGTGCCGCAACAGGACCACCAGCCGCCCATGCCTGACGACGTGAACGCGCCCCTGGCCTCCCCCGCTTCCGCCGCGCCGGACCTGGCCGAGGCCGTCCGCCTCCGCGATGCCGGCGACGCCGCGCGGGACAGCCACGACTGGGCCGCGGCCGAGCAGGGCTATCGGGGTTATCTTGCGCTGGAAGCCAACGACGCCGCGCTTTGGGTGCAGTTGGGCCACGCGCTGAAGGAACAGGGCAAGCTGGCCGAGGCCGAGGCCGCCTACAGCCAGGCCGCCACCCTGGCGCCGGCCGAGGCCGACACCCAGTTGCAGCTCGGCCACCTGCACAAGCTGGCCGGCCGCCGCGCCCAGGCCCTGGCCGCCTACGCCGAAGCTCTGCGCCTGGCCCCGCTGCGCGCGGCGCATGACGAGATGGTGGCGCTGGACGACGCCGCCATGGCCGCGCTTCTGCTGGCCGACTGGAATGCCCGCAAGCCGGCGGATTGCAACTACCTGGAGATCACCGATCTCTTCGTCTATCTGCACGACCATCGCACCGTCTCCGGCATCCAGCGGGTGCAGCTGGGCCTGGTGGCGCATGTGCTGGCGCTGCCGGTCGAGGAACGGGCGCGCTACGGCTTCGTCATCCGCCAGGGCGAGCAGCCCGACCTGCTGCTGCTGGAGGAAGCCCGCGTAGCGGCGCTGGTGCAGCATGCCGCCGGGCCGAAGGTGGAGCGGCTGACGCTGGACCGGCTGCTGGAAGCGGCCAAGCAGGGCGCCGGCCGTGCCCTGCCGCAGCCAGGGCAATGCCTGCTGGTGCTGGGCGCCTTCTGGGTCGGCGGCAGCGTCGTGCCCGCCTATGCCGCCGCCAAGGCCGCCGGCGCCAGCATCGGCTGCTACATCTATGACCTGATCCCGGCGACCCATCCGGAATACTGCGACGCCAGCCTGGTGGTGGATTTCAGCCGCGCCCTGGGCGAAGGCCTGGCCTTCTTCGACTTCCTGCTGGCCATTTCCGAATACACCGCCGGCGAGGTGCGCCGCTGGCTGGCGGCCCAGGGGTTGCCGGCCATTCCGGTGGAAGCAGTCCCGCTGGCGCATGACTTCCGCCTGCCGGGCCAGGCCGTGGCGCCCACACCGACGCGCTGGCCCAGCGGCATCGCGGCCTTGCAGGTGCGGGACTATGTGCTGTGCGTCTGCACTATCGAGGCGCGGAAGAACCACGCCTACCTGTTCCAGCTGTGGCGCCACCTGCTGGAGCAGGGCCGGGTGGTGCCCGACCTGGTGCTGGTCGGCCGCTTCGGCTGGCGCGTGACGGACCTCTACGCCCAGCTGAAGGCCACCGGGTTCCTGGGCGGCCGCATCCATGTGCTGCACGACCTGGCCGATTCCGAGCTGGCCTTGCTGTACCGCCAGTGCCGCTTCACCATTTTCCCAAGCTTCATCGAGGGCTGGGGCTTGCCGGTGGGCGAGAGCCTGACCCATGGCAAGGTCTGCATCGCCAGCAACACCAGCAGCCTGCCCGAGGTGGGCGGCGAGCTGGTGGACTACATCGACCCGCTGAACCTGCATTCCGGCATCGCCGCGGTGCGTCGCTACCTGGACGACCCCGCCGCCCTGGCCGCGCGCCAGGCGGCTATCAGCGCCGGCTTCCAGCCACGCGGCTGGGCCGAGGTGGGGACCAGCTTCTTCGCCACCGCCCGCCGCCTGCAGGCCGCGCCGCCGCGCCCGCTGCCGGTGGCGCTGCTGCCGCAAGGCGCGGTGTTTCGCCCCGCCGCGTTGGTGGACCGCGAGGTCTCGCCGGCCCGGGCGGCGCAACCGCTGCGGTTGGTGCTGGCCGGCGGCTGGCTGGCACCCGGCCGCAACGGCGCCGAGGCCGACGCCAAGGCCGCCCCGGCGCTGCTGCGCTTCCGCACCGACGCCACTGATGGTGCCGCGCTGGTGGTGTTCCTGCGGCTACGGGTGGAGGATGCCGCCCCTGGCACGCTGCTGCATCTGGCGCCACGGCTGGGCGAGCCGCGCACGGTGCCACTCGGCCTGCCGCGCCCTGGGCTGGCCGGGCCGGGCCGGGCGCTGAACCTGCGTCTGCGTGCCACGGCCGACGCTGAGGGGATGGTGGAACTGGCGCTGACGCTGGAGACCGCGCCCGGCGCCCGCAAGCCGAAGCACCCGGCACGGCTGGTAGTGCAGTCGCTGGCGCATGCCGCCACCGACAACCTGGCGGCGCGGCTGGAGCTGATGGAAACGCTGCTGCTGGAGAGCGAGGGCTAATACCAAGCAAATCAAGTTCCGACCTGCGGCCCGCCGCTTGCGGGCCGAGCCGCCGAATGGCGGCCGCGGCTTAGGCCGCGTCAGGCGTCAGCGTGCCGTCGCACGACGCCAAGGGCCGCGGAGGCGGCCCGCGTCGCGCCAAAGGCGTGCTGAAGCACGACGCGACTGAGGGGGCGCGAAGGTGAAGCCTTCGTGCGCTTGGTATAATACCAACGGCTTGGTGTGCTGACTCATGGGTGCTTCCCCTGACCACGGCGGATGCGATTCGTATCTCCTGATTGTGGGGAGGACATCGTGCCGACGGCGGTTTGCATCAGGCGAGACGAGCATTCGGTGGAGGATCTGCGTCGTGCCGCGGCTCGATGCCGGGACAGCGTGGCGGCGCGGGCCTGTGGAATGGACTGTCAGACG
>CANBNK010000080.1 GCA_947371015.1 Acetobacteraceae bacterium | reverse complement strand
CCTGCCCTTCATCGCGCTGATCAAGAAGCGGATCGAGGTGCTGCACCTGGACGCCGCGCGGGACTATCGGCGCGAGCGCATCCGCGGCATGCCAACCTGGCATGTGCCGCCCGATGGCCGGGCAGAACGGGCGCTGGATGCGGCTTTTCTGGAGTTGACCGGGGCAGCCTCGGCGCCGCCGGCCCATCTCAGCGTGCTCGGCCGCCAGGTGGAAATCCCGCAATCCGCCCGCGGCGTGGCCCGCGCCGATTTCGAGGCGCTGTGCGGGAACCATCTGGGCCCGGCGGACTTCCTAGCCCTGGCAACCCATTATCACTCAGTGGTGCTTGATGGGGTGCCGCGGTTGGGACCGGAGAATTTCGACAAGGCGCGCCGATTCATCACCCTGGTGGACACGCTGTACGAACACCGGTGCAAGCTGGTCGCTTCTGCGGAAGCGACGCCCGATACATTGTACGAACGCGGGGAAAACGCGGCGATGTTCGAGCGGACCGCCAGCCGATTGATAGAAATGCAAAGTCAGGACTATCTTGCCCTCCCACATCTGACGTAACATCGAGTAATACCGCTCACGAAAGCGCGAACAGCGCGCGTGGCCGCGAAGGGGGACGTTGTTGATGGGGGACCTGATGCGCGTGAAGTTGCTCGTTGGTTGGGCCATGCTGGGGCTGGCGCCCATGTTGTTCGGCGCCACACCTGCCGATGCTGCCAGTACCCGCGACCGGCGCGAGACTAACCGCACGGCGGAGGTGCCGCCGGCCCGTCGCGTCGCGCCGCAGCCCGGCCGCCAGGCCAGCGTTGCGCCGCAGCGTTCCGCCCCGGCCCATGCGGCGCCCCACGCCCCTGGCCGCGCCACTCCGAGCCAGGCCAGCCGCCTGCCGCGGGTGGTGGGCAGCGCCCAGGCCGCCATGGCGGTGCCGATGCGTGGCCAGCTGGCCGTGACGCGGGACCGCCACGCCGCGGTCAGCAATGCGCAATCCTGCCGCACCTCCTCCGGCCGCCGCGCCAGCTGCAGTCGTGGCCCGGCGATGAGCTGGACCCGTGGGCTGGAGCCCGCCGCCGGAATCCAGGCCACGGATTGCCCGGATGGCACCATGGCCACCCCGGCGCGCGGGCATGACAACATCATCCGCTGCATGCCGATCTGATTTCCCTATCGCGGGGATAGGATACCAAGGCGGCCCAAGGGTTTATCCCGGGCCGCCTTTTTCATGTGCTTGCCGCACCGCATCAGCGGGAGTAGGAAGCCGCCGCCCCTACAGAATCCATGCGCAAAGGCATTCCCATGGCCCGCAAGAAGATCGCGCTCATCGGCGCCGGCAATATCGGTGGCACGCTTGCCCACCTTATCGGCCTGAAGGAACTCGGCGACGTCGTCATGTTCGACGTCTTCCCCGGCGTTGCCGCCGGCAAGGCGCTGGACCTGATGCAGTCCGGCCCGGTTGACGGCTTCGACTGCAACATGTCCGGCACCGGCGACTACGCCGCCATCGCCGGCGCCGACGTCATCATCGTCACCGCCGGCTTCCCGCGCATGCCGGGCATGAGCCGCGACGACCTGCTGACCAAGAATGCCGGCGTCATCGACCAGGTGGCCCAGGGCATCAAGACCTACGCGCCCAACGCCTTCGTCATCTGCATCACCAACCCGCTGGACGTGATGGTCTGGGTGCTGCAGCAGCGCAGCGGCCTGCCGGCCAACAAGGTTGTCGGCATGGCCGGCGTGCTGGACAGCAGCCGCTTCCGCCTGTTCCTGGCGCAGGAGTTCAACGTCTCGGTCGAGGACGTGACCGCCTTCGTGCTGGGCGGCCACGGCGACACCATGGTGCCGCTGACGCGCTACTCCACCGTGGCCGGCGTGCCGGTGACCGACCTGATCAAGATGGGTTGGACCACGCAGGAGCGGATCGACGCGATCTGCGACCGCACCGCCAATGGCGGCGGCGAGATCGTCAAGCTGCTGGAGCGCGGCAGCGCCTTCTATGCCCCGGCCGCTTCCGCCATCGCCATGGCCGAGAGCTACCTGCTGGACAAGAAGCGCGTGCTGCCCAGCGCCGTGATGCTGAACGGCGAATACGGCCAGACTGGCTTCTACGTCGGCGTGCCCGTGGTCATCGGCGCCAATGGCGTCGAGAAGATCATGGAAGTGCAGTTCAGCCCGGCCGAGAAGGTCGCCTTCGACAAGAGCTGCGACGCCGTGAAGAAGCTGATTGAGGACTTCAAGAAGCTCGGCGTCTGATACCGCTGCGGGGCGGGGCCGGAACCACCGGCCTTGCCCCGTGACGCAGTGCCCGGGACTTCGGTTGCAGACGGCCCATAGGGGATGCGCGCATGAACATTCATGAATACCAGGCGAAGGAGCTGCTGCGGCGCTACGGCGTTGCGGTGCTCGACGGCTATGTGGCCTGGAATGCCGAGGAGGCCGCCGAGGCCGCCCGCAAGCTGCCCGGCCCGGTCTATGTGGTGAAGAGCCAGATCCACGCCGGTGGCCGTGGCGCTGGCCATTTCGCCGAGGACCCCACCGGCAAGGGCGGCGTCCGCGTCGTCAAGACCGTGGATGACGCCAAGGCCGCGGCCGCCGCCATGATCGGCCACACGCTGGTCACCAAGCAGACCGGCGAGCAGGGCAAGGTCGTCTCCCGCGTCTATGTCGAGGCCGGCTGCGACATCAAGCGGGAGCTGTACCTCTCCCTGCTGGTGGACCGCGAGACCTCGCGCATCATGATCATGGCCTCCACCGAAGGCGGCATGGAGATCGAGGAGGTGGCGCATAACCACCCCGAGAAGATCCTGAAGGTCGCCATCGACCCGGCTTCCGGCGTTTCCGGCTTCCATGCCCGCAAGCTCGGCTTCGGCCTGGGCCTGGTTGGCCCGCAGCTCCGCAGCTTCGAGAAGTTCGTGGCGCAGATGTACCGCGCCTTCACCGACCTCGACTGCGCCATCGTCGAGATCAACCCGCTGGTGGTGACCGGCGCCGGCGACATCGTGGCGCTGGATGCCAAGGTCTCCTTCGACGACAACGCGCTGTTCCGCCACAAGGACCTTGAGGCCCTGCGCGACGACAGCGAGATGGACCCGAAGGAACTCGACGCGGTCAACAACGACCTGAACTACGTCGCACTTGATGGCGAGATCGGCTGCATGGTCAACGGCGCCGGCCTGGCCATGGCGACCATGGACATCATCAAGCTGTACGGCTCGTCCCCGGCGAACTTCCTCGATGTCGGCGGCACCGCCAATGCGGCCCGCGTGACCGAGGCGTTCCGCATCATCACGAGCGATGCCAACGTCAAGGCGATCCTGGTCAACATCTTCGGCGGCATCGCCAAGTGCGACATGATCGCGGAAGGCATCGTCGCCGCGGCGAAGACGCTGACGCTCAGCGTGCCGCTGGTGGTGCGCCTGGAAGGCACTAACGTGGAATTGGGCAAGAAGATCCTGGCCGACAGCGGCCTGGCCATCATCCCCGCGGACAACCTGGCCGATGCGGCCCAGAAGGTTGTCGCGGCGGTGAATGAAGCGCGCGCCTCCGGCACGACGAAGAAGGCGGTCTGAGCCATGGCGATCCTCATCGACGCGACCACCCGGGTAATGACCCAGGGCTTCACCGGCGCCCAGGGCACCTTCCACGCCGAACAGGGCATTGCCTATGGCAGCACCTATGTCGGCGGCGTCACGCCGGGCAAGGGTGGCAGCACGCATATCGGCCTGCCGGTGTTCGACACCGTGGCCGACTGTGTGGAGCGGACCCAGGCCAATGCCAGCGTCATCTACGTGCCGCCGCCGTTTGCGGCCGACGCCATCCTGGAAGCGATCGACGCCGAGCTGCCGCTGATCATCTGCATCACCGAGGGTATCCCGGTGCTGGACATGATCCGGGTGAAGCGCGCGCTGTCCGGCAGCAAGTCGCGCCTGATCGGGCCGAACTGCCCGGGCGTGATCACGCCGGACGCCTGCAAGATCGGCATCATGCCGGGCCATATCCACCGCCGCGGTTCGGTCGGCATCGTGTCCCGTTCCGGCACGCTGACCTATGAGGCCGTCGCCCAGACCACGGCGGCCGGCCTCGGCCAGTCCACCTGCGTCGGCATCGGCGGCGACCCGGTCAAGGGCACCGACTTCATCGAGGTGCTGGAGATGTTTTTGGCTGATCCCGAGACGAAGTCGATCGTCATGATCGGTGAGATCGGCGGCGAGTCCGAAGCCAATGCGGCGGATTTCCTGGCGCATGAGAACAAGGGCCCGAATGCCAAGCCGGTGGTCGGCTTCATCGCCGGCGCAACGGCGCCTCCGGGCCGCCGCATGGGCCATGCCGGTGCCGTCATCAGCGGTGGCAAGGACACGGCGGAAGCCAAGATGGACGCGATGAAGGCGGCCGGCATCCACGTCGCTGACAGCCCGGCGGCGCTGGGCAGCACGATGGTGAAAGCGCTCGGCGGCTGACGCCAGCGCGGGAAAGCGCCGCTCAGCCCAGCAAATGGGCAGCCTGACCCGAACCTTGCTGGGGCGGCGTTGTTAAGTTTTGGTCAAGGGCCGTCAGGCGATCCTTTCGCCGCATCCTTGCCACGAAGACTGTGTTAACCGGCGCCGCATCCTATGTTGGGTGCGGCGCTTTGCCGCTGGCATGGCGCGCATAAGGTTTGGTACGGCGGCCCGCCGTGCCGAACGCAACCCGAACTGACGGCCGCCAGGGCCTGCTCCTGGCGGGACGGAGACGACGAATGGCCGGAGTGGACATCCTCGCAACCGTGATGAACGGCGCCAACGCCGCCTTCCTCGCGGATCTCTATGCCCGTTGGGCGGAAAAGCCGGACAGCGTCGATGCCTCCTTCGCCGAGCTGTTCAGTGCGCTGAACGACGATGCCCGCGCGGTGCTGACCGATGCCTCCGGCGCCAGCTGGGCCCCGCGCCCGCGCGGCGGCTTCGCGCCGGAGCCAGAGGCGCCGAAGCAGGACCCGAAGGCCAAGGCCGGCGGTGCCAGCCAGGAGGATATCCGCAAGGCGGTGCTGGACAGCATCCGCGCGCTGATGCTGATCCGCAGCTACCGTGTCCGCGGCCATCTGGAAGCGCAGCTGGACCCGCTGGGCCTGACCCAGGTCGCCCCGCATTCCGAGTTGGACCCCGGCTTCTGGGGATTCACCGATGCCGACATGGACCGGCCGATCTTCATCGACCACGTGCTGGGCCTGGACAACCCGACGCTGCGCCAGATCATGCAGGTGCTGCGGGCGACCTATTGTGGCCCGATCGGCGTCGAGTTCATGCATATCCAAGACCCCGAGCAGAAGTCCTGGATCCAGCGCCGGGTCGAGGGTGCACCCTGGGCCGGTGCCTTCGACGCCGCCGGCAAGCGACAGATTCTGGAGCAGTTGACCGAGGCCGAGGGCTTCGAGGCCTATTGCGCCCGCAAGTACCCGGGCACCAAGCGCTTCGGCCTGGAAGGCGGCGAGAGCACCATCCCCGCGGTGCAGACCGTCATCGAGGTCTGCGCCAAGGCCGGCGTCAACGAGATGGCCATCGGCATGGCGCATCGCGGCCGGCTGAACATGCTGGTGAACGTGGTCAAGAAGCCCTACGCCCAGGTCTTCGGCGAGTTCAAGGGCGTGTTCGCCGGCACCGACGACGTGCAGGGCTCGGGCGACGTGAAGTACCACCTGGGCACCTCGGCCGACCTCGAGATCGGTGGCCGCATGGTCCACCTCTCCTTGCAGCCCAACCCTTCCCACCTGGAAGCGGTCAACCCCGTGGTCGCCGGCAAGGTCCGCGCCCGCCAGGACGAAGCCGGCGACACCAAGGGCCGCCGCAGCGTCATGGCCATTCTGCTGCATGGCGACGCCGCCTTCGCCGGCCAGGGCCTGGTCTATGAGACCATGGCGATGAGCCAGCTGATCGGTTACCGCACCGGCGGCACCATCCACATCGTCACCAACAACCAGATCGGCTTCACCACCGTGCCGGCGCATGCCTATTCCGGCCTGTACTGCACGGATATCGCCAAGGCGGTGCAGGCGCCGATCCTGCACGTGAACGGCGACGACGTGGAAGCCGTGGTGTTTGCCGCGAAGATGTGCGCCGAGTTCCGCCAGGAATTCGCCTGCGACATCGTGCTCGACATCGTCTGCTATCGCCGCCACGGCCACAACGAAGGCGATGAGCCGGCCTTCACCCAGCCGATCATGTACAATCGGATCAAGGAGATGCGGACCACCCGCACGCTCTATGCCGAAAAGCTGGCGCGCGAGGGCTCGCTGACCGCCGAGGCCAGCCAGGCGATGTACGACGCCTTCAACCAGAAGCTGGACGAGGCGTTCCAGACCGCGATGAACTTCAAGCCGAACAAGGCCGACTGGCTCGAAGGCCATTGGGCCGGCATGAAGGCCGCCGGCACCGATGACGAGGAGCGGCTGGACGGCACCGCCGTGGCGCTGGACACGCTGCGCGAAGTCGGCGCCGCGCTGTCCCGCGTGCCCGCCGACTTCACTGCCAACCCGAAAATCCTGCGCCAGCTGGAAGCCAAGAAGCAGGCGATCGAGACCGGCGAGGGCATCGACTGGGCAACCGGCGAGGCGCTGGCCTTCGGCACCCTGCTGCTGGACGGCCATCGCGTCCGCCTCTCGGGCGAGGATGTGCAGCGCGGCACCTTCAGCCAGCGCCATTGCGTGCTGGTGGACCAGACCAGCCAGGCCGAATACGTGCCGGTCAACAACATCCGCGCCGGCCAGGCCAAGCTGGAAGCTTTCAACTCCCTGCTGTCCGAAGCCGGCGTGCTGGGCTTCGACTACGGCTATTCGCTGGCGGACCCGCATACGCTGGTGCTGTGGGAAGCGCAGTTCGGCGACTTCGCCAATGGCGCGCAGGTCATCATCGACCAGTTCATCGCCAGCGGTGAGACCAAGTGGCTGCGGATGAGCGGCCTGGTGATGCTGCTGCCGCATGGCTACGAAGGTCAGGGGCCGGAGCATTCCTCCGCCCGGCCGGAGCGCTATCTGCAGCTTTGCGCCGAACGCAACATGCGCATCTGCAACATCACCACGCCGGGCAACTACTATCATGCGCTGCGCCGCCAGCTGAAGGCGAACTACCGCAAGCCGCTGGTGTTGATGACGCCGAAGAGCCTGTTGCGGCACAAGCTGGCGGTGTCCAGCCTCGCCGAGTTCGGCCCCGACACCAGCTTCCGCTACGTGATCCCGGAAGTGGACGCGCTGGGGCCGGAGGAGCAGGTGAAGCGCGTGGTGATCTGCACCGGCAAGGTCTATTACGACCTGCTGCAGCAGCGCCGCGACAGCAAGGTGCAGGACGTGGCAATCCTGCGGCTGGAGCAGATGTACCCGTTCCCGAAGCAGTCGCTCGGCCGGGCGCTGGCGCCGTACCGCAACGCCGACGTGGTGTGGTGCCAGGAGGAGCCCGAGAACATGGGCGCCTGGAGCTTTGTGGACCGCCGGATCGAGGGCGTTCTGCGGGAGATCAACCACAAGGCGCAGCGGCCGATCTATGTCGGCCGGCAGGAAGCGGCCAGCCCGGCAACGGGCCTGGCCAAGGTTCATCAGCAGCAGCAGGAAACCCTGGTGCGCGAGGCCCTCAGGCTGGCCTGAGCCGCGCAGCAGCGCATTTCCCCGCCGGGCCCTGGGCCGGGCGGGGCGGAATGTCTGGAACAGAAATGGCTGGTGCGCCGGCCCCGCGCGGAAGCGGGGGTCGGCACGCCAGGTGAGAAGGTAGAGATCATGGCGACCGAAATCCTCGTTCCCACCCTGGGCGAAAGCGTCAGCACCGCCACCGTGGCGCGTTGGCTGAAGAAGGTGGGCGAGGCCGTGAAGGCCGACGAACCGCTGGTCGAGCTGGAAACCGACAAGGTGACGGTGGAGGTCAACTCGCCCTCCGCCGGCGTGGTCGAAGCCATCAGCGCCGATGAGGGCGCGGAAGTCACCCCGGGCACCCTGCTGGGCAGCATCACCGCGGGTGGCGTTGCCGCCGCGCCGCGCAATGCCGCGCCGGCCCCGGCGCCGGCCGCCGCCGCCCCGGTGCAGCCGCAGGTGGAAACGCCGCGCGCCGTCTCCGGTCCGGTCGGCGTGCCGGGCCATGCCCCGCTGCCCGCCGCGGCGAAGATGATGGCCGATGCCGGCGTCTCCGCCGGCCAGGTCGGCACCGGCACCGCGAAGGATGGCCGCATCAGCAAGGGCGATGTGCTGGACTTCCTGGCCCGCCCGGCCGCCGCTGCCAACGCCCCCGCCGCCGCCAAGGCACCGCGTGCCCTGGGCGAAGGCGAAGAACGCGTAAAAATGACCCGGCTGCGCCGCACCATCGCCAACCGGCTGAAGGAAGCGCAGAACACCGCGGCCATGCTGACCACCTTCAACGAGGTGGACATGGGCGCGGCGATGGCGCTGCGCGCCGAATACCGCGATGCGTTCGAAAAGAAGCACGGCGTGAAGCTCGGCTTCATGTCCTTCTTCGTGAAGGCCTGCGTCGCCGCGCTGAAGGAATACCCCGCCGTCAACGCCGAGATCGACGGCGAGGACGTGGTCTATAAGCACCACGTCCACATGGGCATCGCGGTCGGTGGCCCGAACGGGCTGGTGGTGCCGGTGCTGCGCAATGCCGAGACCCTCGGTTTCGCCGATATCGAGAAGTCCATCGGCGGCTTCGGCAAGCGCGCCCGCGACGGCCAGCTGAAGCTGGAGGAACTCTCCGGCGGCAGCTTCACCGTCACCAATGGCGGCATCTATGGCAGCCTGATGAGCACGCCGATCCTGAACCCGCCGCAGTCGGGCATCCTGGGCATGCACAAGATCCAGGACCGCCCGATGGCCATCGGCGGGAAGGTGGAGATCCGCCCGATGATGTACCTGGCGCTCAGCTACGACCACCGGATCGTCGATGGCAAGGAAGCCGTCAGCTTCCTGGTCCGGGTCAAGGAAGGCATCGAGGACCCGCGCCGCTTGATGCTCGACCTCTAAGCACCAACCTGGGTTCAGCTGGGCCGGTGTCCCCGATGCGGGATGCCGGCCCTGTTCGTTTTGCGCCGCCTCGCGGGCGCGATCTGCTAATCTGATGGCCGAACGCCATCCCCAACGGGAAGACAGCCATGCGGTCCTATGACGGCCAATTTTCCGACAACCGCCCGCTGAAGCGCACGCGCGCCGAGAAGGAGCGGCAGCTGAAGGAGCTGAAGGAGACGCTGGCCGGCTTCAAGCCGCACCAGTCGCCGACGCTGCGTACTTCCATCATCGGCAAGATCAAGGAGCTGATGGAGGAACTGGCCGCCCCGCCGCCGCCGCCGCGGGAACGCCGCCCGGCCTATCCCGGCAGCGAGTTCGGCGCCCCGCGCGGCCCGCGCCGGCCCCGCCCGACCGAGGGCTGAAGCAACAGGGCGGCCGGCGCAAACCGGCCGCCCTTTTTTGTGCCCCGGCGGGCCGCCCAGCTACCGCTGCGGGCCGATGTCGGCCTGCATCATCTGCTTGGCCTTCTGGCCGTCCACGTTCAGCTTCAGCTTGCCGTTCTCCACCCCGGCGACGGCGGACATCGGCAGGAAGTGGTGCTGGCCGCCGGCATCCTTGTCGTTCTTCGCCAGCTTGATCCGGTGGCCGTCCATATGGTCCACCGTGCCGATATGGCCGCCGGCGGAGCAGACCACTTCCATATGTGGCTGGACCTGGCTCTGGTCGATCATGGCTTCATGTTCCTTTCCCGTGTAGGGCGCTGTCTGGCGCCGCGGCTTCAACGACGCAGCCGCCCATGGGATGCCGCCGGATGAGCCTTGAAACATTGCTGCCGCAGGGCGCCACGCTGGCCTGGCTGGTCGTGGCGGCGCTGGTTGCCGGCCTGGCGCGTGGCTTTTCCGGCTTCGGCGCCGGGCTGATCTTCATGCCCCTGGCGGCCATGGCGCTGGGCATGCGCCAGGCGGCGCCGCTGATGCTGCTGCTGGAGTTGGTCGCCATCGCCAGCCTGGTGCGCGGCGCCTGGCATGTGGCGCCGCGGGCGGAGGTGGTGCCGCTGTCGCTCGGCCTGGTGCTGGGCACGCCGCTGGGCATTCTGGTGCTGGCCAATGCGGATGCGCTGGCGCTGCGCTGGGGCGTCTCCCTGGTGATCCTGGCGCTGCTGGGGCTGCTGATGAGCGGCTGGCGGCTGCGCGGCGCGCATGGCCCTGCCGTGCCGGTGGCCTTCGGCGCCGTGGGCGGCCTGCTGGCGGGCATCGCCACCATCAGCGGTCCGCCGGCGATGGCCTATCTGCTGGGGCGGGACCTGCCGAAGCAGCAGGTGCGCGCGATCTTCAACCTGTACCTTTCCGCCGGGGACATCCTGGCGCTGCTGGGCTGCCTGGTGGCCGGGCTGGTTGGGCCGCAGGTGATCGGCCCGCTGCTGGTGACCGGGCCGCTCTATGCCTTCGGCATCTGGGCGGGTACGCGCATGTTCGGCCTGGCCAGCGAAGTGACCTTCCGCCGCACCTGCTACGGGCTGATCGCCGCTGCGGCCTTGCTCAGCCTGCCGATCTGGGATGCCATGCGGTAGCGATGCCGGCGAAGCCGGGCCAGGCGGCCCCTTTGCACCGGACAGCATGGGGAACGAGACGATGACCGGCAGCTACACAACGGGCTTCAAGGGCCTGACCTTCCACGACGCGGTGCCGCGCTTCCGCGATGGCACCGATACACCGCGCGCCTATCTGGAGCGCTGCCTGGAGACCATCGCCGCGCGCGAGCCGGTGGTGCAGGCCTTCGCCGCCATGAACGCCGAGACCGCCCGCGCCGCGGCCGATGCCAGCACCGCGCGCTACAAGACGGGCGCGCCGCTCTCGCCGATCGACGGCATGCCGATGGGCATCAAGGACCTGCTGGAGACGCGGGAGATGCCGACGCAGATGGGCTGCGAGGCGTACAAGGGCAACTTCCCCAAGCGCGACAACGCCGCCGTCACGGCGCTGCGCCAGGCCGGCGCCGTCATCCTGGCCAAGACGGTCACGGCGGAGATCGGCGGTAGCCACCCCGGCCCCACCACCAACCCGTGGAATGCCGCGCACACCCCGGGCGGCTCGTCCTCCGGCAGCGCCGCGGCGGTCGCGGCCGGCTTCATGCCGGCGGCCATCGGCACCCAGGTCGGCGGCAGCATCATCCGGCCCGCGGCCTATTGCGGCAACCTGGCGCTGAAGCCGAGCCAAGGCGGCCTGAACCGCGGCGAGCGGATGGCCACCTCCATGAGCACCCACGGCCCGCACGCCAACAGCTTCGAGGACCTCTGGGCCGTCGCCATCGAGATCGCCACCCGCGCCGGCGGCGACCGCGGCTGCGTCGGCCTGCAAGGGCCGCTGACCACGCCGGAAGCCGCCAAGCCTGCCAGCCTGCTGGTGATGGAAGGCGAGGGCTGGCCGAACATCGACAGCGCCAGCATGGGCGCTTTCGAGGCTCTGCTGGACCAGCTGCGCGCTGCCGGGGTGCAGGTGCTGCGCCGCGCCGACAACCCGGCCTTCGAGCGCTTCGAGCATGGCATCGGCCAGGCCCGCGCCGTCACCGGCGCCATCACCGGCTGGGAGAACCGCTGGAACACCCGCAACCTGGTGGACAACAACGCGGATGGCGTCAGCGAACGCGCGAAGGCCACCCTGGCGGCCTCCGAGCGCATGACGCCCGACGACTACTACACCCGCCTGGCGCAGCGCGATGCCGCCCAGGCCAGCCACCGCGCCCTGGCGCCGATGGTGGATGCGGTGATCTCCTTCGCCTGCCCTGGCCCCGCCCCGGTCTGGGCCGGCGACAAGCCCGGCCAGCCCCTGGCGCCGCGCCCAACCGGCGACAGCGTGATGAACACGCCGAGCAGCATGCTCTTCGCCCCGGTGGTGACGGTGCCGCTGCTGGCGGTGGGCGGGATGCCCGTGGGCGTGCAGGTGATGGGCCTGCCGCAGCAGGACGCGCGTGTGGTGGCGCTGGCGCGCTGGCTGCACGGCAACCTGGCGCCGGTCAGCGTGTAGGCTTCGGCACCCTCAAACACCGGCACTGTGCCTTGAGGGGGGCGCTGCCCCCCTCAAACTCCAGCACTTGCCTTGAGGCGGGGCGCTGCCCCCCTCAAACTCCCCCGGCCAAGGGCCGAGAGGCCCCTGGACCCCGGGTCTTTCACATGGTGTCCAAAGGCCCCGCGGCCTTTGGCTGGGAGAGTGCGAGAGGGGTAGCGCCCCTTTCGCCCTACCGCGCCGGCATCCGCGGCATGTCCTGCGCCACACCCATCGCCACGGTGCGCTCATCCATCCGCGGCTGATGCGTCAGGCCGCGCCGCACCGCCCAGACGTTCACGTACTGCACCAGTTGCAGCATCGGCTCGTGCTGCGCGTAGTAGGCCACCGCCTGATGCCACACCCGCTCGCGCGCCTGGTCGTCCATCGTCGCCGCGCCGCGAACCAGCAGCCCATCCAGCACCGGGTCGGAATGCCGCGTCATGTTGCCGGCGCCGGTCAGCTTCTCCCGGTCGTAGGTCGAGAGGATGCTCAGCAGGTAGTTGCTGCCCTCCCCGGTGGAGCTGCCCCAGGCGCCCAACTGCATGCCGAACTCCTGCCGGGTCCGCCGCGGCACGAAGGCGGCGAAGGGCAGCGCATCCACCTGGGTCTTCACGCCGATGCGCGCCCACATCTGCGCCACCGCCTGGCTGAGCCGCGCATCGTTCGGCCAGCGGTCATTCGGCGTCGAGAGCGTCAGGCGGAACCCCTCGGGGAAGCCGGCCTCGGCCAGCAGCCGCTTGGCCGCCTCGGGGTCGAAGCGCTGTGGCCGCACCGCCGGGTTGTAGCCAAAGGCGCCCTCCGGCAGCCATTGCGCGGTGGCCACGGCGGCGCCCTCCATCACCCGGTCCACCAGCAGGTCCCGGTTGATCGCCAGCGACAGCGCCCGCCGCACCCGCTCATCCAGGAACGGGTTCCGCGGCAGCGGGGCGCCGGCATTGTCGGTCACCCCCGGCACCGGGCCAGTCCGCGAATAGTCGGGCGAGAGGAACACCGTCCGCACGCTCGGCACCTCGGTTACCATCACGCGCGCCTCCCGCCGCAGCCGCGCGATGTCGGAGGTGGCGATCTGCTCGATGATGTCGACATCGCCGGACAGCAGCGCCGCGGTCCGCCCGGCGTCATTGGTCATGAAGCGGATCTTCACCTGGCTCCACGGCTGCGGCCGCCAATCCGCCTGGTGCCGGGCCAGTTCCACGCCCTCGCCGCTCCTGTAGGCCACCAGCCGATAAGGCCCGGTCCCCACCGCCGCCCGGCCACTGTTGAAGTCCTCGGGGTTGGCGCCCGTCGCCGCGTGTCGGCTGATGATGCCGACCGAGGCCAGGTCCAGCGGCAGCAGCGGGTGTGGCTGGTGGGTGTGGATGCGCAGCGTGTGCGGGTCCAGCACCTCCACCCGGCTGATGGCGCGCAGGTAGCCGAAGAAGCCGCCCGGGCTGTTCGCCACCGTCGGCACCCGGCCGAAGGTGAAGACCACGTCGTCGGCGGTGAAGTCCCGCCCGTCATGCCACTTCACCCCGCGGCGCAGCTTGAACTCCCATTCCGTGTCGCTGACGGCGCGGTAGCTTTCCGCCAGCGAAGGATAGGGTTTGGCCAGCGCGTCGCGTTCCACCAGCCGGTCGAAGATGTGCATCGCCGTGGCGTTGTTGGGCACCATGTTGTGCCAGTGCGGGTCCAGGCTGGTGACCACGCTGGCATTGCCGACAGTCAGCACCTGCGCCCCGGCGGTCAGTGGCGCGAAGAGCAGCAACGCAAGGGCGGCGAGGCGCATGGACAGTCTTCCCGGTGCTTTGCCGGCAGCATAGCCCCAAGCCGGCGCGCATGAAAAACCCCGCCTGGCTGGCGCCGGGCGGGGTTTTTTACTTTTGGCCGCCCAGCCGCTTTGCGGCGGGCTGCGCGGTCGTGCGGGCGGTGCCTTAACCCTGCCGCTCGACCATCATGGTCTTGATCTTGCCGATCGCTTCCGCTGGGTTCAGCCCCTTCGGGCAGGTCCGCGTGCAGTTCATGATGGTGTGGCAGCGGTACAGCCGGAACGGGTCTTCCAGGTCATCCAGCCGCTTGCCGGTCGCCTCGTCGCGGCTATCCGCAATCCAGCGATAGGCCTGCAGCAGAATGGCCGGGCCGAGGTAGCGGTCGCCATTCCACCAATAGGACGGGCAACTCGTGGAGCAGCAAAAACACAAAATGCACTCCCACAGCCCGTCCAGCTTGGCGCGTTCATCCTTGGACTGGCGGCGTTCCTCATCCGGCGGCGCCGCCGTCTCGGTCTGCAACCAAGGCTCCACGCTGCGCAACTGCGCATAGAGCTGCGTCAGGTCGGGCACCAGATCCTTCACGACAGGCAGATGCGGCAGCGGGCTGATCTTGACGTCGCCGGAGACGTCTTCGATCGGCTTCAGGCAGGCCAGGGTGTTGAGGCCATCGATGTTCATGGCGCAGGACCCACAGATGCCCTCGCGGCAGGAGCGCCGGAAGGTCAGCGTGGTATCCACCTCGTTCTTGATTTTTATGAGTGCGTCCAAAACCATTGGACCGCACTTTTCCAAATCCAGTTCATAGGTGTCGTTGCGCGGGTTGTCGCCCGTATCGGGGTCCCAACGGTAGATCTTGAACGACTTGACCTTCTTGGCGCCGGCTTCGGCCTTGAAGGTCTTGCCGCGCTGGATCGTCGAGTTCGCGGGAAGCTTGAATTCAGCCATCGGTCTGTGTCTCGCCTTCCGGTTCTTAGTACACGCGCGCCTTGGGCGGGAAAACCTGGACCTCGTTCGTGAGGGTCCGCATCTTCACGTCACGGTAGTCCAGCGAAATGCCGTAGTTGTCGTCCATCCGCGCCAGGGTGTGCTTCATCCAGTTCACGTCGTCACGGTCCGGATAGTCTTCCTGGGCGTGGGCGCCGCGGCTTTCCTTGCGCGCCTGGGCGCCATGGATCGTCGTCAGCGCATTGCCGATCAGGTTGTCCAGTTCCAGCGCCTCGACCAGGTCGCTGTTCCAGATCAGGCTGCGGTCGGCGATCTTGATGTCGCTGTAGCCGGCGGCGACCTTGTCCATCTTCGCCACGCCTTCGTTCAGCAGGTCCGTGGTGCGGAACACCGCGGCGTGGGTCTGCATGGTGCGCTGCATGGTCAGGCGCAGGTCGCTGACGCTGGTGCTGCCGTTGGAGTGCCGCACGCGGTCGAACCGGTCGAACGACTTCTCCCCGGCATTGGGCGGCAGCGGCGGCTGGCTGGCGCCGGGCTTGATGATCTCGGCGGCGCGCAGCGCGGCGGCGCGGCCGAACACCACCAGGTCCAGCAGGCTGTTGGTGCCCAGGCGGTTGGCGCCATGGACGGACACGCAGGCGGCTTCGCCCACGGCCATCAGGCCCCGTACCACCTTGTCCTGGTCCTTGGACGTGGCGGCCAGCACCTCGGTGTGGATGTTGGTGGGGATGCCGCCCATGTTGTAGTGGACAGTCGGGAGCATCGGGATCGGCTCCTTGGTCACGTCCACACCGGCAAAAATCTTCGCGGTTTCGGAAATGCCGGGCAGCCGCTCATGCAAAATTGCCGCACCCAGGTGCTCCAGGTGCAGGAAGATGTGGTCCTTGTCCGGGCCGACGCCGCGGCCCTCGCGGATTTCCACCGACATGGCGCGGGAGACGACATCGCGCGAGGCGAGGTCCTTCGCCGTCGGCGCATAGCGCTCCATGAAGCGCTCGCCCTGGCTGTTGGTCAGGTAGCCGCCTTCGCCGCGGGCCCCTTCCGTCACCAGGCAGCCGCTGCCGTAGATGCCCGTGGGGTGGAACTGCACGAACTCGTTGTCCTGCAGTGGCAGGCCGGCGCGCAGCACCATGCCGCCACCGTCACCGGTGCAGGTATGGGCGGACGTGCAGCTGAAGTAGGCGCGGCCATAGCCGCCGGTGGCCAGCACCACCTGCTGGGCGCGGAAGCGGTGCATGCTGCCGTCTTCCAGGCACCAGGCGGTCACGCCGCGGCAGACGCCCTCATCGTCCATGATCAGGTCGAGGGCGATGTATTCGACGAAGAACTCGCAGTTATGCTTCAGGCTCTGCTGGTAGAGCGTGTGCAGGATCGCGTGGCCGGTGCGGTCGGCGGCGGCGCAGGCGCGCATCGCCGGCTCCTTGCCGTAATGCGTCATGTGGCCGCCGAAGGGGCGCTGGTAGATCTTGCCTTCCTCGGTGCGGCTGAACGGCACGCCGTAGTGCTCCAGCTCGATGATCGAGGGCACCGCTTCGCGGCACATGTACTCGATGGCATCCTGGTCGCCGAGCCAGTCCGACCCCTTGACGGTGTCGTACATGTGCCAGCGCCAGTCATCCTCGCCCATGTTGCCGAGCGCGGCGCCGACGCCGCCCTGGGCGGCCACGGTGTGGCTGCGGGTGGGGAAGACCTTGGTGATGCAGGCGGTCTTCAGGCCGGCGGCGCCCATGCCGAAGGTGGCGCGCAACCCAGCGCCACCGGCGCCGACGACGACCACGTCATAGGTGTGGTCCACGATCCGGTAGGCGCCCCGGGACGGGCTATTGATGGCGTTCATCGTCGTGCTCTTTCCTGAACCCGGTGTCTCGATCAGATGGCGACGCGCAGCACGGCCAGGACCGAGGCCAGCGCGAGCAGCCAGCACATGGCCTTGACCAGCAGAATGCCAACCAGCTTGCCGGCTTCTGTCTTGGCGTAATCCTCGATCACCACCTGCAGGCCGGCGGCCACATGGTGGAAGGTGGCCAGGACCAGCGCCAGCAGCAGCACCGCATTCCAGGGCTGCGCCACCCACTGGGCGGCAACCTCGTAGCTGGCGCCGGCCAGCGTGAACACGGCGGAGGCGGCGAACCAGATGGTCAGCGGCAGCAGGGCCACCGAGGTGACGCGCTGCATGAACCAATGATGCGTGCCGCCCCGGGCCGAACCGAGGCCGCGGACGCGGCCGAGCGGGGAGCGGAGGGTATTGACGGCGGGGTTCTGGGCCATGGGTGCCTCAGCTATGCGTGTTGATCTGGGCGACGATCCACTCGACCGCACCGGGGATGGCAGGCAACCAGGTCAGCACGCTCAGCACGACCGTGCCGATGAACACCGCCCAGCCCGAACGGTACATCGCCGGCAGCGAGAAACCGCGGCCGATATCCCAGTTCAGGTGCCGGATGCCAGCCAGCGTGTGGTACCAGGCCGCCACCGTCATGCCGACGAGGACCAGCAGGCCGATCGGGTGCGCCATGGCTCCCATCGCCGTCTGGTAGGCCGGCTCGCCCAGCGCCAGGGCGACCAGCCACCACACCATCAGCAGGATACCGAAGGACCACGCCACGCCGGTCATGCGGTTGAGGATCGAGCTGAAGCTCGACATCTGCAGCATGTCATAGACCTGCAGGTGCGGCGAAAGGGGCCGGCGGACCGTGGTGCCATCCGTGCGGCGGCCGATCATGGCCGCCTCGCGCGAATCCTGCATGCTCATGAAAACGATGCTCCAACGCGGGGACGCGCATCGCGCGCCTGATTGCATCGCCTTCTATGGTGCGTCACGGGATAGCGTCAATTGCACGAGATCGGGTGCGCTGGGATAGCCTGCCGTGAACTAGGTAGGTTATCCTATGTTCATGCCGGACCAACCGCCACCGCCCCGCCCCACGCTGCTGGCTCGTGCCCTGCCCTGGGTGGAGCTGGTGACCAAGCTGTTGACCGCGCTGGCCATGGGGCTGGCGGCCTGGCGGGGGCTGTGAGCCTTGCGTGCCTCTCCCTCATGCCCGCAGCAGTGCGGCAAAGCTGGGTGTCGCGGCATCGGGCGGGTCCTGCGCCAGCACGGCCAGCGCGTCGCCGAAGAAGGCGCTGAAGGCATCGGCGTGCCAATGGCCGGCGTCGCGCTGGGTCTGCACCATCCCCCAAGGGCATTCCTGCATCGGCCGCAGGCTGCCGGCATTGTAGGCGATACCGACCAGCACCGGGTCGAAGCCCGTGGGGCGCTTGGCCTGCAACGCCTGCTGGCGGATCAGCGCGGCCCCGGCGGCGATCGAGCAGGCGGGGTCCAGCAGCCGGGCGCGGTCCAGCATCGGGTCATGCAGGCTGGCGCGGGCGGTGGCGATCAGCGTCTGCATCAGCCCCGGCGAGACCTTTGCCGGGGTGGCGCTGTCGCTGACATAGCCGGGTTCCTGGCGCACGGCGTCGGCCCGGCCGCCGCTTTCGGTGCAGGCGGTGGCCAGCAGCAGTTCCAGCGGCACGCCGAAGCGCTGCGCGGCGGCCTGGAAGGCGGCGGCGTGGCGGTCCCAGCAGGCGGCCGTGGTGCGCGGGGCGCCGGCGGTGCGGCGGGGCGCATCCTCGCCCAGCACCAGCACGCCGCCTGGCGTCAGGCTCCAGCGGCGCGGGCTGGTGCCCACCGGGGCGCCGTGCGGGGTGCTCAGGCGCGGTAGGAAGGGCGCCAGCGCCGTCCGCCAATCGGTGGTGCTGGGCCGTGCGGCCGGGGCTTCCGGCAGCAGCGCCGCCCATTGCGCCGGGCGCAGCACGCCATCGGCCGGCAGCCCGCGCCGCTGCTGCCAGGCGGCCACGGCATCCCGGGTGCGCGGGCCGAAGACGCCATCGGCATCGCCGGACAGCAGCCCGGCGCGGGCCAGCGCCTGCTGCGCCGCGCGCACATCGGCACCGCTGGTCAGTGGAAAGCGGAAATCGAGCGCGCGATCCAGCATCATGGCGCGCAGCCCGGCAGCAGGGCCAGGTCGGCCATGACGCGGCCCTGGGCCTCGGCGGGCAGGGTGACGGCCAAGGCCTGGGCCTGGTGAACGGCGGCGCAGCGGGCGGCACCGGTGGCAAGCCTGGCGCGCAGCGTGGCACCCCAGGCGCCCAAAGCGGCGGCGCGGCCGGGTTCGGCCCGGGCCGCCAGGGTCATCGCCGCCTCGGCGCTGGCCAGCGCCCCGGCGGGCGCCTGCATCTCCGCCCGGCACAGCAGGGCCTGGGCGCCATTGCCAGCCAGCAGCGCTACCGGCTGGGCGCCCTGCTGCACCGCCGCGGCATAGCCTTCCCCGGCGCAGGCCAGCTGCGGCGCCCCGGCCAGTGTGGGGCAGGTGGCGCCAGGCGCCCGCGCCGCCATGGCCAGCCCCATGCAGGCCTCGGCCCGCAGCCGATGCAGCGTGGCGCAGGCCGGGTTGTCGGCCGGGCAGGGCGCCACCACCGGCTCGGCGGCCAGCATGGCGGCATCGGCGCCACGCCAGCGCGCCAATTGTCCCAAGGGCGGGTCCAGCTGCGCGGCGGTGAAGGCGCAGCCGGCCAGCAGCGGAAAAGCGAGGAAAATCCTCATGGCGTCAGCTCCTGCAAGGTGGCGATGGGGTCCAGTTTTCGCGCCCGCAACTCCCCCACCAGCAGGCCGAGCGCCTGCACCGCCGGAGCCTGGGCGGCGCCGGCGGCGGTGAGCACCTGGCGGGCGATGGCGGCATCCGCGCTGGGGGCGAGCGGCGCCAGCGCGGTCGCCAGACCCTGCACGGCGGCGGGGGTGACATCGGCGGCGACGCGGTCGGCCAGCAGCGCGCGGCGGAACTCGGCCAGGCCCTGTGCCGCCTCGGCCGGCGAAGCGAAATCCGCCCCATGTTTGGCCCAAAGCCGCGCGGCGGCGTCGTCACGCAACGCCAGGTCCAGCAGGCCGGCGATGAACCCCGGCTCGGCCAGGCGGCTGGCGAAGGCCCGGGCGAAGACCGGTGCCTCCGCCAGCCGCAGCGCGGCGCCCGAGGGGGTCAGGCTGCCAGCATCGAAGATCGCGGGGTCATGCGGCGCGTCCAGCACCTGGGCGCGCCAGCGATGCCAGGCGGTGCTGCCGGCCTGCCAGCCCAAGCCCACCAGCAGCGCCGCGGCACCGAGCGGCCCGCCCGCCACCGGCAGCACCGCGCCGGCCGCCCGCAGCAGTGCCGGGAAGGGGCCGGTGCTGCCGGTCAGCCCGGCCAGCGCCCGGGTGAGCGCCGCCAGGGTGCCGGCATCGGCCTGGCCGGCGGCGAGGCGCCCGGCGGCAGCGGCGGCATCGCGCGCGGTGGCCAGCGCCTCGGCCGCGCCGGCCGGCAGCAGCCCCGGCGGCAAGGCCGGTCCCAGGGTTTCCACCAGCGTCTCGGCCACGCCGATCTGCCGCGCCAAGCTGGCCAGCGCACCGGAGACCTGGCCGGGCAGGCCGGCATCGGCCGCCTGCTGGGTGAGGGCCGCGTTCTGCGCGCGCAGTTCCTCATGCGCGCGGGCGGTGGTGGCCAGCGCCTCGGTGGCCTGGCGCGCGGTCTGTGCGTCGCCGGCGCTGCCGCGGGTGCCGAAGTAGAAGCCGAACACCCCGGCGATGATGCCATTCACATAGCCCGCCACCGCATCCGGCAGCCGCAGCGCCTGGCTGAACAGCAGCAGCGGCAGCCCGACCACACCGACGATCAGCGCCAGCACGGCGCGCACGGTGCCCTCCGGCAGCGCCAGCGGCAGCTCGCGCAGGCTGGCCAGCTGGGCCGGGGTGGTCGCGGGGTCGCGCAACAAGGCAAAACTGCGGGCGGCGAGCCACCACAGGAAGCCGGCAAAGGCCAGCCCGACCGCGAAGATCAACACGGCCGCGACCAGCGCCGGCTGCGCCGCCAGGGCGTCACCGAGCGGCGCCAGCCCCGCCTGCCGCGCCAGCACCAGCACCAGCAGCCCGGCCAGCCCGCAGCCCAGCACGCGGGACGGCAGTTGCCACCAGGGCTGGGGGGGAAGGGGGGAAAGGTCCATGCGCCGCCTCCGGAAGGGAACCGGCATGGTTATGTTCGGTATTTGTTCCTAGGTCAAGAAAATATAGGAAAATGATCCAGGCGGCGGCCAAAAGAAAAGGGCGGCACCCCACGGCACCGCCCCGTCCCCAACCGCCGGAGTCGCGGGGGTCAGCGTGCCTTCTCCCCCAGCATCCCCCGCTCGTGCAGCAGTTCGGCGATCTGCACCGCGTTCAGCGCCGCGCCCTTGCGCAGGTTGTCGGCCACGCACCAGAAGGCCAGGCCATGCGGCACCGTCGGGTCGCGCCGGATGCGGGAGACATAGACCGCGTCCTCGCCCACGGTTTCGGCCGGGGTCACGTAGCCGGCGTCGTCGCGCTTATCCAGCACGATCATCCCGGGGAAATCATGCAGCGCCCGGCTGGCCTGCTCCTCCGAGATCGCTTCCTCGAACTCCACCACCACCGAGGCGCCATGGCCGATGAACACCGGCACGCGCACGCAGGTGGCGACCACCTGCACGTCGGGGTCCAGCACCTTGCGGGTCTCCACCGCCAGCTTCCATTCCTCCCGCGTCGCGCCATCCTCCATGAACTGGTCGATATGCGGGATGACGTTGAAGGCCATCTGCTTGGTGAACTGTTCGGACGCGCCGAGCTCGTTGACGAATAGCCCGCGGGTCTGGCTCCACAGCTCGTCCATGGCTTCCTTCCCGGCGGCGCTGACGCTCTGGTAGGTGGAGACCACCACGCGCTTGACCCGGGCGATGTCGTGCAGCGGCTTCAGCGCCATGACCAGTTGCACCACATTGCCGCTGGGCGTCGCGACGATGCGGCGCTTGGCGGCGCGGGCCAGCGCCTGCGGGTTCACCTCCGGCACCAGCAGCGGCACGTCGAACTCCAGGTGGAACTGCCCGGTCAGGTCCACCACCATGCATCCGGCCGCCGCCGCGCGTGGCGCATGCACCGCCGAGATTGCGGGCGTGGGCGCGAACAGCGCCAGGTCGGTGCCCTTGAAGTCGTATTTCTCCAGGCTCTGGGTCTTCAGCACGATCTTCTCGCCGAAGGAGATCTCGGTGCCGAGCAGCCGGCCGTTGGCCAGCGCCACGATGCTGTCCACCGGGAAGCCCCGCTCGGACAGCGTCTTGATGAGTTCCCGCCCCACCGCCCCGGTGGCGCCGACGACCGCGACCTTGTAGCCCATGATGTCCGTGCTCCTGATCGCCCTGGTGGCGGCTCTGGAGCCTGTCCGGCGCAGACAGCAGCGCCCGACAGACTCCAGCTCATTGTTTGGTCGTGTGATTCACGCCTTCGGCGATTCCGCCTGCGACGATCACACTCTAGATGGAACGCAGATCGGGCTGCGTCACTGGCAGGCGTGATGTGCCCGCTCGACCCTGTGGCAGCGCAGTTGCCCTCGGCCGAAGCGAGCGGGAAACGCCCTGCCGCTTGATCGGCTTCAAGCGGTATCGCCACCCCGGTCGGCGATGCGCAGGGTCTAAGCCCCGCGCGGCGCCGGTTCAAGCGCGACAGGGATGGGTTAATCGTTTGCCCCTAGGAATGGGGGGAACGACGCAGGAGCCGCCCCATGTCCCTCAGCGCCCGTATGGCCGCCATCGTGTTGCTGTTCAGCCTGGCGCTGGCCGCGGCCATCGGCCAGCAGGCGCACCAGGCCTGGCTGGCCTACGACCAGGCACAGGGCAGTCGCGGTCTCAACGCCACCAGCGAACAGATGTTGCGCGGCGCGGCCGCCCTGGCGGCGGAGCGTGGCGCCACCAATGGCCTGCTGGCCAATCCGGCGGCTGCCACCCCGGCGGCGTGGCAGCGGGCGCGGGCCAGCCGGGCGGAAGCCGAAGCCGCCCTGGCCGAGGCGATGCCGGCCCTGCACGCCCTGGCGCCGAGCCAGCCTTCGGTGGCCGCTGCTCTGGCGCGCAGCCAGGCCGCCGCCGCCCAGGTACAGGCGCTGCGTGTGGCAGCCGATGCCGGTGGCGCCGGCAGCCCGGCTCCGGCGCTGTGGTTCGCCGCCACCTCGGCGCGGATTGAGGCGCTGATGGCGCTGCGGCGTGCCGCCGAAGCGATGGGCGACGCCACCTCGGAAGCGCGCGCCCTGGTGGCGCTGCGTGACGCGCTGGCGGAGCTGGCGGAGTTCGCCGGCCAGGAACGTGGCCTGCTGAACGGGCTGGTCCAGGCCGGCAGGCCGCCCACTGGCGCCCAGCTGATTGCCCTGGGCGCGGTGCGTGGCCGCGTCGAAGGCGCCTGGGCGCGAATTGAGGCGGTGCTGGCGGATGCGCCGCCCGCCGTGGTCACCGCGGTCGAAGCCGCGCGCGAAGGCTATCTGCGCCGGTTCGAGACCACGGTGCGCGCGCCGATGCTGGCCGCCGCCAGCGCCGGCGGCGCCTGGCCGATGGACGGCACCGCCTGGTTCACCGCCGCGACCGGGGCGTTGCAGTCCGTGTTGCAGGCCGGCCGCACGGTGGGCGAAGCCGCCGACG
>CANBNK010000079.1 GCA_947371015.1 Acetobacteraceae bacterium | reverse complement strand
TTGTATTTCCAGCTCGTCGCCGGGTCCCAGGCGCCCATGCTGGCGTGGATTGCGACCAGCCGCTGGCCCTTGTTGCGGATCAGGGTCCTGGTGATCTTGTAGGCGACATCCTCAGGCACCGAGGCATGCACCATGATGACGCTGTCCATGCTGGTCACGTTCACCGGTCCGCTTTGCAACTGCGGATAGGTGGTGGCCGGCAGCACGCCTTCGGCATAGGCGTAGGTATCGGCCAGGTGCTTGCGGACATCGGCGGGGAACTCAACCATCGCGCCACCGCGGCGGCCCTGCGCCACTTCGGTGAAGATCGCCGCCGGGCGGGCAAGGGCGGCGTACAGGTAGTCCACCTGCCCATCGGTGTAGGCGCTGGCGATATCGGCGTAGCTGCCATTCTGGTAGCGGCCGCCCTCGTCGCGGATGCGCTCCGGGCTGCTGCCGTAGAACTTCAGTATCCGCTGCAACGTCATCTCATCGGTGGAGGAGCGCTGCGGCACGCCGATCTTCAGGCCTTTCTGGGTCAGGATCGCCTTCATGTCGGCCGGGCCGGCGCCGCTGTGGCGCAGGAAGTGGTGCTCGGTGGGGCTGTAGCCGGTGCCCAGGCTGCGCAGGTTCTCGTGCTTCACGCTGTAGGGGTCCTCCCCCTTCCGCGCGGAGGCGGCGAAGGCGTCGATGCCCCAGCCCATCGGCGACTGGTTGTTGTTGACCCGGGTGCTGTTGGCCAGGCCGCCGCCCGGGGTCACGCGGATCTGCAGATCGGCGTTTTCGTCCTTGATCAGCGCGGAAAGCCCCGCCGCCATGGTGTACCAGCCGCCACCGACCGAACCGGCGACCCATTCAAACGTCTGCTGCGCCGCGGCCACGCGGATGAAGGGGACGGACAGCGCCGCGCCAAGCGCCGCCCGGCGGGTGATGATCAGGCTCATGGGCCTTGGCTCCCTGTTTTGGAAATTCTGCGGGGAATGATGGACAGCTTCGCGCTGGCCCGCAACAAGGCTTGCATGATCGGATTCCTTTCGCTCTGCCTGCCCATCTTCGCCGTGGTGCTGGTTGGCCTGGTGGCCGCCCGGCTGAAGCTGGTCTCGGCCGTGGTGGTGGTGGCCATCGGCACTTTCAGCTTCAACGTGGCGCTGCCGGCCATGCTGCTGCGCCTGGTCGGCAGCCAGCCGCTGGCGGAAAGCTTCCAGCCCGAATGGTTCCAGGGCTACCTGGCCGCCTGCCTGGTGGTCTTCGGCACCGCCATGGCCTTTGCCCTGCTGCGCGGCCACACCCGGCAGCAATCGGCGGCGCTGGGGGCGGCGGCGGCCATGGGCAATGTCGGCTACCTGGCGCCGCCGCTGCTGCTGCCGATGCTGGGGCCGCGCGTGGCTGGGCCGGTGGCCATGAGCATCATGGCCGAAGTGGCGGTCATCATCGCCCTGGGCAGCGTGCTGATGGCGCCGGGCGAGCGTGGCGCCGGGCTGCGCGCCATGGGCCGGGGGTTGCTTGGGCTGACCCGCAACCCGGTCATCCTCTCCATCGTCGCCGGCTGCGGGCTGGCCTGGTTCGCGGTGCAGATTCCGCTGCCGGTGGAGCGCTTCCTCAGCTTCCTCGGCAATGCCGCCGGGCCGACCGCGCTGTTCGCGCTGGGCGGCACGCTGGGCCAGATGCACGCCCGCGGCCGGGTACTGGCCATGGCCGCCGGGCTGACCCTGGCCAAGCTGGTGGCCTACCCCGCGCTGGTCTGGCTGGTGCTGAGCCAGGTGCTGGGGCTGGACAGCTTCTGGGTGGTCTCCGGCACGCTGCTGGCCGCCATGCCCACCGCGACCAACGCCTTCGTGCTGGCACAACGACATGACGCGGCGGCCGAGGAAGTCAGCGCCGGGGTGCTGGTCTCCACCCTGATGGCGGCGCTGCTGTTCCCGGTCACCGCCTGGCTGCTCAGCGCGCCGGTGGTGGTGCCGTAGAGCCTGATCGGCTTAGGCGGAATCGCTGTAAGCCGTGAATCAGCCTCTCATACAACAAGGCGGGAGCGGGAGCGCGAGCGCTGCTGTCAGAAGCGATCTCGCTCTAGCCAGCGGCGTCAGCCAGAGAAGGTATCCAGCGCCGCCTGCATCATGCCCTGCACGGTAGCGCCGGCATCGGTCGGGGCCTCGGCCGGGTACCAGTGATCGTAGCCGGGCACGCGCACCAGATGCGCCGGCACCCCGGCGGCAGTGAAGGCGGCCACGGTGGTGATTGCGCCCTCCTGCACGTAGCCCAGGTCGCGTTCCGCTGCGATCAGCAGCAGCGGCGGCAGGCCTTTTGGCGTGGCCAGGAATCGTTCGGTGTCGTCCGGTTGCAGCACGCCGGACAGCGCGATGACGCCGCGGCACGTCACCCGGCGGCCATAGGCGGCATACAGCGCGCAGCGCGCCCCGGCGGACCAGCCGCCCAGCACGAAGCGGCTGGTGTCGATGTTGAAGCGGGCGTGTTCGGTGCGCAGGAAGGCGACGGCGGCGGTGAAGTCCTCGATTCCCGCTTCCATCACCCGCGCCATGTCGGCGGCGCTGGCGGGCGGCAGGCCCATGATCTCGCGCACCTGGGCGATGCGGCCCATCGGCACCTGCTCGGGCTGGGCGATGATCGACGGGCCGGTCGGCTCGGGGTCGCTGGGGGCCAGGCGGTAGTCGATGGAGAAGCAGGCAAAGCCCTGGGCGGCGAAGCGGCGGCAATATTCCGCCATGGCAGTGTTGTCGCCGGCATCACCCACCCCGGGGAAGGCGTCATCGGATTTGCTGCCGCGGTGGAAGGCACCGCCGAAGGCGAGGACCAGGACCGGATGCGGCCCGCGGCCTTCCGGCAGGTAGGCGTCCAGCCGCAGGGGCACCTTGCGAGGCGTGCCGCTGGCGCGGTCCACCAGGGCTTCGGTGTAGATGATATCGCGCAGGATCGTTGGGGCCATGCTGCCATTGTGGGCGCCTTTCGGCCACCGCGCCAATTCTCGCGCCAAGGCGCGCCGCCAGTGGCCGTACCGGGGCCGCCACCCAACTGGCGTGGCGCCGCCCCCTCCCCTAGCCTGCCGACACCGCGCAAGGAGCAACCATGGCCCGCAAGATGAACCTGGTGGCCTATCTGATGGCCGGCCCCGCCGCGAGCTACCCCAGCAGTTGGCGCCACCCGAGCGCCCGGCTGGACGTGTTCGAGCCGGAGCGCTGGGAGAAGCTGGCCCAGGTGATGGAGGAGGCAATGTTCGACGCCTGCTTCTTCGCCGACAGCCTGGGCCTGCCGGACCTGTACAAGGGCAGCCATGCGGATTTCATCGGCCGTGGCGGCCAGAGCGGCCTGCTCGACCCGATGGTGCTGCTGCCGATGATGGCGCGCGCCACGAAGCATCTCGGCCTCGGCATCACACTCTCCACCAGCTTCGTGCCGGCCTACAGCATCGCCCGCTACCTCGCCTCGCTGGATATCATCAGCAAGGGGCGCGTGGCCTGGAACGTGGTCACCACCGGCCGCGACTTCGAGGCGCTGAACTACGGCAGCATCGGCCTGCCGCCGAAGGAGCAGCGCTACGACATGGCCGACGAGGTCATGGAAGCCTGCGACAAGCTGTGGACCAGCTGGGAGGACGACGCCCTTCTGCTGGACCGCGCCGCCGGCGCCTTCGCCGACCCCACGAAGATCCACTACACCAACTACGCCGGGCGCTACGTCAGCACGCGCGGCCCGGCCTGCACGCCGCGCAGCCCGCAGGTGCGCCCGACCATCATGCAGGCGGGCTCCTCGCCGCGCGGCCGCGCCTTCGCCGCGCGCTGGGCGGAGGCGCTGTTCTGCACACCCGGTACCAAGGGCGACGCGCTGGAATACCGCACCGATATCCGCGCCCGCATGGCCGCGCTGGGCCGCGACCCGGATGAGTGCAAGGTGCTGCCCTCCGTCACCGTGGTGCTGGGGGAAACCGAGAGCATCGCGCGGGAGAAGGCCGCCTATCTCGAGTCGCTGGTGGACCCTGAGCTGGTGGTGGCCGCCAGTTCCTGGTCGGTGGTGGCGGACCTCAACACCGCGATGACGCCGGAGGCGCTGGACCGGCCCGGCAGCAACCAGGGCGTCCAGGGCCATCGGGACCGGATGCTGCAGGTGGCCAAGGACAAGGGCATCAGCTTCGCCGAGGCGGTGCGCCGGCCGCGGGCGCTGCTGGCCGGCACGCCGGAAATGGTGGCGGACCACATGCAGGACTGGTTCGAGGGCGAGGCCTGCGACGGCTTCATCCTGCCGCCGACCATCTTCCCGACGACGTTCGAGGAGATCGGCCGCCAGTTGGTGCCGGAGTTGCAGCGCCGCGGGCTGTTCCGCACGCGCTATACCGGGGCGACCCTGCGCGACAACCTGCGCAACCCGGGTTAGAGCCTGATCGGCTTAGGCGGAATCGCCGCAAGCCGTGAATCAGTCTCCCAAACAACAAGGCCGGAGCGTGAGCGCTTCAGTCAGAAGCGATCCCGCTTTAGCCCCGGCCGCCCGCCAGCCGCGTGGCGTCCGCGCTGCGGCCCAGCGCCAGCATGGCAAGGCAGCCAAGCGCCGGCCCGACCGCCAGCGCGGCGAAAGCGCCGCCCCAGCCGATGGCAGCGACAACCAGCGGCATCAGCTGGATGGTGATCAAGGTCAGCGCAAAGCCGAGGCTGGTCTGCACCGTCAGCATGGTGCCGGTCAGCCCGGCATCGGCCAGCTCCGCGATGCTGGCCGAGAACTGCGCGCTGTCCGCCACCACGGCCACGCCCCAGACCAGGCACACCGCGATGGTCAGCGCCGGATGCAGGCCGAAGACCGGCCCGGCCAGCAGGCAGCAGCCACCGGAGACCGCCATGGCCGCGACGGTCACGCGCACCCGCCCGACGCGGTCCGCCAGCAGCCCGGCGGCGACGCAGCCCAACGCGCCCGCGGCGATGACGGCGAAGCTGGCCAGCGAGGCCTCGGCCGGGTCCGGGCCGATGCCGCGCCAGGCGGCGAAGCTGGCGGCCAGGTAAAGTCCGACCCAGGTCCACATGGCATACAGCTCCCACATGTGGCCGAGGTAGCCGAGCGTGGCCAGCCGCGTTCCCCGGTTGCGCCACAGCCGCAGCGCGGCGGAAGGGCGGAACGGCGGCGCCGGGGCGTGGCGCGGGCCGAGCCGCACCAGCGCCATCAGCGCCGCGCCGGCCACAGCGGAGAGCGACGCGGCAGCCAGCGTCAGCCGCCAGTCCAGCCCGCCGAAGGCGTTGACCAGGTGCGGCGAAGCCGAGCCCAGAGTCAGCCCACCCACCAGCAGGCCGACCACCATGCCGGCGTCGTTGCGGTCGGCCCAGCCAGCGGCCAGTTTCATCCCCACCGGATAGACCCCGGCCAGCGCCACGCCGGTGGCGAAGCGGGCGAGCACCACGGCCTCAGCGCCCACCGGCAGCAGCAGGATGCAGGCATTGGCCAGCGCCCCCAGCAGCGTCGCGGCGGCGAAGAGCCGGCGCGGGTCCAACCTATCGGCCAGGCCCAGCACCGCACTGGCCAGCGTGCCCACCACGAAGCCGGCCTGCACGGCGCTGGTCAGCAGCGCCAGGAAGCCGGGGGAGAGCGCGGCCTCTCGCGCCATGCCGGGGCCGGCCGCGGTGCCGGCGAACCAGATGGACAGCGCCAGCACCTGGGCCAGGGTGATAAGCCCGAGGTTGCGCGGCTTCACGCCTCAGCTAGCCTGGTCGCGCAGGTTCAAGCCGGGTTCCGATGTTGCGGGCATGCGGGCCTCCCTCTCTGGCGCCCTGGGATAGCGCGATCCGCGCCAGCGGGGCTAGGCTGGCGCCAAATCAAGGGGAGGCAACGATGCCGAAGGGCTGCCTGATGGTGCGCGCTGTGCTGGCGGAAGCCGAGGATCGGCCGCGCTTCGATCATTGGTACAAGACGGAGCATTTGCCGCAGGCGCAGGAAGCCTTCGGGGCGCAACGCGCCTGGCGCTGCTGGAGCCGAACCGCGCCGGGGGTGCATTTCGCCTTCTACGAGTTCGCCTCCCTGGCCGAGGCCGAGGGCCTGGCGGGCTCCGCCGCACTCGCCGGGCTGGTGGCGGAATTCGACCGTGTCTGGGCCGGCCGCGTCACCCGCAGCCGCGAGATCCTGGAGTTCGCAGCATGAGCCGCCTTTCGCGGCGGGCCTTGCTGGGCAGCGCGCTGGCAGCGCCGGCGCTGGCCCAGGGCGGCTTCCCGACGCGGCCGATCCGGCTGATCGTGCCCTGGCTGGCCGGGGCGGCGGCGGATATCCAGTTGCGCGGCCTGGCGCCGCTGGCGCAGAAACACCTGGGCCAGCCGATCATCATCGAGAACAAGGCCGGCGCCAGCGGCATGCTGGGCGCCCAGGCGGTGGCGGCGGAAGCGCGCGGCGATGGCTACCTGCTGACGCAGTTCCACGGCACCAACTTCCGCATGCCCGCGATGATGGCCCGCGCGCCCTACGCGATTCCGGATGACTTCACCTGGGTCATCCAACTGGTCGGCTATTCCTACGGCGTCGTCGTCCGCAGCGATTCGCCCTGGCAGACGTGGCAGCAATTCGCCGACCACGTGAAGGCCAATCCGGGCAAGGTCAGCTTCGGCACCGCGGGCGTCGGCACCACGCAGCACATCACCATGGAACAGGTGGGCCGCAAGCTGGGGCTGGATTGGCTGCACGTGCCGTTCCGCGGCGGCGGCGACGACGTGGCGGCGCTCATGGCCGGGCAGTTGCACGCGGTGGCCGCCAGCACCCTGTGGGGCGAGTTGGTGCAGGCCGGCAACCTGCGCCTGCTGGTCACCTTCGGCGTGGAGCGGATCAAGCGCTTTGCCTACGCCCCTACCCTGCGCGAATGCGGCCTGGATATCGCGCAGACCTCGCCCTACGGGCTGGTCGGGCCAAAGGGCATGGACCCCGGCGTGGTGCGCGTGCTGCACGACAGCTTCAAGGCGGCACTGTTCGAGGCCGAGCACCAGCCGGTGCTGGACCGGCTGGACATGCCGCGCGCCTATCTCAACAGCGCGGACTACAGCGCCGCCGCGCCGCGCCTGCTGGCGGAGAACACCGCGGCGGTGCTGGCGCTGGGCTTGCGGATGTAATGCCTCAGGGCATCTGCAACCCGCCATTCACCTCCAGCACCTGGCCGGTGATGAAGCCCGAGAGTTCCCCCGAGGCCAGGAACAGGTAGGCGCCGACGCATTCCTCCACGGTGCCGAGCCGGCGCAGCGGGGTCAGCTTCACGCTGGCCTGCACCTGGTGGTCCGGCATGGTCCAGCCCTTCTCGGGCTTGATGATGACGCCGGGCGCCACGGCATTCACCCGGATGCCGCTGCGGCCGACTTCCTTGGCCAGGCCGCGGGTGAAGGTGGAGACGAAGGCCTTGGACGCGGCATAGAGCGTCGATTTGCTGCCGCCCCCGCTGCGCGCCGCCAGCGAGGTGGTGGAGATGATGGCGCCGCCGCCCTGCGCCAGCATGAATGGCAGCGCAGCGCGCGAGCAGGCGAAGACCGAACGGGCATTGAGGTTGACGATATCGTCGTACAGCGCGTCGTCGATCTCGCCCAGCGCACGGCGCTGCACCACGCCGCCGGCATTGTTGACCAGCACGTCCAGCCGGCCGAAGGCGGCCTGCGCCTGGTTCACCAATTCGGTGCAGCCGGCGACGCAGCGGAGGTCCGCCTGCAGCACCACCACCTCGGCGCCCTCGGCACGCAGTTCCGCCAGCAGCTTTTCCGCGGTGCCGCGGCTGGCATTGCAATGCAGCGCCACGCGCATGCCCTGCCGGGCGAAGCCGCGCGCCACGGCCGCACCGATGCCGGTGGAGGAGCCGGTGACCAAGGCCGCCTTGCCCTTGAGGTCGCTGATCTGCATGCGCACTTCCTTCTGCGTTTTGCCGGAGTGCGGCAGGAAGTGGGCGGCCTGTCCAGCCATTGCCGGTGGGTTTGGCGCTGGGGTAGCGTGGCGGCAAGCAGCGTCGCCGCAGGCGCCAAGGGAAACGTGGACATGAACAGCAGCAAGGTCGCCCGGGCATGAGCACCATGCCGGGCCAGGTGGGCGCCGATGCGCCGGGCATCCTCAGCGGCCTGCGCGTTGTGGAAGTGGCCGACGAAAACGCCGAATACGCCGGGCTGATGCTGGCAGGCCTCGGTGCCGAAGTGGTGAAGCTGGAGCCGCCGGAGGGCGCTGCCACACGCCACATCGGCCCCTTCCTGGCCGACCAGCCGGGGCCGGAACGCTCGCTGCATTTCTGGGCGTATAACCGCGGCAAGAAATCCGTCACCGCCACGCTGGAAAGCACCGAGGGCGCGGCATTGCTGGCGGGCGCCGATGTGCTGCTGACCAGCCGGCGCGACCTGGACGTGGCGGCGCTGCGCGCGCGGCATCCCCGCCTGGTGCTGGCGCGGATCACACCATTCGGCGATGACGGCCCGTGGCGCGACTTCAAGGGCAGCGACCTGGTGCATTTGGCGCTGTCGGGCATCATGATGAACTGCGGCTACGACCCTGACCCGGCGAAGCACTACGACCTGCCGCCGATCGCGCCGCAGCTTTGGCAGGCATACCACATCGCCGGCGAGCAACTGATGGTGGGCGTGCTGGCGGCGTTGCTGCACCGGCTGCACACCGGCGAAGGCCAGGACGTTTCCTGCGCGGTGCATGAGGCATGTTCGAAGAACCCGGAACTGGACGTGATGTCCTGGGTGATGCGGCGCGCGCCGCTGTTCCGCATGACCTGCCGCCACGCCGGCGAGAACCCCACGCATGTGCCGTCGGTGGGGCACACCAAGGATGGCCGCTGGTGCATCGCCACCGGCGTTTCCGTGCGCGACCAGGGCAATCTGGTGCCGTTCCTCGAAGGCTACGGCATGCAGGCCGACCTGGTGCGGCCGGGCGACAGCGCCGACCACAAGGCGCGCAACGTACCGGGCTCGGGCAATGCCAGCGAACAGGCGGCGCACATCACGGAGGTGATCCAGCGCTTCATCCGCGCCCATACCTGGGAGACGCTGCCCTGGCGCGAGGCGCAGAGCGCCGGCCTGCTCTGGGCGCCGCTGCGCAAGCCGCATGAGAACGCCGCCGACCCGCACTGGCAGGAACGCGGCACCTTTGCCGAAGTCGAGCACCCCGAGCACGGCCGCAGCTTTACCTACCCGGTCAGCCGTTGGCTTTCGACCGAGACGAAGTGGCAGGTCGGCCGCCGGGCGCCGTTGCTGGGCGAGGATAACGGCCTGCGCTGGCCGGCGGCGGTGCCCAGCGTGCCGGCCCGGGCGCGCGCGGCCGGGTCGGCGATGCTCTCGGCCCGCGGCAAGGCGTTTCCGTTGCAGGGCGTGCGGATCTTCGATTTCAGCTGGTTCCTCGCCTCGGCCGGCGGCACCAGGCTGGCGGCGGCGCTGGGCGCCGATGTCATCAAGGTGGAGTGGAAGGAGAACCCGGATACCCGCCTCGCCGCCATGGCGCCGGTGGGCGGGCGCGAGGCACGGCGCCTGGCGACGGCACCGCTGCCGCCGGTCAACGACCCCGACATGGGCGGCCAGTTCAACAACAAGAACGCCGGCAAGTCCGGGCTCTCGCTGAACATCCGCCACCCCAAGGGGCTGGAGATCGCGCGCCGGATGATCGCGCAGTCAGATGTGGTGGCGGAGGGCTTCTCGCCCGGCGTGTTGCAGCGGCTGGGCCTGGGCTATGACGCGCTGCGGGCGATCAAGCCGGACATCATCTACGTGCAGCAATCCGGCATGGGCGGCGTCGGCCGCTATGGGCGGTTCCGCACCATCGGGCCGGTGGCGGCGGCCTTCGCGGGAACCTCGGAAATGTCGGGCCTGCCGGAGCCGGCGATGCCGGCGGGCTGGGGCTATTCCTTCCTGGATTGGATGGGCGCCTACGGGTTTTCCATGGCGATCCTCGGCGCGCTGCTGCACCGCGACCACACCGGCCATGGCCAGTGGATCGATGGCTCGCAATGCGAAAGCGGCATCTTCCTGGGCGGCGTGCCGGTGCTGGATTTCTCGGCGAATGCGCGGGTGTGGAGCCGCATCGGCAACCGCAGCCCGTACAAGCCGGCAGCGCCGCACGGCGCCTTCCGCTGCGCCGGGCAGGATCGCTGGCTGGCGATTGCCTGCTTCACAGATGAGGAATGGCGCGCGCTGGCGCGGGTAGCCGGCCATGGCGAATGGCTGGACGACCCACGCTTCGCCACCCTGGCGGCGCGGCTGGCGAACCAGCCGGCCCTGGAAGCGGCGGTCACCACGTGGACCACCACGCAGCAGGCTGAGCCGGCGATGCTGGCCTTGCAGGCCGCGGGAGTGGCGGCCGGCGTGTGCCAGAACGCCGAGGACCGCTGCGACCGCGACCCGCAACTGGCGGCGCTCGGCTGGCTGACGGAGATCGAGGGTAGCAAGATAGGCGCCTGGCCGGTGACGGAACTGCCGGCGGCGAAGCTCTCGGCCACGCCGGGCCATGCTGGCGGCATCACCCGGCGGGGCGCGCCAGGCTATGGCGAGGACAATGTGCGCCTGCTGGGCGAGTTGTGCGGTTACTCGCCGACGGAGGTCGCGGCGCTGGCGGCGGAAGGCGTGATCTGAGGCGGGGCCGCGCAGTTTCGCTTCGCTTTCGCCCCGATTTGCGCCAGCCTCGGTTGCGCGGGATGGTTTTTCATCCTGCGCGGTTTTCATCGGCCGGGCCTTTGTTCTAGGCTGCCTGCAACAGGGAGCCGCCGGTCCGCCATCCAAGCCAGGAGAGCGTCATGACCGTTATCGCCAAGGGCAACACACCATGAAGCGCCGCACCCTGTTCGGCGCTGGCGCCGCCATGCTGGCCGCGCCGCGCTACGCCAGGTCCCAGGGCACAGGCGTGCTGAAATTCGTGCCGCAGATCGACCTCAGCTACCTCGACCCGCATGGCACCACGGCCTACGTCACGCGCGGCCACGGCCACATGATCTACGACACGCTCTACGGCATGGACGGCAACTTCAAAGCCACGCCGCAGATGGTGGCAGGCCATGTCGTCGTCAATGACGGGAAGCTGTGGACGCTGACGCTGCGCCCCGGCCTGCTGTGGCACGACGGCGAAAAGGTGACCGCGCGGGACTGCGTCGCCAGCATCAAGCGCTGGGCCAAGCGGGACGCGCTGGGTGGGGCCCTGATGTCCGCGACCGACGAGTTGAGCGCGCCGGATGACCGCACCATCGTGTTCCGGCTCAACCGGCCCTTCCCGCTGCTGCCGGATGCACTCGGAAAAATCACCTCGCCGATGCCGGCGATGATGCCGGAGCGCTTCGCCAATACCGACCCGTTCAAGCAGTTGACCGACATGATCGGCAGCGGCCCCTTCACCTGGGTGGGCAGCGAGCGCGTGGCTGGGGCGCGGGCGGTTTACGCCAAGTTCGACAAGTACGTGCCGCGCCAGGGCGGCACGCCCGACTGGAATTCCGGCCCCAAGGTGGTTCACCTCGACCGCGTGGAATGGACCACCATCCCGGACGCCTCGACCAAGGCCTCCGCCCTGCTGCAGGGCGAGCAGGAATGGTGGGAGAACCCGGTGCACGACCTGATGCCGCTGCTGCGGCGGGACCGGCGGGTCAAGCTGGACACCATCAACTTCAGCGGCTCCGTCAACATGATGCGGCTGAACCACCTGCAGCCGCCGTTCAACAACCCGGCCATCCGCCGCGCCGTGCTGCATGCCATCGACCAGGTGGCGATGATGCAGGCCATCGTCGGCACCGACCCGAAGACCTACCACACCCCGCATGGCGTGTTCTGCCCGGGCACGCCGCTGGCGAGCGAGGCCGGGCTGGAGCCGCTGAAGGGGCCGCGCGACTATGAGAAGGTGAAGCGCATGGTCAAGGACGCCGGCTATGCCGGCGAGAAGGTCACCATGCTGGTCGCCACCGACTATGCCCAGTTCAAGGCCATCGGCGACGTCGCCGCCGACATGTTCCAGAAGATCGGCATGAACGTGGACTACATCGCCACGGACTGGGGCACCATGCTGCAACGCCGCAACAACCGTGGCCCGGTGGACCAGGGCGGCTGGAGTTGCTTCAGCACGGGCTGGGAAGGCGTGGACCACCTGGACCCCGCCAACCACTACGCGGTCCGCGGCAATGGCGCCGACGCGGCCAGCTGGCCGGGCTGGTGCGTCAGCGAAAAGCTGGAGCAACTGCGCAACGCCTGGTTCGCCGCGCCGGACCTGGCTTCGCAGCAGGCGATCTGCCGCGACATGCAGGTGCAGGTCATGCAGGACGTGCCGAGCATTCCGCTGGGCCAGTACGTGCAGATGACCGCCTATCGCACCAACATCACTGGCGTGCTGCGCGGCTTCCCGGTGTTCTGGAACGTGAAGAAGGGCTGAGCAGCGTGCAAACGTCGCTCGGCCGGTCGGCCGGGCGACGTTTGCACGCGCGAACAACGTGCGGCGCCGGGGTTTTCGCCCCGGCGCCGTCAGCGTCACGCCACCTGGTCGGCCAGCAGGTCCAGGTGATAAGCGGTGTCGCCGTACAGGTGCTCGAACACCATGACGCGGCGGAAGTAATGGCCGACGGCGTATTCCTCCGTCATGCCGATGCCGCCGTGCAACTGCACCGCGTTCTGGCTGACGAAGCGTCCGGCCTGGCCGACGCCGACCTTGGCCATGCTGATATTGCGGGCGCGCTCGGCGTCGTTCGGCTCGTCCACCATCATCGCCGCCAGCATGGCCATGGAACGGCCCTGCTCCAGCGCGATCATCATCTCCGCCGCCCGGTGCTGCAGCGCCTGGTTCTCGCCGATGGCCTTGCCGAACTGCACGCGCGTCTTCAGGTATTCCAGCGTCATCGCCTGCATGGCTTCCATGGCGCCGACCACCTCGGCCGCGCCGGCGGCGATGCCGGCTTCCACCACGCGGCGGATGATGGGCAGCGCGTTGTCCTGCTGGCCCAGCAGCGCCTCCCGCGGCACCTGCACGCCGGAAAGCGACAGCTCCGCGGCGCGCGAGCCGTCGCGCAGCGTATATCCGCGCCGGGCGATGCCGGCCGTGTTGGCGTCCACCAGGAACAGGCTGAGGCCGGCTTCGTCGTCGCGGCCACCCGCGGTGCGGGCGCTGACGATCAACGTATCTGCGCTGTCGCCATGCAGCACCGTGGCCTTGGCGCCTTCCAGCACGAAGCCACCCGCATTGGCGCGGGCGGTGGTCAGCACGTCGGTCATGTCGTAGCGCGACTGGCGTTCGTAATGCGCGAAGGCCAGGCGGCGTTCGCCGGCGGCGATACCGGGCAGGATTTCGTCCTGCTGGTCGGCACTGCCGGCCAGGCGCAGCGCGGTGCCGCCGAGCACCACGGTGGAGAGGTACGGCTCCAGCACCAGGTGCTTGCCGAAGTCCTGCATCAGTAGCATCACATCGACAGCGCTGCCGCCGAAGCCGCCATGGTCCTCGCTGAACGGCAGGCCGAGCAGGCCCAGTTCAGCGTATTGCGCCCAGAGCGCCTCGCTCCAGCCGGTGGGGGTCTTCAGCAACTGCTTGCGCTGCTCGAAGCCGTAGGTGTCGCCCAGCAGGCGGCCGACGCTTTCGGTCAGCAGGCGCTGGTCTTCGGTCAGGTCGAAATCCATGGTGCTACAGCCCCAGCACGGCTTTGTTGAGGATGTTCTTCTGGATCTCGTTGGTGCCGCCATAGATGCTGGCGGCGCGCAGCATCAGGTAGGCCGGCGCCATCTGCGGCGCCCATTCCGGGCCGATCTCCGGCTCGTTCGCCATCGCCGCCAGCTCCGCCTGCCACACCGCCATGGCCTGCGGCCCGCCGACATCCATCAGCAGTTCCGACGAGTTCTGCAGCAGCTCGGTGCCCTTCACCTTCAGCACCGAGGAAACCGGGTCCGGCTTGTTGCCGCCGGCTTTGGCGTAGGCGGAGACGACGCGCAGCTGGGTAATCTCCAGCGCCTTGGCGTCCACCTCAAGCTGCGCCACGCGGGTACGGAACGCCTGGTCCTCGATCAGCGGGCGACCCTTCATCCGCACTTCCTTCGCCACTTCCTTACTGCGGCGGATGGCGGCCTTGCTGGAACCCAGCCGGGCGATGCCGGTACGCTCATTGCCCAGCAGGTACTTGGCCACCGACCAGCCCTTGTGTTCCTCGCCGACCAGGTTCTCGACGGGCACGCGGACATCGGTGAAGAACACCTCGTTCAGGTGGTGGCTGCCGTCGATGCTGATGATCGGGCGGACTTCCACACCCGGCGTCTTCATGTCGATCAGCAGGAAGCTGATTCCTTCCTGCCGCTTGGCGGCGTTGGGGTTGGTGCGGACCAGGCAGAAGCACCAATCGGCATTGTGTGCCGTGCTGGTCCAGATCTTCTGGCCGTTCACCACGTAGTGGTCGCCGTCCTTCTCCGCCCGCGTGCGCAGGCTGGCGAGGTCCGACCCGGCGCCCGGCTCGGAGAAGCCCTGGCACCACCAGTCGTCCAGGTTCTTCGCGCGTGGCAGGAAGTGGTCCTTCTGCGCCTGGGTGCCGAACTGGATCAGCACTGGGCCGATCATGGTGATGTTGAAGGAGAGCAGTTCCGGCGCCGGGGCGGCCAGGTTCTCCTCCAGGAAGATCATCCGCTGGATCGCGCTCCAGCCGGTGCCACCGTATTCCTGCGGCCAGTTGAACGCGGCCCAACCCTTGCGGTTGAGAATCCGCATCCAGTCGATGATCTCCTGCTTCTTCGGCCGGTAACCAAGCCGCATGCGCTCGCGCGTTTCGCGTGGCAGGTTTTCGGCGATGAAGGTGCGGACTTCCTCGCGGAAGGCGACTTCCTCAGGCGTGAAGCGCAAATCCATGGGCGCGTTTCCTCTCGTGCTTTGCGCGCAGTCTGTCCCGTGGCGGGCGCCGCGACAAGCCGGCTCAACGCGGTACGGCCAGGCACTTCAGCCCTTCCGCCAGGGCAAGGTAAAGCACCACCAGCCCGCCGATGCTGCCCAGCAAGGCCCCGGGCATGGCGGTGAAGCCCAGCACCGGCGCCAGCGGCCCCAAGGCCAGGGCCAGCGCCACCGCCAGCGCGCCGAGCGAGGTGGCGGTCAGCGCCCAATGCGGCCGCGCCGCGCGCCAGGCCGGCCCGGCGGTGCGGATCAGGAAGATCACCAATATCTGCGTCGCCATGCTCTCGACGAA
Source organism: Acetobacteraceae bacterium (assembly GCA_947371015.1). Taxonomy (GTDB): domain Bacteria; phylum Pseudomonadota; class Alphaproteobacteria; order Acetobacterales; family Acetobacteraceae; genus CAIMOR01. The sequence continues at coordinate 8,087 of CANBNK010000079.1, read as the reverse complement.
CCAGGCGGTGCGGAACTCCTCCGGCGTGGCGTTGAAGCCCAGCACCAGGATGGCGAAGGTGGCCAGGTCGAACACCGAGGAAAGCGGCCCCATCACCAGCGTGAAGCGCAGCACCTCCTTCATGTTCCAGCTGTGCGGCGCCTGCAGGTCGGCCTCATCGACGTTGTCGAAGGGGATGCCGACTTCGGACAGGTCGTAGAGCAGGTTGTTCAGCAGTATCTGCGCCGGCAGCAGCGGCAGGAAGGGGATGAACAGGCTGGCCACGGCCATGCTCAGCATGTTGCCGAAGTTGGAAGACGTGCCCATCCGGACGTATTTCATAACATTGGCGTAGGTGCGCCGGCCCTCCTCCACGCCATCGGCCAGCACGCCCAAATCCGGCGCCATCAGGATCAGGTCGGCAGCGGCGCGGGCGACATCGGTGGCGCCCTCCACCGAAAGCCCGGCATCGGCGGCATGAATTGCCGGGGCGTCGTTGATGCCATCCCCAATGAAGCCGACGGTATGGCCGCGCGCCTTCAGCGCCAGGATGACGCGCCGCTTCTGGTCCGGGCTGACGCGGGCGTACATGTCCACATCCTCCACTCGCTGCGCCAGGGCCAGGCCTTCCAGCGCGTCGATCTCGTCGCCAGTCAGCAGGCCCTGGCAGGGCAGCGCCAGCGCCGCGACCAGATGGCGCACCACCGGCGCGGCATCGCCGGAGATGACCTTCACCCGCACGCCGAGGCCGGCCAGGCGCTGCACCGCCACACCGGCACTTTCCTTCGGCGGGTCCAGGAAGGCGCAGAAGCCGACGAACTCCAGGCCTTTTTCGCAGTCGGGCGTGGAGCAGTCCTCACCCTCCGGCACCTCGCGGCAGGCCACGCCGAGCAAGCGCAGACCTTCGGCGCCACGGCGCTCGGCTTCGGCATGAGCATCGACGGGCGGCGCAGCGCAGGCGGCCAGCACCGCTTCCGGCGCGCCCTTCACCACCAGCAGGCGCTTGCCCGCGTGCTCCACCAGCACGGAACTGCGGCGCCGCTCGAAGCTGAACGCGCATTCGCCCAGCTTGCGGTAGTGTTCCGCCGCGTCGCGCCCGGCGGCGTTGATGATCGCCTCGTCCAGCGGGGTCGGCTGGCCGGCGGCCAGCAGCGCGTTGATCGCGGCCAGCTCACGCGTGCGGTCGTCGCTGGTTTCGGCCAGGGTGATGCGGGCTTCGGTCAGCGTGCCGGTCTTGTCGGTACAAAGCACGTCCATGGCGCCGAGGTCGTGGATCGCGGCCAGGCGCTTCACCACCACCTTCTTGCGCGCCATCCGCATGGCCCCGCGTGAGAGGGTCACGGTGGTGACCATCGGCAGCAGCTCGGGCGTCAGCCCCACCGCGAGGGCGATGGCGAACATGAAGCTTTCCAGCGGCGGGCGATGGAAGGCCAGGTGGGCTAGCAGCACGAACAGCACCAGGAAGACGGTCAGCCGCAGGATCAGGATACCCAGCCCGCGGAGGCCTTTCTCAAACGCGGTCGGCGGCCGGCGCTGTGCCAGTGCGGCGGCGACCCCGCCGAGCCGCGTGGCATGGCCGGTCGCGACCACCAGCATGGTCGCGCTGCCGCTTACCAGCGCGGTGCCGGCGAACAGCGCGCCCGGCGCCTCGGCCGGGGTGGTGCCGGGGGTGGGGCCGGGGCGCTTGCTGGCGGGGTAGGCCTCGCCGGTCAGCAGGGCTTCATTGGCCTGGGCGGATTGCGCCGCCAGCACCAGGCCATCGGCAGGCACCAGGCTACCGGCGACAAGCTGCACGATATCGCCGGGCACCACCTGTTCCACCGGAATGGAGAGCGGATTGCCGTCGCGCAGCACCGTGGCCCGCACCGCGACGCTGTCGCGCAGCCGGGCGGCAGCCTGCTCGGCGCGCTGTTCCTGCACCACGTCCATGGCGACGGAAACCGTGACCATGGTGACGATGATCAGGAACCCCGCGATATCCCCGGTGAAGCCGGAGATGGCGGCGGCGACGAGCAATATGGCCACCAGCGGCTCGATCAGGCGGCGACCGACCTTGGCCAGCAGGTCCAGCCGCGGCGTGTCGGCGACCGTGTTGGGGCCATGGTGGCGCAGCGCCTCGGCGGCGGCCTCGGTGGTGAGGCCGGCGGGGGTGCTGCCGAGTTCGGCGAGCAGCTGCTCGGCCGGGCGGCTCCAGAAGCGGTCGGTGGCGGTTGAGGTCATGCCCCGACGCTGCGCCGGGTTGCCCAGCCGGCGCAATGCGCCGCCGCAAAGCGGGCGGCGGCCCCGGCGAGATCAGCGCTTGGCGCGCACCAGCAGGCGGTCATACAGCGTGCAGGTGGCGTCGGAGGTCGGGGCGCCGAGGGCGGACATCATTTCCTCGGTGATCTTCTGCGCTTCCGTCGGGTTGCGCATGGCCAGCGGCCCCAGCGCATTGCTGAGTTCGGTCATCTTGGCTTCGGCCTGGGGGTCGGTGCAGGCGGCCTGCGCCATGGGACTGAACGCCAGCCCAGCCAGCAGCAGCACGGCAAGTGTCGGGCGGATCATCATGGCGTTTTCATCCTGCAGGGGAGGGTTAGCCGGCCGAGGCCGGCCGCCGGGTATGGTCCTGCCCGCCATAGCGCGCCGTTAACGCGGATTGCCCGGGCGCCCCCTGCATGGTCCAACCGCGGGATGCGCGCATTTTCCTTCCAGGCCGTGGCCGCCGGGCTGCTGGCCGGCTTCGTCGGCTTCGCGTCCTCCTTCACCGTGGTGCTGGCAGGCTACGCCGCCATGGGCGCCAACCCGGCGCAGCAGGCCTCGGCGCTGATGGCGGTCAGCATCGCCATGGGGCTGGCCGGGGTGGTTCTGTCGCTATGGCGGCGGCTGCCGATCAGCGTGGCCTGGTCCACGCCGGGGGCCGCGCTGCTGGCCAGTACGGCCACGCCGGCGGGTGGCTTTGCCGAGGCGGTGGGCGCCTTTCTGCTGTGCGGCGCGCTGCTGGTGCTGGCGGGGCTGTGGCGGCCGTTGGGGCGGGCGGTGGCGGCGATTCCCCCTGCCCTGGCCTCCGCGTTGCTGGCCGGCGTGCTGCTGGGGCTGTGCCTGGCGCCGGTGCGGGCAGTGGCGGAGTTGCCAGCGCAGGGGCTGGCGGTGGTCGGCGCCTGGCTGGTGATGGGCCGGGTCAACCGGTTGCTGGCGGTACCGGCGGCGGTGCTGGTGGCGTTGGTGCTGGTGCTGGCGATGCAGGAGATGCCCGCCGGGCTTGGCGCGGCGCTCGTGCCGGCGCCGGTGCTGGTCTGGCCGGCGTTCTCGCCGGCGGCGCTGCTGGGGGTGGGGCTGCCGCTATTCCTGGTGACCATGGCGTCGCAGAACATCCCGGGCATGGCGGTACTGGCGGCGAATGGCTACCGGCCGGCGGCGGGGCCGCTGTTCAGCGTGACCGGTGCCTTCAGCCTGCTGGCGGCGCCGTTCGGTGGGCACACGGTGAACCTGGCGGCCATTACCGCTGCGCTGTGCGCCGGGCCGGAAGCACAGCCGGACCCACGCCGCCGCTGGCCAGCCGCGGTGGTGGCGGGCTGTGTCTATGTCGGGTTCGGGCTGCTGGCCGGGGGCGCGGTGGCCCTGGTTGGCGTGGCGCCGCCGGTGCTGGTGCAAGCAGTGGCCGGCCTGGCGCTGCTGCCGGCCTTCGGGGCCGCGTTGCACGCCGCACTGGCGGCGCCGGAGGAACGCGAGCCAGCGGTGGTGTGCTTCCTGATTACTGCGGCGGGCCTTAGCATGTTGGGCGTTTCCGGCGCCTTCTGGGGGCTGTGCGCCGGTTGGGGGCTGCGGACGCTGGGGCGCTGGCGGCGCACATGAAAACGGCCCCGCCTTGCAGCGGGGCCGCGTCAGGCTGTGCAGGTGCAGCCGCTATCGCTGTAGCGCCTGCACAATCTCCTGCGTCACCTTCTTGGCATCGCCGAACAGCATCATCGTGTTCGGCCGGAAGAACAGCTCGTTGTCCACGCCGGCATAGCCGCTGGCCATGCCACGCTTGATGAAGAACACCGTCTTCGCCCGCTCCACGTCCAGGATCGGCATGCCGTAGATCGCGCTGGTCTTGTCGGTCTTGGCGGCCGGGTTGGTCACGTCATTGGCGCCGATCACGAAGGCCACGTCGGCCTCGGCGAATTCGGGGTTGATCTCCTCCAACTCCTTGACTTCCTCGTAGGGCACGTTCGCCTCGGCCAGCAGCACGTTCATGTGGCCGGGCATGCGGCCAGCGACGGGGTGGATGGCGTAGCTGACCTCGACGCCTTCCTTCTTCAACAGGTCGCCCATTTCGCGCAGCACCTGCTGGGCCTGCGCCACCGCCATGCCGTAGCCCGGCACGATGATGATCTTCTGCGAGTTCTTCATGATGTAAGCGGCGTCCTCGGGAGAACCCGACTTCACCGGGGCGCGGTCCCCGCCGCCAGCACCCACCGCCACCACGCCGCCCGCGGTGCCGAAGCCGCCCAGCAGCACGTTGATGATGCTGCGGTTCATGCCCTTGCACATGATGTAGGACAGGATGGCGCCGGAGGCACCGACCAGAGCGCCGGTGATGATCAGCAGCAGGTTGCCCAGCGTGAAGCCGATGCCCGCCGCCGCCCAGCCGGAATAGCTGTTCAGCATGGAGACGACGACCGGCATGTCAGCCCCGCCGATCGGGATGATCAGCAGGAAGCCCAACGCGAAGGCCAGCACCGCGATGGCCCAGAACAGCGGCTCAAGCCCGGTTATGACGAAGGCCACCACCAGCAGCAGCATCAGAATGCCGAGGCCGGCGTTCAGCTTGTGCTGGCCGTTGAAGGTGATGGGCGCACCGGACATCAGCGCCTGCAGCTTGGCAAAGGCGATGACCGAGCCGGAGAAGGTGACGGCGCCGATGGCCAGGCCGAGCGACATCTCCACCAGGGAGCCGGCATGGATATGCCCGGCTGTGCCGATGCCGAAGCTTTCCGGCGCGTAGAAGGCAGCGGCGGCGACGCAGACCGCGGCCATGCCGACCAGGCTGTGAAAGGCGGCGACCAGCTGCGGCAGCGCGGTCATCTGGATGCGGCTGGCGATGACGGCGCCGACCGAGCCACCGATGGCGATGGCCACCAGGATCTCGCCGATGCCCTCATAGCTCATGCCCGGGCGGGCCAGCGTGGCGACCATGGCGATGGCCATGCCGATCATACCGAACTGGTTGCCGCGCTTGCTGGTCTCCGGGTGGGACAGGCCCCGCAGCGCCAGGATGAACAGGACCGCTGCAGCCAGGTAGGCCAGCGTCGAAAGGGTGGCACCCATCAGCTCAACCCTTCTTCTTGCTTTGGAACATTGCCAGCATGCGTCGGGTGACGATGAATCCCCCGAAGATGTTGACCGAGGCCAGCGCCGCCGCGGCCAGACCGAAGCCTTTTGCGAGGTCGCTGTCGCCCAGGCCGACGGCCAGGATGGCACCGACAACGATGACCGAGGATATGGCGTTGGTGACGCCCATCAGCGGGCTGTGCAGCGCCGGGGTGACGTTCCAGACCACGTAGTAGCCGACGAAGCAGGCCAGCAAGAAGATGGTCAGCAGGAACATGAAGGGCTCGACCAGGGTAGCCGCCTGCTCGACGCCCGCGGGCCCCTGGGCGGCGGCGACGAAGGCCTGCAACCGGTCGATCAGCTGTTGCGCCTGGACGGTGAGGTCGTTCTGGTTCATCGGGCGTCCCCTCAGGCGGTGGCGAAGGCGGCGTGGACCACGGCGCCGCCGCGGGTGAGCGTGACGCCCTTCACGATGTCATCCTCGGGCGGCAGCTTCGGCAGCTTGGCTTCCTTGTCCCAAAAGGTGGTCAGGAAGGTCAGCAGGTTGCGTGCGAACAGCGCCGAGGAAGCGCCGCTGATCCGGGCCGGCCAGTTGTTCCAGCCCAGCACTTGCACGCCATTGGGCGTGGTGATGGCCTGGCCCGGTACAGTGGCGGCGCAGTTGCCGCCGGCATCGCTGGCGATATCCACGATGACGCTGCCCGGCTTCATGCTGGCAACCATCGCCTCGTTGACCAGAATGGGAGCGCGGCGGCCCTGCACCAGCGCAGTACAAATGACAATGTCCTGCTTGGCCAGGTGGGTGGCGACCACCTCGGCTTGCTTGGCCAGGAACTCCGGGCTCATGGCCTTGGCGTAGCCGCCGCTGGTCTGCGCTGCGCGGCTTTCCTCGTCCTCGTAGCCGACATAGCTGGCGCCGAGGCTCTTGATCTCCTCCTTCGCCGCCGGGCGCACATCGGTGGCGGAGACGCGGCCGCCCAGACGGCGGGCGGTGGCGATAGCCTGCAGGCCCGCCACGCCAGCGCCCATGACGAAGACATTGGCGGCGGGAATGGTGCCGGCCGCGGTCATCAGCATCGGGAAGCCACGGTCGAAGGCGCTGGCGGCCTCGATGACGGCGCGGTAGCCGGCCAGGTTGGCCTGTGAGGACAGGATGTCCATGCTCTGCGCCCGGGTGATGCGCGGCGCCATCTCCATGGCGCAGGCATCCACCCCGGCGGCGGCGAAGGCGCCGGCCAGCGCGGCATCCGCGTTCAACTGGCCAATCAGCAGCGCGCCACGGGGAACGAGCAGAAGCTCGTCGTCCAACGGCGCGCGGACCTTGAAGACGATGCCGGCACCAGCCAGCGCGGCGGCGGCATCCGGGGCCAGCTCGGCGCCGGCTTCGGCATAGGCGGCATCGGGGATGCCGGCCGTCAGGCCCGCGCCGCTTTCCACCGCGACCGTCAGGCCGAGCGCGATCAGCTTCTTCACCGTCTCCGGCGTCGCCGCTACTCGGGTCTCGGCCGGGCGGCGTTCCTTCAAGACTGCCAAACGCATGCTGGGGCCCCCATTCCTGCCCCGCTTATCGCGCGAAGCCGGGGGCAGCAGCAAGCCGGGCGGTCCGAGTCACCGGACTTAACCGGTTTTTCAGGGAGGGTTGGGCCAATTGGCTGCCCCGGCACCTTCCCGCCGGACTCGCCAAGGAACCTCATGTCCGCGGACGCCGCCATCGGCCTCGCCAACACCACCGTGCTGATGCTGGAGGACGACCCGACGATGCGGGCCGCCGTGCGCAGCATGTTCCGCGCCGCCGGGTGCCAGGAAGTGATGCAGACCGCCAACGGCCATGAAGCGCTGAAATGGGTGGGCTGGCACGCGCCGGACCTGATCCTGTGCGACTGCCAGATGCCGCAGATGGATGGCATGGCGTTCCTGCGCGCCCTGCGCAAGCTGCCCAAGGGGGCCGAGACCCCGGTGCTGATGCTGACCGCCAACCAAGATGCCGACGACGCCTGGGAGGCCCGCCGGCTGAAGGTGGCCGGCTGGCTAGTGAAGCCGGTCTCGCCGCAGAACGTGGTGGCGCAGGTGGCGGCGACGCTCGGGCGCCTGCCGCCCCGGGTGCCCGAGAACGTGCTGGAACAGCTGACCGCAAGCTATGAGCAGAAGCTGCCCGCCGCGGTGGGGGCTTTGCTGGAACTGGCCAGTGGCGCGCAGCCCGGTGCCGCGGAGTTCCCCGCCCGGCTGGCCGAGCTGCATGGCAAGCTGCACATCCTGAAGGGCCAGGCCGGCACGCTGGGCTATGAACTGCTGGGCCAGGTGGCGGGACAACTGCACGACATGCTGGCCCAGGCGCTGCGCTTTCCCGAGGCCGCCGAGGCCGAGCGGGTGGAGTTGATGCGACTGCTGCGTGTCGGGCTTTCCGGCATGAAGCTGGTGGCGGACCGCCGGCTGCGTGGCCCCGGCGGCGTGGCCGGCGCGCGCATGCTGCAACAGGTGACCGACTTCACGCTTGACCTGCAGGCGCGGCTTTCCAGCGGCAGCCGGGCTGGCCCGGCATGAGGCTGGCCCTGCGCTGGCCGGTGCTGCCCGCTCGCAGGCAGGTGCTGGCGCTGCTGGCAGACCGGCGCAACCGCGCCACGGTGCTGCTGCTGGCCGGCGCGCTGGTGCTGCTATGGGGCGGTGTCTGGCTGCATCTGGGCGAAGTGCGGCGCCAGGCCGAACGGGCGCTGCAGAACGACGCCGACAACCTGGCGCGCAGCCTGGAACAGAACATTATCCGCAGCATCGAGGGCGCCGACCAGTTGCTGCGCTTCCTGCAGGTGACCTATGCCGGC
>CANBNK010000078.1 GCA_947371015.1 Acetobacteraceae bacterium | reverse complement strand
ACGGCGGAGAGCACGCCGATGGTGTCGCTGGCGGTCAGCACCACGTTGCCGCTGTAGCCCTGGATGGTGCTGGGGGCGATGATGACGCTGGTCGGGTCGCCGGCGACGCCGTTGGTGGTGAAGGCGCCCGCGATCAGCGTGCCGTCGATTTCCGTCGCATCACTGGCGGCGGCGCTGCGGATCAGGATGTTGACGGGGTCCAGCAGCCAGGTGCCGTTGCGCCCGGCCGGGGCGGTCACGTCCGGCAGGGTCGCCAGCAGCAGCGCGGCGCCGGAGGAGGTTTCCACCAACCCGCCATCGCCGCCCAGCGGCCCGCCGCGCGCCGCAAGCTGGCCCCGCACGGTGGTGGCCGTGGCGCTGTTGACCACCACGGTGCCGCCATTGCCGCGCCGCGTCGCATCCGCCCGCAGCGTGGCGCCGGCCGCGACCGTCACGCTGCGCGTGCTGGCGCTGCCCACGGCGACACGCCCGCCGCCGGCCCCGCCGGAAGCGTCCAGCGTGGCGCCCGCGGGCACCGTGACATCGCCGGTGGCCGTCGCGCTGATGCGGCCACCCTGCCCGGCCCGGCTGCGCGCGGTGATGCTGCCGCCGGCCTGCACGCCGCCGCCCTCGGCCCGCAGCACGGCCTGGCCGCTGCCCACCGCGATGCTGCCGGTGTTGTTCACCAGGGTTTCCACCAGGCCGCTGACGGCGCTGGCGCTGAGCTGCACGCTGCCGCCGCGGGCGTTGATGGTGCCGCTGTTGGTCACCAGGGCCGCGCCATCCGGGCTGCTGCGCACCTGCTGGGTCACGTCCAGGCTCAGCAGCCCGTCGCCGGCCAGGTCCAGGGTGAAGGCCTCGGCGCCCTGCAACGCCACGCGGCCGAGCCGGGCATTGATGGTGCCGCTGTTGGCCACGCGCGGCCCGGCCAGCACCGCCAGCCCGTGATCCGCCACCGTGATGGTGCCGCGATTCTCCACCCGGGCGCCGGGGTTGGCGGCGCCGGTGAAGGCCATGCGCCCGGCCATGAAGTCCTGGTTGGTGATGTTGGCGGCGCTGGCGATCAGGTTCGCCACGTTCACCTGCGCACCCTCGGCGAAGACCACGCCGGACTGGTTGATGATGGCGATGCCACCATTGGCGCTGATGCGCCCGGCGATGACCGAGGGGTCCGGCGTGGTGACGCGGTTCAGCGTCCAGCTCTGCGCATTCGGCTGGTTGAACCGCACCGCCTGGTTGGCGCCGACATTGAAGGTGTTCCAGTCGATCGCGCCGCGGGCAGTGGACTGGGTGATGGTCGTCGTCGTCGCGGTCTGCGCGATACTGGCGGTACCCGACACCACCACGCCGCCGGTCGGCTGCGCGTTCGGCGCCACCGCTTGCGCCAATGCCACCGCGGGCAGCAGCGCGGAGCCAGCCAGCAGGGCCAGCCGGAAGCGCCGTGACGGGGGGGGGGGGCCGGGGCCATCAGTAGCGCACCAGCGTGCGGAAGATGGCGGCGGTCTCCCGCAGCGCGTCGGCGGCAGCGCCGTCCGGGCGGCGGGTGACGCGCTGCGCCACCTCGGCGTCGAACTGCACGGTTTCGCTGACCACCAGGCGCACGCCGCCGCCATAGCTGGAGAGCCGGCGCGCCGGGTCGGTGCGCAGGTTCTCGAAGGTGCGGCCGATGTCGCGGAAGGCGTACCACTGCGCGGTGTAGCGGCCATTGCCGATCACCGGTTCGGTCGGCAGCTCGAACGCCGTGTCCAGCTGCAGCTCGATGGCGCCGCCCCAGGCGCGGTCGCCGGCGATCTGCCCGTTGTAGAAGCCGCGGCCCAGCCGCGAGCCGCCGAGGTAGTATTTTTCGGCCGAGGGCAGCACGTCGTTGCTCCACTGCCCGGCGAACAGGCCCTGGATGTTGACCATGCCCTGCTCGAACGGGCTGAACAGCGGCTGCGTGCGCTGGACTTCCCCGGTGACCTTGGTGAAGCCGAAATTGCTGCCAGCGCGCGCCGCCGTGACGCTGTTGGTGGCCGTCGCGCCCAGCCCGTTCAGCCCGTTATGGATGCGGAAATTGCCCTGGTTGGTGGCCGAGGGCAGCAGCGGCACCCAGCTGTCCAACAATTGAAAATCCATGCCGCCGCGCAGGATGCGGATCTTGTCCAGGCTGGCGCGGCTGCGGTTGTCGCCGAAACCGGTGGTGACGGTGCTGTCGAACAGGTCCAGCGCGGTGACGGCGGTAAGGTTGAACGGCCGGCTGCGGAAGATCGGGTAGCTCAGGGAGACACCGCCGACCTGGGCCTCGCCCTGGTAGCCATTGGCGCCTACCTTGCCGAACGGCCGGGTGATGCCGGTGCCGGCGTAGAACCGCATGCGCAGCCCGGAGCCGCCGAGGAAGAACTCCTCGCTGCCCTGGACGAACCACTGCGCGCCGGTGGGCGTGCCGAAGAAGGAGATTTCGCTGCGCTCGCCGAACTCGGTCAGCGAGTTGACGCCGACCGTGGCGAGCCCCTGCCAGGGGCCGACATAGCGATAGGCGCGGTTGTCCACGTTCAGGTAGCCGCTGACTGTCCTGTGCTCCACCTGCGCCACCAGTTGCAGCGCGCCTGGCTCGGTGGTCAGCGGGCGCAGGGTGCCACGCACGGTCACGCCGGGGATGTCACTGGCCAGCAGCAGCGCACGCTCGATCATGGCGCCGCTGACCGGCTTGGCGCCCACCAGCCGGTCCAGGAAGCGCAGCACCTGGGTGCCGGCGGCGCCGATATCGCCTTCCAGCTTCACCTCGGCGACGAAGCCCTCGGTCACCGCGAAGGTCACATCCGCTCCGCCCGCCGCCGGGGCCAGCCCGGCATTCACGGCGGTGAACGGGTAGTCGGCGGCGCGATAGGCCCGCAGGATGCCGAGGCGGACATCCTCCAGCCGAGACAGCGGCACCTCCTGCCCGGCCAGGCCGGCGGTGGCCGCGGCCAGCTCGGCATCACCCAGCGCCAGGTTGCCGCGCAGCGTCACCTTCAAGACGCGCACCATGGCCCCGGCATTCGGCCCGGTGGCTGCTCCCGGCGGCGGCGTGCTGGCGGCGGGGCCGAGGTTCGGCGTCGGGCGCGGGGCAAGCCGGTCTACCGGATTCAGCACCGGCGGCGCCAGCTGCGCGGCTGCCTCGGACACCAGCCCGGCCAGCGCCAGCGTCAAGCCCAGCAGGGCAGCCCGCACCATCATGCCGTGTTTGCGTCCTTGGTGGTTCGACCAGAGGTCGGGTTATGTCACATTACGGTGGTGGCAGCCAGCAAACCACTGCCACGCCCAGGGTGCCGCTTGGAGCATGCCGGCCCGCCGTCCTACAGTGCCCTGCATGAGTGATGAACCGATCCAGTCCAACCATGGCGGCGACCCGGCGCCGGGCCTGGAAGGCGTGCCCCGGTCAGACATGTCGGTGCTGGAGACGGCGGTGCCGAAGCTGGTCGACTCGGCGATGCGCGGGCCGGTGGTGCTGACCCGGCATGGGCGCGAGGCCTTCGTGCTGCTGCCGCTGGATATCTGGCGCCGGGTCTGGGGTTCCGCCCGCCGGCCGCCGGTACTGAAGCCGCAGCCGCGAGATTGAAGTGCGATCGGCGCAGGCGGTATCGCCGAAGACGTGAGTCACACGACAAAACAATGAGCTAGGGTCTGGCAGGCGCTTCTGTCTGCGCCTGCCAGACCCTAGCGCCGCACCGGCGAAAGCGGCAGCGCCAGAACCGATAACCTGATCGCCTCGAGGCGAGGTCGCCACGCGGCGCGGACCAGCCGCGCAGAAAAGCGGCTGATGCGGGATCACTGCTGTAGCGTCGCCACCGGCCGGATGGCTGCATCCGACCGGGGCTTTGCCAGGCCTTGGCGAAAGGCCCGTCTCCCCTGGGGATCAGGTCTCCGTCGTGCTGCTGCGGCCGCGGCCCGGTGGGTCGGACGGGTCGTTGTCGCTGTTGGCGCCGGGCCGGGACGGGCCACCCCGGCCGCCACGACCACCACCAGGCGGGTCGCCCGGGTCGTTGTCCGAGGCACCACCGCCACCGCTGCCACCCCGGCCCCGGCCAGGCGGGTCGTTCGGGTCGTTGTCGTTCGGACCCTGTGGCGGTTGCGGACCGCCACGCCCGCCAAGGCCGCCGCCGGAAGGGTCATTCGGGTCGCTGTCAGTAACCCGCCCGCGACCACGGCCCTGGCCAGGCTGGTCGCCCGGGTCGTTGTCGGTATTGCCGCGGCCGCCGCGCCGAATGCCCTGGCCCGGCTGGTCATTCGGGTCGTTGTCGGTCGGCCCGGGGGCATTGCCGCCGCCGCTGCCGCCGCGCCCCTGGCCGGGGGCGTCGCTCGGGTCGTTGTCGCTGGCGCCAGCGGGTGGGCGGCTGGGCGCCGGCGGCCGGTTGCCGGGCGGGAACTTGCCGCCCGGGCCTGGGCCAGGCCGCCCCGGCGGCGGCGAAGCGGGGTCCTTGGCGCCTTGGGCCAGGGCATCGGCCCCCGGCAACACGGTGGCGCCGGCGCCACCCAGGGCGGCCAGGCGCAGGACAAACAAGCGGCGAACCAGGCGCGGATCAGCGGACAAGGGGAAGGTATGCTCCTGCAAACGGCTTCGATGACCAGTTCAGCGCAGCCTGGCGGCCGAATTACGGCGACCCAGGCTTGACGCGGCATCCCCGGCAGCCTCCGTTGCCGCCACAATGGCACCCCCTCTGCTGCTCCTGCAAGAAATCCACCTCGCCCTCGGCACGACACGTTTGTTGGCGGGCGCCACGCTTTCAGTCGGCGCCGGAGAGCGCCTGGTCCTGGTTGGCCGCAACGGCTCGGGAAAATCCACGCTGCTCAAGGTTGCCGCGGGCATGTTGCAGCCGGAAAAGGGCACCCGATTCCTGCAGCCCGGCGCCACGCTGCGCTACCTGCCGCAGGAACCCGACCTGGCCGGTTACGACTCGGTGCTGGCCTATGTCGAGGAAGGCCTGACCTCCGGCGACGACCCGCACCGCGCCCATTGGCTGCTGGACCAGCTGGGCCTGACCGGGGAGGAAGACCCCGCGCGGCTCTCGGGCGGCGAGGCCCGCCGCGCCGCGCTGGCCCGCGCGCTGGCGCCGAAGCCGGATATTCTGCTGCTGGACGAACCGACCAACCACCTGGACCTGCCCGCCATCGCCTGGCTGGAGCAGGAACTGCGGCAGATGCGCGGCGCCCTGGTCACCATCAGCCATGACCGCCGCTTCCTGGAGACGCTGTCCCGCGCCATGGTCTGGCTGGACCGCGGCACCACCCGCCGGCTGGAACAGGGCTTCTCCAAGTTCGAGGAATGGCGCGACAAGATCCTGGAGGAGGAGGAGATGGAGGCCCACAAGCTGGACCGCCAGATCGTCCGCGAGGAACACTGGATGCGCTACGGCGTCACCGCCCGGCGCAAGCGCAACGTCCGCCGCGTCGGCGAACTGGCCGGCCTGCGCCAGCGCCGGCGGGAAGCGCTCTCGGCCACCGGCAATGTCCGCATGGTCGCCAGCGAGGCCGAGGGCGGTGGCTCCGTGGTGATGAAGGCCGAGAGCGTCACCAAGGCCTATGGCGACCAGCCGGCGGTGGTGCGGGACTTTTCCACGCGCATCCTGCGGCGGGACCGCGTCGGCATCGTCGGCCCGAATGGCGCCGGCAAGACCACGCTGCTGAACCTGCTGACTGGCGTGCTGGCGCCCGATGAAGGCCGGGTGCAGCTGGGCACCTCACTGGCCATGGTCACGCTGGACCAGAAGCGCGAGAGCCTGGACCCCAACATGACGCTTTCCGCCGTGCTGACCGGCGGCCATGGCGACCAGGTGGATGTCGGCGGCCAGCGCCGGCACGTCATCGGCTACATGAAGGACTTCCTGTTCCAGCCCGACCAGGCGCGGACTTCGGTGGGCGTACTGAGCGGCGGCGAGCGCGGCCGGCTGATGCTGGCCCGCGCCATGGCCACGCCCAGCAACCTGCTGGTGCTGGATGAGCCGACCAACGACCTGGACCTGGAGACGCTGGACCTGCTGGAGGAGTTGCTGAACGACTATACCGGCACCGTGCTGGTGGTCAGCCACGACCGCGACTTCCTCGACCGCGTTTGTACGAGTGTGATCGTGGCCGAGGGCGATGGCGCCTGGCAGGAATACGCCGGCGGCTACAGCGACATGGTGGCCCAGCGCGGCCGTGGCGTGGAAGCCAAGGCCACGGCGGAAGCCCCCGTCGCGCAGCGCGGGGAGCAGCGCGCCGCCACCCCCGCCGCGCCGCCGCCACCGGCAAAAAGCCGGCTGAACTTCAAGCAGCAGCACGCCCTGGCCAGCCTGCCCGGCCAGATGCAGAAACTGGAAGCCGAGATCGCCCAGGTGCAGCAGGCCCTGGCCTCGCCCGGCCTCTATGAACGCGACCGGGCGAGGTTCGAGCGCTTCACCGCCGCTCTGACCGCCAAGCAGGACGAACTGGCCAAGGCCGAGGAAGCCTGGCTGGAGCTGGAGCTGCTGCGCGAGGAAGCCGAGGGCTGATCAGCCCAGCTTCCACCGCCCGCGTTCCACCGTGCTGAAGAAATCCTGCACCTCGCGGTTGAAGGGGCCGGGTTCTTCCAGGTTGATCGCGTGGCCGGTGCGCGGCTGCATCCACAGCCCGGCATTCGGCAGTACGGATTTCAGCCAGATGTTGGTCTCGATGCAGGGGCCGTCCTCGTCGCCCAGCGCCAGCAGGGTCGGCACCTGCATGGTCCGCAGCGTGGCTTCCCAGTCGAAGATGCTCTCCCGCCCGCCCTGGTAGTGCTTCATGGTCAGGCCGGTGCCGAGTGCGCTGTGTTCTTCCAGGTGGGCGATGAACTCGGCCCAGCCGCGCGGGTCCTTCTGCTTCAGCTGGATGCGCGTGGCGGAATGGCCGGTCTCCTGCGCCAGTTCGCCCTTCCAGCCCTGGGCGATCAGCGTGGCGGCCTTGGCCTGGTTGCCGGCCTTGAACGCCGTATGCTCCGCGCGCGGCGCGCCCGAGCCGGCACCGGCCACCACCAGCGCGCTGGCCATCTGCGGGTAGCGCAGGCCGAACAGCAGCGTGGCGAAGCCGCCCATGCTCAGCCCGACCACATGCGCCTTGGCCACGCCGGCGGCGCGCATCACGGCGGCGATGTCGTTGACCGCGTGTTCCTGGCCGTACAGCGCCGCGTCGGTCGGCACCTCAGATGGCGGATAGCCGCGCGCGGGGTAGGTGATGCAGCGGTATTGGCGGGAGAAGTAGCGCACCTGGGTTTCCCACTCGCGGTGGTCGGCGCCGAATTCATGGACGAAGACGATGGGATGACCGGTGCCGGTTTCCTCGTAGTACAGCTTGGCGCCGTCGGCCTGGGCGTAGGGCATCACGCGTCTCCTCCTTGGTTGCTTCGATGCTGCCAGGGAATTGCGGCTTGCGCATCCCCCGCCGGCGCGGGAGGTTGCCGGCGGAAACGCCAGATGAACCCGCAACGCAGCACCCCCATGGCTCGCCTGATGGCGAACCCCGACTTCACGCGCCTATGGGCGGTGGGGGGCGTGGCCAATGCCATGCGCTGGGTGGAAATCCTGGTCGCCGCCGTCTTCACCTGGGAGGCCACGCAGTCGGCGCTCGCCGTCTCCCTGGTGGCGGTGCTGCGCGCCATGCCGATGCTGCTGCTGGGCGCCGTCACCGGTGTGCTGGCGGAAGTGCTGGACCGCCGGCGCCTGCTGATGGCGGGGCAATCGCTCACCGCCGCAGGGTCGCTGACCATCTGCACGCTGGCGGCCACCGGGCATCTGCAGGTGTGGCATTTGGCGGTCTCCGGCCTGACCGGCGGGCTGGTCTGGACCATGGAGATGGCCAGCCGCCGCCGCATGGTGACCGAGGCTGCGGGGATGCAGGACACCATCCCGGCCGTGGCGCTGGACAGCACCACCAACAACACCACGCGCATGCTGGGGCCGCTGCTGGGCGGGCTGATCTATGAGCAGGCCGGCATCGCCACCGCCTATGCCATGACCGGTTGCGGCTACATCCTGGCCGTGGCGCTGATGCATGGCGTGCGCCACGCCCAGGTGCCGGCACGGCTGCAACCGCGGCGGATATTGCTGGACGTGGTGGACGCCACGCGCATCGTACGGCGCCACCCGGCGCTGCTGGCGGTGGTGCTGGTGACACTGGCGCAGAACATCTTTGCGTTTTCCTACAACGCCGTGCTGCCGGCGCTGGGCACGCTGAACTTCAACGCCACGCCGTTCCAGATCGGCCTGCTCACCGCCGCCGAGCCGACCGGCGCGCTGCTGATGGGCGTGACGCTGGCCATGCGCCGCGGCGTGCCGCTGGTGGCGCTGCTGATGGTCGGTGGCTCCGCCGGCTTCATGGCCTGCCTGGTGCTGCTGCCGCTGATGCCCTGGCTGTGGCTGGCCTTCGGGCTGCTGGTGCTGGGCGGCTTCGGCACCGCCCTGTTCACCGCGTTGCAGACTGCCCTGCCCGTCACCCAGGCGCCGCCGGAAGCGCGCAGCCGGGTGCTGGGGCTGGTGACCACCTGCATCGGCTTTTCGCCGCTGGGCACGCTGACCATGGGGGCGCTGGCGGACGCGATCGGCCCCGGCCGCGCCATTTCCCTGATGGCCAGCGGTGGGCTGTTGATGATGGCGGCCACGGCGGCCATGCTCTGGCGCAACAGGCCCGCCCGGCCAGGAAGGCACGAGGCGGCAGGAGGCAACCGATGAGCTTCACCCGCCGCGCCGCGCTGCTGGCCGCCATGGCCGCGCCTAGCTTGCGCCCAACCCTGGCCCGGGCGGCCGATTGGCCGACCAAGCCGGTGCGCCTGGTGGTGCCCTTCACCCCCGCAGGGCCGGTGGACACCATCGCCCGGCTGATGGCGCCGAAGCTGGAGGCGATGTGGGGCCAGCCCGTGGTCATCGAGAACCGCCCCGGCGGCGGCGGCAATGTCGGCGCGCTGGCGGTGGCCAGGTCGGCGCCGGATGGCCACACGCTGCTGCTCTGCGCCAGTTCGCACGCCATCAACCCCGGCATGTACCGCAGCATGCCCTTCGATACCGCGAAGGACTTCGCGCCCTGCTGCCTGCTGACCGCCGGCGCCTTCATCCTGGTGGTGCATCCCAGCATCCCCGCCCGCACGGTGGCGGAGTTCATCACCTACGCGAAGGCGCGGCCCGGCACGCTGAACTACTCAAGCGCCGGCAACGGCACCGGCAATCACCTGGCGGCCGAGCTGTTCAAGCAGATGGCCGGCATCGAGATGGTGCACATTCCGTTCGGCGGCGCCGCGCCGGCGACCACGGCGGTCATCTCCGGCCAGGCGCCCATCATGTTCAACAACATGATCTCGGCCATGCAGCACATGCCGGATGGCCGCATGTTCGGCCTGGGCGTCACCACGCTGGGCCGGGCCCGGGCGCTGCCGCAGGTGCCCGCCATTGCCGAGACGCTGCCAGGCTTCGACGTCTCCGCCTGGTACGGGCTGCTCGCCCCGGCCGGCACGCCGCCCACGGTGGTGGCGGAAGTGGACCGCGCCGCCACCGCCGCCATGGCCGATGCCGTGGTGCAGGAACGGGTGACCTCGCTGGGGCTGGAACTGGCGCCGCTGGGGCCGGAGCGCTTCAGCAGCTTTATCGGCACGGAAATGGTGAAATGGGCGCGGGTGGTGCAGGCCGCCAAGGCGCAGGTGGATTGAGGAGCAAGCGATGCCTTTCCTGGAACGCCCTGGCCAGCCGCGGCTGCACTACGTCATCGACGACTTCACCAACCCGTGGGAGCGCAAGCCGTGGCTGGTGCTGCAGCACGGCTACAGCCGCTCCGGCGTGTTCTTCAAGCAGTGGGTGCCCTACCTGGCGCGGCACTACCGCATCATCCGGCCGGATATCCGCGGCCTCGGCCAGTCGCCGCTGGACTTCGACCCGCATGCGCAGATCTCGGTCGAGGCGCTGCTGGCCGATGTGACCGCGATCTTCGACATGATCGGCGAGCCGGTGCACTACGTCGGTGAATCGCTGGGTGGTATCCTCGGCGTGGTGCTGGCGGCGACGGTGCCGGAGAAGATGCGCTCGCTCACCATGCTGGCCTCCCCGCTGACCATCCCCAAGGCGACGCAGGAAGCCTTCGCCTGCGGCTACGAGAACTGGCAGGTGGCGCTGAAGACGCTGGGCAGCAAGGGCTGGAGCGACCGGGTCAATACCGCCACGCGTTTCCCGCCCGACGCCGACGCCGAACTGGTGCGCTGGTACGCCGAGGAATGCGGCAAATCCAACGTGGAGACGCTGATCGCGCTGTCCCGCGTAGCCTGCGGCGTGAACGTGGAGCCTTACCTGGCCAAGGTGCAGGTGCCGACGCTGGGCCTGTACCCCACCGCCGGCACGGTGACACGGTTCGAGGAGCAGAAGATCCGCGACGGCATCAAGGGCATCCGCGTGGTCAACCTGCCGACGCCGGCGCATGCAATCCAGGTGCTGATGCCGGCGGAATGCGCCACCACCACGTTGCATTTCTGCGGCCTGGTGGATGGCGTGGCCAACCACGGCTGACGCCGCGCGCCGTGCCGGTGGCGCGGCGCTACCCGCGCTTGCCCCGGTGGGCGAAGCTGCCGAGCATCGTCATCGGCTCCGCGGTGTTCCAACTGGCGGCAAAGGCGGGGATGCCGGCCTGCACCGCCTCCTTCAGCGGCAGGTCTTCCCAGGCGCGGAGCAGCGACTTCTGGTTGCGGATGGCTTCCGGCCCGGCTTGGGCGATCAGCGCGAGCCATTCCTCGACGGCGGCGTCCAGCTCTGCGGCGGGGACCACGCGTTCCAGGAAGCCCCAGGCCGCCATCGTCGCCGCGTCCAGCGTCTCCGCCAGCAGCAGCAGCCGGCGGGTGCGGCCCCAGCCGATCAGCCCCGGCAGCAGCGCCGCCTCCACCACGCTGGGAATGCCGACGCGAACTTCCGGCATGCCGAACTTCGCGGTGTCGGCGCTGATGCGGAGGTCGCAGGCGGCGGCCAGTTCCAACCCGGCGCCCAGCGTGTAGCCGTTGATGCGGCCGAGCACCGGCACCGGCAGGCGGCGCAGCGCATGGCAGCAGCCATGTACCAGCTTGATGAACGCCTTTGCCTGCTTGCCGTCCTTGAGGCCGGCCATGACGTTGATATCGGCGCCGCCGACGAAGGCTTTCGGCCCGGCGCCGGTGACCACCACCGCGCGCAATGCCTTGTCCTTGCCCAACGCCTCGGCGGCGGCGATGAAGCGCTGCATCAGCTCCGGCGTCAGCGTGTTCAGCTTGGGCTCGCGTGAGATGGTCAGCCAGGCGACGCGGCCGGTCGCCGGCGTCTCCTTCACCTCCACCAGCACTTCGCCTTCCAGCGGTGCGGTACGCTTCACTGCAAAACCTGCCATGGCAGCGTAACCCCCGGCGATGGCCGCCAGTTCCTCCTGGCTTGCCACTTTCGCCAGGTCCTTGAAGCCGCGCGGGGCGCGCTTCGCCACCAGATCCACCACGCGCTCCGGCCCGCCCTGGCGGTTGCTGGCGACGATGGCGGCGGTCTTCGGCAGCCGGTCGGCCTCATACGCGGCCAGCGCCTTGGCCGGGGTGGTGGTGGCCAGCAGGTCCGCCAGGACACGCGCATCCAGGAAGGCCTGCGACGCGCCGTTGCTGCCCACGGGATACATCGGGTGCGCGGCATCGCCCAGCAGCGTGACGCGGCCCTGCGTCCAC
The DNA here is from genome assembly GCA_947371015.1 of Acetobacteraceae bacterium. Classification (GTDB taxonomy): domain Bacteria; phylum Pseudomonadota; class Alphaproteobacteria; order Acetobacterales; family Acetobacteraceae; genus CAIMOR01. Next base: position 11,617 of record CANBNK010000078.1, on the reverse strand, counting down.
CACGGCAACGGGTCGCGGTCGCACATCGGGTACTCATAGAAGTCGCCGCTGGCGCGGATCATCCCCTGCACGTCCAGCTGCGGCAGCTTCAGGCGCTTCGCGAACTTCATTACCTCCGGCAGCTTGCCGACGCGCGACCAATCCTCCCGCCGCGGCGGTGGCTGGCTGGCATCGCCGCCGCGGGCGTAGATCACCCAATTGGTCAGCCGGCTGCCGGGGGTCTCGCCGGGGGCGATGGGGTAGAACACCAGCTTGGCGGTCTCGTCGCCGGCGATGAGCATGACATCGCCGGTCTCCAGCGCCGGGTAGTCCAGCGCGCCGCGCCACATCTGGATGCCATTCCAGCGGATACCGCCATCATTCGGGTGCAGCATGGCGCGCAGCGTGGAATGGATGCCGTCCGAGCCGACCAGCACGTCGCCCTTTTCCGTGACCTCTCCGGCCGGGGTGGCGAAGCGGGCGGAGACGCCGCGCGCATTCTGGCTGAAGCCGACCAGCCGATAGCCGGCGCGGACACTGCCGGCGGGCAGGCGCTGCGTGGCGTTGTCCCAGAGCATGCCGTGCAGCCGGCCGCGATGCACCGAGAATTGCGGCATGGCATGCCCGGCCCAGGTGCCGCGCGGGTCGGACCAGATGGTCTGGCCGAGGTGGTTCAGGTAGCGCAACTCCCGCGTGCGGATGGCGATGCGGTCCATCTCCGGCAGCAGGCCGAGCTGGTCGAGTTCGGCGATGCCGTGCGGCAGGGTGTTGATGCCGACGCCCAGCTGCTTCACCTCCGGCGCCGCCTCGAACACGGTGCAGTCGATGCCGCGGACGTGCAGCATCATGCCCAGGACCAGGCCGCCGACGCCGCCGCCGGCGATGAGCACGCGCGTCATGGCGCGGAGCAGGCGGGGGCAGCGTGGCCGCTGGGCCGGGCCTTGCGCTTCAGGTGCATCGTCATCTCCCGCTTCGGCGCGGTGTTGCGCATCAGGGTGTCGCGGCCGGGCGCGTGTGCGGCGGCGGGCGACGTCAACCGCAGCATACTGCGCGGCGCCGCCCAGCTACAGCCGGTGTTTGAGCGTCCGCTGCCCATGCGGGCGCGTCAGGCGCTGCGTCTGGTATCCTGCGCGGCGCGGGCACATGATCCGTCAGGCCTGCGGGCAGGCCCCCAGGCGGATCGAGAAACAGGCGGATCGAGCGAGAGGAAGGCCGGCATGACCTTGAAGACCCTGCAACCCCAGGGCTGGCCGACGCCCAAGGGCTATGCCAACGGCATGGCAGGCTGCGGTCGGCATGTCGTCGTCGGCGGCATGATCGGTTGGGACAGCCACGGCCATTTCGCTCCCGGCTTCGTCGGCCAGGTGCGCCAGGCGCTGGTGAACGTGCTAGCGGTGGTACGGGAAGCCGGCGGAGGCCCCGAGCACATCGCCCGGCTGACTTGGTACGTGACGGATATGCAGGAATACCGCGCCAGCCTGGCGGATTTGGGGCTGGCCTATCGGGCCGTACTGGGCCGCCACTTCCCGGCGATGACGCTGGTGCAGGTCGTCGCCCTGGTGGAAGCCGAGGCACGGGTCGAGATTGAAGCGACTGCGATCATTCCCGACTAGGCACCTGGCCGTAGCGGCGGCCAGGCAATCAGCGCGTGGCCGCACCCGGGTGCGGTTCGTCATTGGCGGCGAGGCTGGCAAGGATTTCGTCCTGGTCGTCCTTGCCCCAATTGCCGCGACGCTTCATGGCGCGGCGGGCAAGGCAGGCGGCGCCGACCGAAGCCAGCCCCAGCCCCAGGCCAGCAACAGCGCCCGCAACGAAGGCAGCCCCGCTGAGGGTGACGGCGGTGGTCATGGCGGCAGTGCGCAGGAACATGCTCGGCTCCGTCCGAAAGGGAGACGGCAAGGTTGGGGCTCTCGCCGGCAAAGGCAAGGGCAACCGGCCGCTGGCCGGGTCAGGCGGCGCGGCTGAGCAGGCTGGCCAGGGCGGCATCCACCTTCGGCGGCAGCGCCTGGGCGGCGACCTGCAGGTCCAGAACCTGTTGCGCGCGGGCCGCGGCTTCCAGGATCGAGAGGCTCTCGGCCAGCGCAGCCAGCCCGAAATTCGCCGCGACACCGCGCATGGCATGGGCTTCCATCCGCGCCTGGGGCGCATCCCCAGCGGCGGCGGCTTCCAGCAGCAGAGGCAGGCGCTTGCGCAACTCCTCGGCGCAAAGCTCCGCCAGGGCGGGCGCGGGACGCGGCTCGAACCCCCGCTCGGTGACCACGCGGCTGGTCAGCAGCAGGCCTTCCTCCAGCCAGGTCCAGCGGTCCTGCACCCGGCTGCCATCCGGACGGAAGCGCATGGCGTAGCCGTTGCGGCGCTCCTGCACGTCACCCACCTGATGCGGCAGGGCGCTGCGGATCGCCCCATTGGCCCGCGGTGCGGTGCCCGGCGCGCTGTCCAGATCATGCATCGCCTGGCCCCGGCGCAGCGCCTGAGGCGCCACCCCGGCCAGCGCGGCGAAGCTCTCGTTCCAGGCCAGCAGGCGCATGTCGCTGTCCAGCAGGCAGGCGCCCAGGTCCAGCCCGTGCAGCACTTCGCCCAGCAGCCTTTCCTTGGCGGCAGCGCGAACCAGCGCAGCACGCAGCCGGTCATCCGCAGCAGAGGCTTCGGCCAACACGGCGGCCTGCTGCCGACGACCATGGCGCAGCAGCATCCAGCCTGCCAGCGCCAGCAGCAGCATGCCCCCGGCGCCCAGCGCCAGCAGAACGGCGCGACTGGCGCCCGTTGCCTCCGGCAGCACGCCCACTACGTGCAGCCCGGTCCCGCCCAGCGGCACGGCATGGCGGACTTCGCCCGCGCCTTGCGCGGCAGTTGCCCTGTCACGCCCCAATACTTCGGCAGTGGTACCGGCAGCAGCCTGCACCTTGCCATCTGCGGCCAGCAGCAGCGCCCCGGCACCGGCCGGGACGGTCAGCAGGTGGCGCGGGTCCAGCGCGGCGGCGACGGGGCGTTCCCCGGCGGCCAGCGCCGGCCGCAGCACCGGAAGGATCCATTCGCCGGCGGCCCCGAGCCGCGGAGTGCCGATGAGCAGCGGCAGGTCGGCGGGCGGCGCGGCAGCCCCGGCAACGAAGCTGCGCTCCTCCCCCGGTTGCAGGACCAGCACGCTCCGCACCAGGCCGTTCAATTGGTCATGGCCGGCAGCCAGGGGGGATTCCTGCTGGGCGGCGAACAGCAACCGTTCCACCGCCATCAGCCGGCCCTGGACCAGGCTTTCGGTCACTCCGGCAAGCGCCACCACCTGCGCCGCGCGACGGGAATCCTGGACTTGCTGCTGCCGATCAAGGATCAGCAGCGGCACCAGCCACAACACGGCAGCGAGCGGCAGCGCGATGCTGACCACCTGCGCGAGTTGCAACGGGAAAAGGCGCCCACGAGGCATCTTCAATCCTGGATCGATTCGACAAACAGGGGCATTCGCCGAAACTTCTTCTACCACCGCGTGCAAAGAAGTAGCAACAATAATCCGCTCCGGTTGCGTCGTAGTGGCATGGGCGCACCCGTCGCACCCCCAGGTTGTGGCGCCAGCCTCAGTTGTTCTCGAACCGCAGGTTGTTGTCGCGCGCCACCCCGACCCATTTGGCTATGTCCGCCTCCATGAAGCCGACCAGTTCCGCCGGCGTGCCAAGCGGCACCAGAAGGCCGCTCTCCTCCAGCCACTTCTTCACGCCCGGTACCTGGGCCGCCTCGCGCATCGCGGCGCCGATCCGCTGCACCACCGCCGGCGCCATGCCGGGCGGGCCGTACAGCGCGCTCCAGGCCACCGCCTCGAAGCCCGGCGAGACGGCTTCATGGAAGGTCGGCACCTCGGGCAGTATCCGGCTGCGCGCCAGGCTGGTGACGCCATAGGCACGCAGCCGGCCATCCCGCAGGAAGGGCACCGCGGTGGACGCACCCATGATGCCCAGTGGCAGCGTGCCGCCGGCCAGGTCGGTCAACATCGGCCCGGTGGAGCGGTAGGGCACCGGCGTCAGCTGGATGCCGAGCTTGGGGCGCATCAGCTCGGCGGCGAAGCGGCCGGAGGTGGCGGGGCCGGAGGTGCCGATCGGCGTGCCCGGGTTGGCGCGCAGGTGGGCCAGCAGGCTCGCCAGGTCGCGCGCCGGGAAGTCCGGCCCGCTGACGATGACATTGGGGTCCAGGCTGATCAGGGTGATCGGGGTGAAGTCCTTCACCGGGTCATAGGCCAGCGGCGCCATGGCCACGACCGAAACGCTGTGGCTGGCCGAGGTGGCCCACAGCAGCATGTGGCCATCCGGCCGCGCCCGCTGCACGAACTGCCCCGCCGGCACGCCGGAGGCACCGGGGCGATTCTCCACCACCACAGGCTGGCCAAGGATGCGCGCGAGTTCGGTGGAGAACAGCCGCGCCGGCACGTCGGTATTCCCGCCAGGCGCATAGCCGACGATCATGCGGATCGGCTGGTTCGGGAAGGCAGCCTCCTGCGCCATCGCCGGCGCGGCCAGCATGGCAGCGCCACCGCGCAGCAGCGCGGCCCTGGTGATCCTCATGCTGGTCGCCTCCCCTGATTTGCGCGGGATCATGGCGCGACGCGGCGCCGCAAGCCAGGGGGTTGGCGACATGGCTTGGCGTGGCGACGCGGCGCTTCTAGGCTGGTCGGCGGAAGGGAGAGAATGACCATGAAACGCATTGCACTCGGCGCGCATTTCCCTTCCATGGGCCAGCACGTGGCTGCCTGGATGCATCCGGAAGCGCAGATCGATGGCGGGCATAATTTCCGCTGGTTCACCCGCATGGCGCAGGCCGCCGAACGCGCGCGCTTCGACTTCGTCTTCATGGCGGATACGGTGGGCACGCGTGACGGCGACATGCGCGCCTTGAGCCGCTGGCCGCAATACATGGCGCATTTCGAGCCGATCAGCCTGCTGAGCGCGACCGCCGCGGTGACCGAGCATGTCGGCCTGGTCTGCACCGCCTCCACCAGCTACTACGAACCGTACAACGTGGCGCGGCTGTTCGGCACGCTGGACCATATCAGCGCGGGCCGCGCCGGCTGGAACGTGGTGACCACGGCCAACGCCGCCGCCAGCCACAACTTCAACCGCGACGACCATTACGATGTGGCGGACCGCTACACCCGCGCGCGCGAGTTCGTGCAGGTGGTGAAGGGGCTGTGGGACAGTTGGGAGGACGATGCCTTCCTGCGCGACCGTGCCACTGGCCGCTACTTCGACCCGGCGAAGCTGCATCGGCTGGACCACGAAGGAAAGTTCTTCAAGGTGCGCGGCCCGCTGAACCTGGCCAGGCCGCCGCAGGGCCACCCGGTCATCGCCCAGGCCGGCGCCAGCGAGGACGGCATGGAGCTGGCCGCCGAGACCGCGGAAGTGGTGTTCCAATCCAAGTCGCGGATGCAGGACGCGCAGGGCTTCTACGCCGACGTGAAATCCCGCATGGCCAAGTATGGCCGCGCGCCGGATGAGTTGAAGATGGCCGCCGGGTTGAACGTGACAGTGGCCGCGACCGAAAGCGAAGCGCGCGAAAAATTCGCCTATATCCAATCGCTGATCCACCCGGATGTCGGCCGCGAATTGGTCAGCGTGGAACTCGGCGGCGCCGACCTTTCGGACCTGCCGCTGGATGGACCGATCCCGTGGGAGCGCATCCCGACCGCGAGCGTGATGTCGCCTTCCCGCCTGGCGGCGATGCGCGCGCTGGTGACGCGGGAGAACCTGTCGCTGCGGCAGTTGTATGAGCGTTACGCGGGGTCTCGTGGCAGTGCCCAGGTCATCGGCACGCCGACCCAGGTGGCGGACATGATGCAGGCCTGGGTGGAAGCCGAGGCCTGCGACGGCTTCATCATCCAGGGCAGCTACTTCCCCGGTGGCTTCGATGATTTCTGCACGATGGTGGTCCCTGAACTGCAACGGCGAGGCCTGATGCGTACCGAATACGAAACCCGCACGCTGCGCGACCACCTCGGCCTGCCGCGCCCGCGCAACCGGTTCGCGGCATGAGCGCGCTGCGCTGCCGCGGCGTTGCGCCCGAGGCCCAGCGTGCCGAGAGTTTTTCCAGGTTGCGGGCATTCCTGGGGCGGGACGTGCTGCGCTATTCGCCGTTCTATCGTGCGCGCTTCGCCGAACTGGGGCTGCACGCGACAGACATCGCCAGCGAGGCCGATTGGGCGGCGAAGGTGCCCTTCACCAGCAAGGACGAGTTGCGCGACCACGCCGCCGACTTCGTGCTGCAGCCCAACTACCCCGGCCGCCCAGCCGACCCGCGCACCGAGGCGATCGACGCCGCGTCGCTGGCGCAGTACGCGCGGCAGGCCACGCGCATGGCCGAGGAAGCCGGCGATATCGAGCCGCCGACCAGCCTAGAGGAACGGACCCATCGTGCCTTCCTGCATGACTGGCAGCCGATTTTGTACACTCGCACCGGCGGCACCACGGGCAATGCCGCGCAGTCGGTCTATACGCTGTCGGACCTGCACGGCCCGTTCAAGCGGTGTGCGCTGTTCCACCACAACATGGTCGGCTGGTCGCCGGAACAGCGCTTCATGTCGCTGCTGCCAGCCGGCGAGCATCTGGGCTTCTACGGCAACCTGCTGGTGCCGATCCTGAACGGCCAACCGCTGCGCGCCATGATGGGCGGCCGCACCGTCTCCACCGAGAACCAGGTGCTGGTAGCGGCGAAGGACGGCACGCAGGCGCTGTACGGCACGTCCAGCTACCTGGTGAATTGGCTGGAAACCGCCGTGGCCCTGCAGGCAGAAGGGAAGATCGCCGGGCTGCCCGCGCTGCAACTGCTCTCCGCTTCAGCCGAAGCGCTGAGCGAGGGCTACGCCGCATCCATCCGCACCGCGCTGCGCCAGTTGGGCGCGCCCGGCGCCAGGCTGGTGCAGGGCATGTCCAGCACGGAGCTGAAATCCGGCGGGTTCCGTGAGTGCGACGAAGGCATGGGCCTGCACGTGGACCCGCAGCACTACTTCATCGAGATCATCGACCCCGACACCAAGCTGCCCGCCAAGCCCGGCGAACGCGGCGTGCTGGTGTGGAGTCACATCGACTGGCACGGCACCGTCATTCTCCGCTACTGGTCGGGCGACACCATCGATGGCGGCACGCGCTTTGATGAATGCCCCGGCTGCGGGCTGACGGTGCCGCGGCTATTCCCGCCCTTCCGCCGACTGCTGGCTGATTTTATTAAAGTGAAGGGCGCGCGTGTCGATCTCGCCGAACTGCGCGCCGCGATCGAAAACGGCTTTCCCCGCGACAGCTACCAAATCGACATCCGCGGCGACGAGCACGGCAAGCTGACCGTGCGCGGGCATCTGCTGGAAGGGCTGGACGCCGACCGCTTCCGCAGCCTGGTCTTCGGCGCGGTGGAGTTGCGGCTGGACAGCGTGGAAGCGTGCACGCCCGAGCAGATGAACCATCGCCTCTACGGCGCCGGCGGGTGGAAACCCCGCTGGCTGATCAACGAGCAGGCCCCATGACAGACAGCGCCATTGTCGGCATCGCCGAACTGCCACAAGGAAAAATGCCCGGCGTCACCCCCATGGGGCTGCACAGTACGCTGGCGCGCATGGCGCTGGCGGATGCCGGGCTGCACGCGCGGGATGTGGACGCCATCATCACGCTGTCGCCGCGCTCCGACCCCTACCTGATCCACGCCACCGCGCTGGCGGAGTTCATGGGCATCGCGCCACCGGTCGCGCTGACGCTGGAAGGCGGTGGCGCCGCCCCGGCCGTGATGACCGACATGGCGCGGATGATGATCGCCGGCGGGCGGGCGAAGACCGTGCTGGTGGTCTCCGCCGACATGCCGCTGAGCGTTGTCAGCCGTAACGCCTACGTCAACACGCTGGCGGATGCCGGCCCGGTGCATCCGGATATCGAGCGCCCCTACGGGCCTTCCGTGCCATCGCTGTTCGGCATCTGCGCCCGTGCCTACATGGAGCAATACGGCTGCACGGATGAAGACCTGGCCGCGGCGGCGATGCATGACCGGCGCCACGCCATGGCCCACCCCAACGCGCATATGCGCCAGCCGATGACGCTGGAGAGCTACCGCGCCACACAGATGATCGCCGACCCGCTGCGCCTGCTGGACTGCACGCCTGTCAGCGACGGTGGCGCCGCCGTGGTGGTTACCTCGCTGGCGCGCGCGAAAGACCTGCGGCAGCCGGTGGTAAAAGTGCTGGGCGCCGGGTTCTGCGCCGCGCGGCTGCATCTGTCCGCCGCGGCGTCGCTGACCGATTCCGGTGCCGGGCCTTCCCTGCGGGACGCGCTGGCCCAGGCCGGGCGCAGCGCGGGCGATATCGACCTGGCGCTGGTCTATGACTGCTTCACCATCGCGCTGCTGATGAACATCGAGGCGCTGGGCCTGGCACCGCCGGGCGGTGCCGGTGCTGCCTTCCGCGCGGGCGAGTTCAACGCGGATGGCCGGCTGCCGCTGAACATCCATGGCGGGCTGCTCTCCCACGGCTATCCTGGCCGCGCGGCCGGCATCTCCAACCTGGTGGAGGCGGTGGTGCAGCTCCGCGGCCAGGCCGGCGACCGCCAGTTAAAGCGCGTGGAGACCACGCTGACCCACGGCATGGGCGGCGTCTTCGCCACCCATGGCACGCTGCTGCTGGGCAAGGGCTGAACGACCATGGCGATGATCCACTCCGCCCCGCGTGGCAACCGCGAGGCACGGCCGCACTGGGTTGCCGCGCGCGCCGGCCGCCTGGCGATGCCGTTCTGCGAACCTTGCAGCAGTTGGAACTGGCCGCCCGCCGGCGACTGCCCGCACTGCGCCACAGCATTGACCTGGCGCGACTGCGCCGGCGCCGGCAAGGTCGTTTCCTTCTCCATCGTCCGCCGTGCGGTGCAGCCGGAATGGAAGGACCACGCGCCCTATGTCGTCGCCGTCATCGAGTTGGCGGAAGGCGTGCGCCTGCTGTCCAATGTAGTGGATTGCGCGGCCGAGGCAGTGACGATGGGCGCCGCCGTGCAGGTCGTGTTCCACGAGACGACCGACCCGGAACTGGGCCTGCCGGTGTTCCGCCTGAAGGGCTGACGCCGGCCCCGGCAACGTAGAAATTTGTCACTATTGAGCAATGCTCACGGTCACGCGCAACTGAAACCGTTATGGTTTCGGGAGAGCAGCCCGGCCGCCCCATGGCGCGCCTCATCGCCCGGTCGCTGCCTTCGGGGAGGTTGGCGTGGCCGATTCAGTGCGATATAAAATTAGTTCGGACGGCGGTGAAGCTCCCGAGCAGTTGACGGTTCCGGTTTCGTACATCATCGCCGCTGCCGCCAAGCCGTCGGTTGGCGTGGCCGGACTGGCAGCGGCAGAAGGGCGCGGGGATTCCGGCCTGACCGGGCCGGATTTCCAGCCGATCATGATCCACTACGGCTTCCTGATCAGCAACTCGGACGGCAACGCCAAGGACAGCGCCGCTACCCACGACAGCTTCCAGGCCTTCAATGGCTACCAGATCGACGCCTTCAACGCCGCCGCAGCGGTCTGGAATGATTTTTCCAATGTGAAGTTCGTGCAGGTGCAGGACGCCGACATGAACAACGGGTTCATCACAGCGGATACCAGCGGCGTGGAGCTGACGGTCGGCGGCTTCACCTCTGGGTCGTCCTTCGCCTTCGCCACCCTGGCCAAGGACACCTTCACTCCGATCAATTCCAGCGGCAGGGTCGATATCTCCGACTACGACGGCCATGCCTGGTTCAACGTCAGCAAGGCACCCTTCCTCACCGGGCTGGACCTGGGCGGCTATGGCTTCACCACCTTCCTGCATGAACTCGGCCATGTGCTGGGCCTGCAGCACCCGGGCGACTACGATGCCACCGACGACGTGACCCCGAGCTATGAAGCCAGCGCGACATTCCAGGAGGACAATCGCGCGCTGACGCTGATGAGCTACTTCAGCGAGTTGTACGGCAACGCCAATTTCGGCGCCTTCAATCCGCGCACGCCGATGTGGGCCGACCTGCTGGCCATCAACGCCATGGGCTATCCTGGCACGGTGGACCTGCACGGCGTGGACCTGGCGGTGGTCTGGGGCTGGCATGGCCAATACGCGCCGATGAACATCACCGGCCCCAACGACAAGATCGTCGGCGTCATCGACGGTTTTTCGGCCACCACGCTGGATGTCAGCCCCTATGTGGAAGGCGCGCATATCGACCTGTCGCAGCCGTTCCAATCGGTGGGCGGGTTGCTCAACAACCTGACCGTGCTGGTACCGCTGAAGTTCATCATCACCGGCTCCGGCGACGACCTGGTTACCGGCAGCACCCACTCCGAGAGCCTGAGCACCGGTGACGGCGACGACACGCTGGCCGGCGGTGGCGGCAACGACACGCTGCTGGCCGGCGACGGCAACGACCTGCTGGTGGCCAATGGCGGCCTCAGCCGGCTGGAGGGCGGCGCCGGCAATGACAGCCTGTTCGCCGCCAATGGCAGCGGTACCGGCGAGACCCTGCGCGGCGGCGACGACAACGACGTGCTGACCGATTCCGACACCGCGGCGGCACACCACCTGTTCCAGGGCGGCTCCGGCGACGACATGTTCTACCATGTCAGCGGCGCCGACACGATCGAGGGCGGCGACGGCTTCGACACGCTGTCCTTCGAGAAGATGGACATCGCCGAGGGCGCTGCGGGCATCCGGCTGAACCTGGCCGATCTGAGCGACCGCAGCGGGCTGGCGGCCGGGCTGGAAATCCGCACGCTGCACGCCGAGGATGGCAGCCTGCTGGCCACGCCGCTACTGGAGATCGAGGCCCTCATGGGCAGCGCCGGCAACGACACTCTGCTGGCCGCCGATGCCGACTTCAGGCTGTTCGGCGGCAAGGGCAATGACAGCCTGATGGGCGGCATCGGCGCCGACACGCTGGCCGGCGGCGATGGCAACGACACCCTGCTGGGCGGCGCGGGCAGTGACCTGCTGACCGGCGGCGCCGGCCACGACGTGATCGACGGCGGCGGCGGCACCGACACGTTGATCGGCGGCGGCGGCGACGACACCATCTACGCGCCCAGCGACGGCACGGTGCTGGCCTGGCTGAGCGAAGCCAATGTCGGCCCCTATCCCGGCGAGTTGCTCGACCTCTCGCGTATCCCGGGCTACGCCCCCGCGGTGCTGGGCATCGACGTGAACCTGGCCGCGAACAGCCTGACCCTGCATGGGCCGGACGGCGACCGCGTGGTGGGGGCCTTCGGCTTCCAGTGGGTCAATGGCTCGGAGCTGGCGGAGCACTACACCTCCACCACAAGCGGCGCGCCGGAGACGATCTTCGCCGCCGGCGGCGATGACAGCGTCATCAGCTCCACCTGGGGTGACATCCTGGATGGCGGCAACGGCATGGACTTCATCGAGGTCCTGCGCGATGTGACCGACCTGGGCGTGGTGCTGGACTTGGCGGCGGGCACGCTGCTGCAGAACTTCACCAGCAATGCCTCCGTGGTAGCGCACTTCGAGCATGCCCGGCTGGTAGCCAAGGGCCTGACGCTGATCGGCACCGACGACGCCAACCGATTGACCGCCGTTGGCGCCAAGGTCGGCTCGGTGCTCAAGGTGCAGGGCAATGGCGGCGACGACCTGATCGCGGTGCAGGGCTATGGCAGCGCCATCGTGGAG
>CANBNK010000077.1 GCA_947371015.1 Acetobacteraceae bacterium | reverse complement strand
ACGCTTGGCGATCTCACCGCCTTTTCCTGCGGGGCGAAGAAGATGACGGGTAAACCGTCTCTCGTCAACCCCGCCGTCTCTGCGGTGGCCACGATGTACCCCCACAGCACCCAAGGGTCAACACCCCACTTTCAAAAAATCATCATCAGCGGCGTTTCTCTGGCGTCGCAGCCCTGCCCCGCAGCTTAGAGGCTTCCCGGTCTGCCACTCCTCGGGGTGCTGCGTGGGGTGTCCCGGGCTGCGTCCAAGGGGCTGCGCCGCGCGTTGCTGATCCCCCAAGGCGGATCAGCAACGCGGTGCCGGGGATGTCTGGACGCTTATGACCCCCCCTGCCCTAGACGCCAGCTGCCTGGGCCAGCGCCCTTGGCCAGGAGACCTCGGGACATAGCGGCCAGGATCTGCACGCAGGCCTCGGCTCCAGTATCCGCCGCATCCGCGCATGACGGGAATGTCAGCGGCGGAAGACCCGCCCTGCCGTTGACACTTAACGGGTAAGACAGCACCCGTCGTTGGAAGCACGCGGGCCTAGCAGGCTGCGGAAATTCTACCGCGGAAGGGCAACAAAGGTCGCAGTGGAATCCGTCCGGGCCTTTGCCTGAAACTTCCTGTCGCTCCGCGTCGGCGCCGCGAATCAATGTTGCGGCGTCCGGTGCCGAAAATCGAATTTCCGCAGCCTGCTAGAGTTTTATGTTGCGCGCCGCCCTGACGATAGGGGTGCCCAGAGTATGGCAATCAGCCCGACGGCCTACATGGTCGCGCTGCCATGACATTTGCCCAAGCTGCCGTGGCGCCCCCAGCCGGACACTGGCCGCCAGCAGCGGCCGGAAGGCTACAACCTGGTGCGGTGGTTCACGATGCTCAGCCTGGCCTGCGTCATGGTCTCGGGCGTGGGGACCGCCCTGCTGCTCAGCCGCTTCCTGACCGAGAACATGCTGGAGCGCGACGCCGAGGTGAGTCAGGAGTTCCTCGACGGCATCGTGCGCGCTGAACAGACCTGGACCTACTTCGTCGACCCGGCGCAGGAGAGTTCGCGGGTCCCGCTGGAATCATTCTTCAACCACATCGCGCGGCTGCCCGGCGTGGTGCGGGCGAATGTCTTTGACGCGAACGGCGCCATCCTGTGGTCGACCGACGCGACGCTGATCGGCCGGCGCTTCGACGACAACAAGGAATTGGGCCGTGCGCTGCGCGGCCGGGTCGTGGTGGAAAGCGGCACCACCGAGGGCATGACCAAGGCCGAACACGTGGCGCTGGAGACCCATGCCGCCGGCGGCCGCTTCCTGGACGTCTATCTGCCGGTGTGGGACCAGGATCGTCAGCGGGTCATCGGCGCGGTGGAGATCTACCGCCTGCCGGACGCCTTGTTCCGCGCCATTGATCCAGGCGTTCGGCTGATCCGGACCGCCTCCGTGCTCAGTTCCCTGCTGCTGTATGGGGCGCTGACGTGGATCGTGGCCCGGGCGCGGCAGACCGTCCTGCGCCAACAGGCCAAGCTGCGTGAGGCCGAGTTGAACATCGAGCATGGCGCCCCACCGAGCGTGCTGGTCCGCGGCGAGACCGGCACGGGCAAGCAACTGGTGGCGCGTACGGTGCACTTCGAAGGCCCGCGGCGAGACGGCCTCTTCGTGGAGATCAACTGTTCCTCCCTGCCGGCCCAACTGCTTGAAGGCGAGTTGTTCGGGCATGAGCGCGGCGCCTTCACCGACGCGCGTGAACGCCGCCAGGGCCTGGTGGAAGCGGCCCAGGGCGGCACGCTGTGCCTCGACGAGATCGGTGACCTGGAAGCGGGCGCCCAGGTCAAGCTGCTGAAGCTGCTGGAGGACCGCACGCTGCGCCGGCTGGGCAGCGTGAAGGAACAGCAGGTGGATGTCCGCTTCATCACCGCCACCCACCAACCGCTGGAGCAGCTGGTACGGGAGGGCCGCTTCCGCGCCGACCTGTATTATCGGCTCTCGGTGGTGACCCTGCACGTGCCCACGCTGCGGGAGCGGGATGCCGATGTGCTGCTGCTGGCCGAGAGCTTCCTGGCCGCGGCAGGCCGGCGCTACGGCCGGGCGGGCCTGCACCTTACCGGCGAAGCCAAGGCGGCCCTGATGCGCCACGCCTGGCCGGGCAATGTGCGCGAACTGCGCAACACCATGGAGCAGGCGGTGCTGGCGGCAGAGCAGGATAATCGCGTCGGCCTGGCCCAGCTTGACGGCCTGGCCCAGGGCGCGGCGCAGGCGGAGGTCTCGATGCCGGGTGAGGCCAGCACGCTGCCGGCGCTGGAACGGCGTTCCATCCAGCAGGCCTTGAGCCAGGCGGGTGGCAATGTAACCCGTGCCGCCCGCAACCTGGGCATCAGCCGCGATACGCTGCGCTATCGCATGGCCAAGCATGGCCTGGAGAGCCATATGCCGGCCGGCCCGCACGGGCTGACCGGCATCGCCTCCCTGGTCAGTGGAAAATGACGTCGGCGGCCACCAGGTTGACCACCGCCACCGCCTTGAAGGTGGTGGCGTCGGTGCCCGATGCCTGCACCACATCCGTCCGCACCTGCGTCATCCCCGCCTGCAGCGCCGCATAGTTGGCGAAGATGCTCGCGCTGATGTCGATGACATCGTGCCCCGCTTTCGTCCCGGCCACGAAGTCACTGATGATGTCCTGGCCTTTGCCCTTGTTGAAGATAGAGGTGTCGCCCCCGTCCCACCCTGCAGCAGGTCGTTGCCGACGCCGCCATCCACCGTGTCATTGCCGGAACCGGCGCGGATGATGTCGTTGCCAGCGGCGCCGCGCAGGTCCTCGGCGAAACCGCTGCCGATGACCGTGTCCGCGCCGCTGCCGGCATCCAGGACGCCGAGCCCGGTGCCGCTGAAGGCGGCGATGCCCGACAGGTCAAAGGCCTCGGCTACCGCGGTGCCGATGACGCCGGCACCGTTGCCTTCCCAGCCCTCGATGGAGAAGGCCAGGGCATTGAAGCCAACCAGCGTCACCGCGAGCTTGCCGGCTACGACCAGTGTATCGGAACCGGCGCCACAGTTCATCGTATCGGTGCCGCTGTCGCTGCCCGAGACCACCAGGCGGTCGTTGCCATCGCCGCCCAGCAGGGTGTCCACATCCTTGCCGCCCATGAGGCTGTCATTGCCCGCGCTGCCCAGCAGGCTGTCATTGCCGCCAAGGCCATCGATCGTGTCGTTGCCGCCGGCACCAGGCTGCTGCTGTCGATGCTGATGCCGGCTTCAACAGGCATCAGCGCCTGCGCGATGGCATTCGGGTCGGTGGTGGTGTCGATGGTGGTAAAGATGGCCATGTGGCACGATCCCTCTGGGCCCCGGGACAGCATCCGCTGGTGTCGGGGCGCAGTGCTGCGACGGCCGCGCCTGCGGCTGCCGCCACTAGGTTTTCAGCGATCTCAATGCACTAAGGCAGCATCACGAATGCGTGAGGCCGTTTCAGGGGGAACTCCCCAAAGGGAGGCCTGCCGCCCCCCAGTATCAGGGCATCTCACCCACCTGGGACTTGTGGCGGTGAATTGCCGGCAGGGTGATCAGCTTTTCTCATTCCCGGTGGCCGGAACCGAATGGGCGGCTGGCCGCCGCGCCGCCAATACCCATAGCCCCACCAGACGCAGCGCTTCGCCGAAGCGCTCGGTGATCTCGGCGGCTGGGCGCGAAGCGGCCCTATTCCAGGATGGTCGCGCGCCAATGGATGCGCGGCTGGTCGATGGGGTAGCCACCCGCCGCCGCATGGTTGGAGCAGCGATTATCCCAGATCACGTAGTCATGCCGGTGCCACTTGTGGTGGTACTCGGCATCCGGCTGGATCATCCGCGCGCGCAACTCGTCGAACAGCGCATTGCCCTCGGCCTCCGCCATGCCGGTGAAGCGCAGGAAGTGGTAGGGGTTGAAGTAGAGCGACGTGCGGCCGGTTTCCGGATGCACGCGCAGCACCGGCCAGCACACCGGCGGGGCGTCGCGGTCGCCCGCGTCCAGCAGGTCCACGCCCAACCGGTCCCGCCCGCCATAGACGTATTCGGCCTGCACACCCTGCAACCGCTGGCGCCGGGCTTCGGGCAGCGCGTCGTGGCTGGCGTACATGTTGGCGAACCAAGTGTCACCGCCGATGCTCGGGATTTCCAGCCCATAGAGCTGCGTCGCCTTGGAGACGCCACGGACCTCCCACGGGCCATCGGTGTGCCACCCCTGGCCGCGGGCGTAGACTGCCTGGTCCACCTTGCCATCCGGCTTGCGCGTGTTGACGCCCATGCGGGTCAGCGCCGGGTAGTCAGGGTCCCGCGTGCGCAGCACCCGGTGCGGCGTCAGCTTGCCGAAGCGCTCGGCCACGCCGAGGAAATCCGGAATGGTCAGATTCTGCTCTCGCACCACCAGCACCTGGTGGTCCAGCCAGGCCTGGTAGAGCTGGTGCCATTCCGTCTCGGTCATGCGCGGCAGGTCCAGCCCGGTGACGATGGCGCCCACATTGGGCGAGGCCTTTTCGATCTGCATGGCGTTTCCTTCTCGGGTTCAGCGCAGGCGTACGTGGTAGCGGAAGCGGTCGGCGCGGCCGGTGGCGCGGCGATACTCGATGGGTCGCTCCGCGAAGCTGCGGGCGGTGCGCTCGATCCGGATGACCGGGGCGGCGGCCTCGATGCCGAGCAGCGCGGCCTCCGCCGGCGCGGCCAGGTCGGCGCGGAGGAACTCCTCGGCGGCGACGACGAACTGGCCGTACTGGTTCTTGAACAGGTCGTAGAGCGGGTGGTGGCTGAAGTCGGCGCCCTGCACGATGTGCCAGACCGGCATGGGGAAGTAGCTGTCCACCAGCAGGAAGGGCTGGTCGCCGTCGCAGCGCAGCCGGCGCACCCAGGCCACCTGCTCGCCCTGGTCAATGCCGAAGGCGGCGGCGGTATCGGCATCAGCCAGCAGCAGGGCCTGGCCCAGCACGCGGTTGCGCGGCATCAACGGCGCGCCGCCGGGCATCGCCTCGTAGCGGAAAAAGCGCTCCAGGCTCTCGAAGGAAGGCCCCAGCACGAAGGTGCCGCGCCCGGCCTGGCGGTGCAGCCAGCCTGCCTGCACCAGCTCGCCGATGGCCTGGCGGATGGTGCCGCGGCTGGCGCCGAAGCGGCGCTCCAGCTCCGGTTCGGTCGGGATCTGTTCGCCGGGCTTCCAGGCGCCCTCGCGGATCGCGCGTTCCAGCGCCACCGCCACGTCGCGGTACAGCGGCGCGGCGGTGCGGACCAGGGCCAGGGCGTCAGGCCGCATGCTCAGTTCACCGGAATGCCGGCGGTGCTGATCACCTGGCGCCACTGCGCCACCTGCGCCACCAGCCGGGCGCGATGCGCCGCCGGCGTCGCCTGGCCGGCATCGAACACCAGGGTCTCCATGCCCGCCAGCTTGGCGCGGGTCTCCGGGTCCCGCGTGGCGCCCTGCAGCGCGGCGGCCAGGCGTTCCACCACCGGGCGCGGCGTGCCTGCCGGGGCGTAGAGGCCGAACCAGGCGCTGATGTCCATCTCCTGCAACCCAAGCTCCGCCGTGGTGGGCAGGTTGGGCAGGCTGTCCAGCCGGCGGGTGCCGGTCAGCACGAAACCCTTGACCGCGCCGGACTGCACATAGGGCACGATGCCCGCGGTGACGTCGCACAGCAGGTTCACCCGGCCGCCCTGCAGATCCGCCAGTGCCGGAGCGGCGCCGCGATACTGCACCATGGTCACGTTGGTGCCGGCCAACTGCTGAAACAGGATGGCGCAGAGATGGGTGGCGCTGCCCTGGCCGGAGGAGGCGAAGGTGACGGCCTCACGCTGCGTCCGCACCCAGGCCAGCAGTTCCGCCATGGTGGTGGCCGGCACGTCCTTGTTGCCGACCAGCAGCATCGGCATGTCGGCGAACAGGCCGATCTGCTCGAAGCTGGCGACCGGGTCGAAGCCCGGATTGGCGAACAGCGCCGGGGCGGTGGCCATGCCGATATGGTGCAGCAGCAGGGTGTAGCCATCCGGCGCCGCGCGGGCCACCTGCTGCACGCCGATATTGCCGCCGCCGCCACTGACATTCTGCACTGCGACGGTCTGGCCGAGCTGGCGGCGCAGCGCCTCGGCCAGCACGCGGGTGACCAGGTCACTGCCGCCACCGGGCGCATAGGGCGTGACCAGCGAGAGCGTACGGGTGGGGAAGGCATCCTGCGCCCTGGCCCCGCACAGGCCGAAGCCGGCGACGAGGGCAAGGCCGAGCACGAGCCGGCATGCGTGACGGATCACTGGTTTCCTCCTGCCGTGGTTGTCGGGGCGCCGTTGCCGGCAGCCGGCCCACGTTGATGGTCCAATCATATGGATGTTTGCGGCGAGCGCAACGCAGCCCCAACATGGGCAGGGAGGTGCCGGCCCACCGTGCCGCGCCTCGGGGCTGGCGGGACGTTGTTGGCAAGGCATTGCAGCTGCGGGCCACGCTTCGGCTTGTGCCGAACCTCGATGCAATGGGGTGCGGCGCCCTCCCTTGGTCCGCCACTGCAATCATCCCTGGCGTTGCGCCGACCGGCGGGTCCGCTCAGTTCACCGCCATGCCCCCGGCCCGCACCACGCGCCCGAGAGCGCCGTGGTCCCGTTCCACCAACTGCGTGAACTGCTCCACGCTGCTCCCCGCGGGTTACAACATCTTCGGCGACATCCTCTCGGACTGCGCCGCGATGATCACCGGCTCGCTCGGCATGCCGCCCTCGGCCTCGCTCAGCGCGCCGGATGCGCTGGGGCGGCGGCATGCGCTGTTCGAACCCGTGCATGGCAGTGCGCCCCACATCGCCGGCAAGGGCATCGCCAACCCGCTGGGCGCCATCCTCAGCCTGGCCATGGCGCTGCGCCACGGGCTGTGGCGCGAGGACGACGCTGCCCTGCTGGAGGCGGCTGTCGGCACGGCACTGGGCCGCTCCCGCACCGGCGATATCGCCACCCCCGGCCTGGCGCGCGCTTCGACCGCGGCGATGGGCCAGGCCGTGCTGGACGCGCTGGAGGGCTGACTTGACAGCATGCCGGCATCCCGGCCGCATGCTGGGAAAGATCCGGAGAGAAACAGTCCATGTCCCGCATTCCGCTGCGCCACGGTATCTTCCTGCCGCCCTTCCACCCGATGGAAGAGAACCCGACCGCCTGCCTCGACCGCGACCTGGAGCTGATGTGCTACCTGGACAAGCTGGGCTTCCATGAGGCCTGGATCGGCGAGCATCATTCGGCCGGCTGGGAGATCATCAGCTCGCCGGAGCTGTTCATCGCCGTGGCGGCGGAACGTACGCGGCATATCCGCTTCGGTACCGGCGTCATCTCCCTGCCCTACCACAACCCGCTGATGGTCGCGAACCGCATCATCCAGCTGGACCACATGACCAAGGGCCGCATCATGTTCGGTGCCGGGCCCGGGCTGCTGGCCTCCGACGCGCTGATGCTGGGCATCGACCCCGACACCCAGCGCGACCGCATGGCCGAGGCGCTGGACGTGATCCTGCGCTTCTTCAACGGCGAATACGTCACCGAGAAGACCGACTGGTACACCTACGTCAACGCCCGCGCCCACCTGCCGCCCTACACCAAGCCGTATCCGGAAGTGGCGGTGGTCAGTTCGGTCACGCCCTCCGGCGGGCGGCTGGCCGGCAAGTATGATCTGTCGATGATCTGCGTCGCCGCCACCAACCCCTTCGGCTACGACGCGCTGGCGGCCAACTGGCAAATCGCCAATGACATCGCGGCCAAGCAGGGCCGCAAGATGGACCCGGCGCGGCTGCGGCTGGTGGGGCCGATGCACATCGCCGAGACGCGCGAGAAGGCCTACGAGAACGTCCGCTTCGGCCTGGCGCGCTACATCGACTACCTGAACAACAACCAGCTGCGCTACAACATCCCCGCGGGCGTGGACCCGGCACAGTGGTTCGTGGACAACAAGTTCGGCGTCATCGGCACGCCCGACGACGCCATTGCGCTGATCGAGCGGCTCTATGCCAAGCAGGGCGATTTCGGCGTGATGCTGCAACAGGCGCACAACTGGGCTGATTTCGAGCAGACCAAGCGCTCCTTCGAGCTCTACGCCCGCTACGTCATGCCGCATTTCTCCGGCGACAACCGAGCGCGCGCCGAGAGCTTCGACTGGTGCACCGACCACCGCGACCAGCTGACCGAAAAGCGCGCCTCGGCGGCGAAACTGATGTTCGACAAGCATGCCGCGGAAAGCGGCCAGGGTTGAGGGAAGAACGGCCATGAAGATCATCGACGCGCAGATCCATCTCTGGTCCAAGGGCGCGCCCAGCGGCCTGCATCGCAAGGTCGCCGCCTTCACCGCCGAGGAGGCGCTGCGCGACATGGACGCCGCCGGGGTAGATGCGGCGCTGATCCATCCGCCGCTGGCCTGGGACCCCGCTGCCAATGACATGGCCGTGGCCGCGGCGGCGAAATACCCCACCCGCTTCGGCGTCATGGGCCAGTTCCCGCCGACCGATCCGACGCAGCGCGGGCGCATCAAGGGCTGGCGCAATCAGCCGGGCATGCTGGGGCTGCGCTGGGCGCTGCTGCATGAGCATGAGCAGGTCTGGCTGCGCGATGGCACGCTGGACTGGATCTGGCCCGCCGCCGAGGCCGAGGGGCTGACCATCGCCATGATGGGCGGGCTGTTCCTGGACGATTTCCGCCGCATCGCCGAGGCGCATCCCGGCCTGCAACTGGTGCTGGACCATTGCGGCCTGGTGCGCACCGGGCAGGATGAAGCCGCCTTCGCGCAAATCGACAAGCTCTGCGCGTTGGCAAAACTGCCCAACGTGGCGGTGAAGGCGACCGGCGCGCCGCACTACTCCACCCAGCCCTACCCATACCGCAACATCCAGGACGGACTGCACCGCATTTTTGATAGCTTCGGCCCGCAGCGGTTCTTCTGGGGCACCGACATCACCCGCATGCCGATAAGCTGGCGCCAGTGCGTCACCTTCTTCACCGAGGAATTGCCGTGGCTGCAGGGCCAGGACCTGGAATGGGTGATGGGCCGCGGCGTCGCCGCCTGGCTGAAGTGGGACTACAAGTTCGACTGACGATCCGGCACGGATGGTGTTGGCCTCGGTGGCCGTGCTCCAGCGGGCGCGGTCGGCGAGGATACTCCATTCCCTCTCGGCGATGCGGGCGCCGCGCGGGTAGTAGCCCCTGGAGGCAAGCAGTCCGCGCATGGCGCTTCCCGCTGACAGATGGCGTTTTGCCCCCCCCCCCCCGCTGCCGGAGCCATGGCGGCGGGCCAATGTCGCGCAGTTGACCGCCCTGCTGCGGCGGCCTTCAATCTACCCTAAAGAACAGGAAGCGGGGTTGGTCTCATGCATGACATCGTCATTCGCGGCGGCACCATCATCGATGGCACTGGCCAGACGGGCTTCGTCGGCGACCTCGCCATCGATGGCGACCGGATAAGCCAGGTTGGCGGCAAGGCAGGGCCGGGCAAGCGGGAGTTCAAGGCCGAGGGGCGGATCGTGACGCCAGGCTGGGTGGACGCGCACACGCATTACGACGGCCAGGCCACCTGGGACCCGATCCTCGCGCCTTCCTCATGGCATGGCGTCACCACCATCCTGTTCGGCAATTGCGGCGTCGGCTTCGCCCCGGTGCGCCAGGCGGACCACACCCAGTTGATCGCGCTGATGGAGGCGGTGGAGGAGATACCCGGTATCGCGCTGGCCGAGGGGCTGAAGTGGAACTGGGAGAGCTTCCCGCAATTCCTCGACGCGCTGGAGCAAATACCGCGCACCATCGACGTGGCGGCGCAGCTTCCGCACCACCCGCTGCGCGTCTACGTCATGGGTGAGCGCGCCATCAATTTGGAAGCGGCGACCGGCGAGGACATCGCCGAGATGCGCCGGCTGACGCTGGAAGCGCTGAAGGCCGGCGCCTTCGGCTTCACCACCAGCCGTACCAATTCCCACAAGACGCTGACCGGCGGCATGGTCCCTTCCCGCTTCAGCCATATCGACGAGTTGCTCGGCATCGGCAGTGCGCTGGGCGAGGTGGGCTACGGCGCCTTCGGCATGAATAGCGACTTCGACATCGAGGCCGATGAACTCGGCTGGATGACCCAGTTGGGCCAGGAGACCGGCCGCCCCGTCTGGTTCCTGCTGACCGACCAACCCAACGACACCGTGCGCTGGAAGCGGCTGATGGAGGGCGTCCACGCCGCCCGCGCCCAGGGCGCGCTGGTGACGGCGCAGATCGCCGGCCGGCCGGTGGGCGTATTGCTGGGTGCGGATACCGCGCTGAACCCCTTCAGCATCCGCGCCAGCTATCAGGCGCTGCTGAAGCTGCCGGTGGCGGAACGGATGGTCCGCATGCGCGACCCCGCGGTGCGGGCGCAGGTTCTCGCCGAGGCACCCTCGGCCGAGTTGCTGGGGCGGCTGTCGCAGTTCCGCCAGACCATCGTCAGCCGCTGGAACCGGATGTTCAAGCTGGGCGACCCGCCGGACTACGAGCCGCCGGAAAGCGAGAGCATCGCCGCCATCGCGGTGCGCGAGGGCCGCACGCCGGACGAGGTGGCCTATGACTACCTGGCCGAGGACCCCGCGCATTTCCTGTTCTTCCCGGTGGTCGGCTACAACACCGACAACCACGACATCATCCACGCCATGCTGACCGATGAGGCGACGGTCCTGGGCCTGGGCGATGGCGGCGCGCATTGCTCCTCGATCATCGATGCTGGCATCCCCAGCTACATGCTGACTCACTGGGCACGGGACCGGCATCGCGGGCCGAAGCTGCCGCTGGAGTTCATGGTCAAGCGGCAGACCAGTGAGACCGCGTCCTTCTTCGGCTTCAACGACCGCGGCGTGCTGGCAGTCGGCAAGAAGGCCGACATCAACATCATCAACTACGACGCCATGCGGCTGCACATTCCGGAAGTGCGCTACGACCTGCCCGCGGGCGGCCGCCGCCTGGTGCAGCGGGTGGATGGCTACGACGCCACCATCGTCAGCGGCGTGCCGGTGTTTGAGAATGGCGTCCACACCGGGGCGCTGCCGGGCAAGCTGGTGCGCGCCGGGCGGTAGCAGGCCGCGGCAGGGCAGCACGGGCGCGGCGCCTACCCGCGCCCTTGCAGCGCCATCGCCAGCCGGCCGCTCAGGCAGGCGTCCCGCAGACCGCCCTCTCCGGCTACTGCAAGCAGGTGGCGGTGCGCGGCGGTTCAGGTGACGCGGGGGCTTGGCGCTCCGTCAGCCTGCCCCCTCGCCGGACTCAGTGCCTGAAGTCGTAGCTCGGCAGTACACGGCCGCCAATGGTGGTGTTCAGCTGGGCAACGGCGGTGAACAGGTTGCTCTCGATGTTTCCCGCCTCGTTCAGTTGCGCCGTGTTCCAGTTCCAGATCTGAGCACTGAAGGCCAGGTTGCCGATGATGAAGTGGTCCATGAAGCTGGACAGCGCGTTGCTGTAGTCCACCAGCACGGTGATGCGGCTGTCCAGGCCGCGGAAGTCGTTGACATAACCGCTGTAGCGCGTGCCGGCGGCACCGGCCAGTCCGTGGCCCTGCAGGTATAGCTCGTTCAGCACCACGTCGCCCTGGATGGTGTGCGACAGCGCCAGGTAGCTCTACTCGGTCAGTTGGGCGCGAGGGTCCAGCCCCAGGCTCGTGCTGTTCAGCTTCAGCGCCATGGCCATGGCGTCCAGCGCGCGCTGCACATCCTCGCGGTACGCCACCTGCTTGGCGGCGCTGGCGGTGGCGATGGCGGTATTCTCGAACACCGCCTCGGCATTCGCCTCCAGCCGATGGATCGTGGTCAACCTGCTGCCTTTGCCCGCAAGCATCACCTTGTAGTACTTCAGCCATTCGGCGCCGAGGTCGGCGCCGGTGTGGTACAGCCCGTCGCTGCCAGCCACCCAGGTACGCGCGCCGGCCTTCAGCACCCTGGGCGAGTCCGCGCCGAAATAGCCGATGAAGTTGCCCTTCACGGCAACCGCGCCGGTGCCCAGCACGTAGAAATCGGCCGCGGTATAGACCTCGTGCAGCCAGCTGGTGTTCGGCGCGTCGATCGCCTCGTACAGGGTGTTCTCGGCCTGGCCGTTCTGGTTCAGCTGCTGCAGTTCGCCATTCTGCGCCACCACCGGGAAGGCCAGGTGGCTCAGGATGCTGTCATCCATGAGGTCGCCGAGCGCGAATTCACCGGTGTTCACCCCGCCGCCGATGAACAGCGTGATGTGGTCGATACGGTCCTGCACGTCGCAGGTGAAGCCGTTGTAGCGCGGGTTGGATGGGCTGTTCAGGCCATGGCCCTGCAAGGCCAGCTCCAGCAGGGAGGGATTGTTCTGCAGCGCGTGCTCCAGCGCCCGATACGTCTCCACTGTCAGGTCGGCGTGGCCGTTCCAGCCGATGCTGGCGCCGGCGGCGGCCACCGCGTCCAGCTCGCGCTGCACATCCTCGCGGTACATCTTCGCCGCCGCCGCATCGGCCTTGATGATGGCGTTGACGCCGGTGTTCTCGAACACTGCCTGGGCATTGCCCTCGGCGCGCTGGATCGCGGTCAGCGCGTCGCCGCCGTCGGCCAGGATGGTCTTGTAGTAGCCGACCCATTCCGCCGCCAGGTTGATATTGGTGTGGTACAGGCTGGTGCTGTCGGCGCTCCAGGTGTGGCTGGCGGTCAGCCCGGCGGGCAGCATCACCTTGCTGGCGATGATGTCGCCGAACAGCGACAGCTGGCTGCCCTTGGGCGCGACCAGCCCGGCATCCGGCGGCGCGCTCGGCAGAGCGCTGGCGGTGCCCGGCGTGGCGGAAAAGTCCTTCGCCGTTCAAACCTTCCAGAACATCGCATCATTCAGCGCGCCGACCGAGAGCTTGACCACATCCTCGGAGTTGGCGTTCTGGTTCAGCTGCTCCAGGTGGCCGTCCTGCGCCACCACCGGGTAGGGCAGATGGCTGACGATGACGTCGTCGAAGAAGTTGCGCAGCGCGTTCTCGTTGCTGTCCAGCCCGGCGCCGATGAACAGCGTGGTGCTGTCCACCCCGTTCTGGAAGTCGTTCGTAGAGCCACTGTAGCGCGCCAGCGGCGGGCTGTTCAGGCCGTGCCCCTGGATGCCCAGTTCCTGCAGCGTGGCGTCGGACTTTATGGTGCGGCCGATGGCCAGGTAGTCCTGCACCGTCAGCGGGCGGGTGCCATCCATGCCCAGCCTGGTCATCGCCGCGGCAATCGCGTCGAACTCGCGCTGGGCGTCCTCCCGGTCGCGCGCCTGGATGGCGTCGCTGAGGGTTGCGATCTTGGTATTCTCGAACACCGCCTCGGCATTCGCTTCCAGATGCTGGATCGCGGTCAGCGCGGTGCCGGCCAGCAACTGCTGGTACAGGTCCTTCCATTCGGCGGTAATACCAAGCGCGCGAAGGTTTCACCTTCGCGCGCCCTCAGTCGCCGGGCGGGCCGCCTCCGCGGCCCTTGGCGTCGTGCGACGGCACGCTGACGCGTGACGCGGCATAAGCCGCGGCCGCCATTCGGCGGCTCGGCCAGCAAGCGGCGGGCCACAGGTCGGAACTTCGTCTTCTTGGTATAAGATCGGTATCGGTGTGGAACAGGCCGTTGCTGTCGGCCCACCAGTCATGCGGGCTGATGCCGGCGATGGTGCCTGCGATCGTGGCGCCGAACAGGGTCTACACGGGCTGGGGGACGCAGTCTTCAAGTATGGTGCAGGCCTCAGCAAGGGGCGGGCGGACCACTGTTGACGTTAATCTATGCTAAAGATTGCGAAGTTACGGCGCCGAATGTCCAATCCCGGGAATTTGAACGGCACTTCTTCAATCAAAGGTTGTACGACACGCTGTATTAGCTGGGCCTCGCCGATACTCCCCGGCTGGGGCGACCTCCGCCGGACCGCGGCGCCACGGAGCAAGCAAACCGACCCCCGTCGTCACGGCGCGCCATGCTGCAGCTGGAGGCGGAACCCGGCAGCTATGACCTGATGCGCCGGGCGCCGGGCCACCGCTCGATCGAGACGACCGCCCGCGCCTATGCCAGCACCGAGACGGTGGCGGCGATAGGGCACTACGACAAGACGGTCGAGCGGCTGCGCCGCCAGCCCTCACCATCGAGGACCCAATGCCCCCGTGACCCCCAAGAATGACCACCGAGTTGGGGGGAATTCGGACCAACGGAGATGCTAACCTGCTGAATTGGCCCGCTGGAGCCGCGCACGAGGATTTTTCCATGTACAGCATACGTGCAGCCGGCCGACGCTTTGCGTATCGTCGGTTTACTTACTCGCTCATGGAGGAGCTCGTCTTGGCTCAGGCCGCACCCTCGCCGTTGCTGCGGCAGTTGTCCTGGGGATCACGCGTGCCCGGCATGCTGCTGTTGAGTTCCATGCCCGGGCGACTGGCACCTTGGGCCGAGTTCCAGGACGCCGTTGAGCGGCGCCGCGTCGGCCTCATCCTGTGCCTGACAGGGCCGGAAGAGATCGCCGCCAAGTCACCTGACTACGCCGCGGCGCTCAAGGCCGGCACGCTGCGGCCGCGCTGGCAGGCTCATGCCGTCGCTGATTTCGGCACGCCGGACGACGCTTACAGCTTCGCGCATTTCCTGGCCGCCGGGGGGCATGCGCTGCAGGCGGGTGAGGCGGTGCTGCTGCATTGTGCTGCCGGCATCGGCCGAACTGGCGGCGCCGCGCTCTGCCTGCTGCACCTTATTGGAGTGCCACAAGCCGAAGCGGACGCCCAGGTAGTGGCGGCCGGCTCGCACCCGGAAACGCCGGCGCAGCAGGACTTTGTCGTACGCTTCCGCGCCGCTCAGTCGCCGGGGCGGATACCGGCGGCCTGAACCACGCTGCGGAACTTCTCCACCTCCGCGGCCTGGAAGGCCGCGAAGTCGCGCTGACCACGGAAGGTGATGGGCGTGGCAATGCGCTCGAAACCCTCGACCACCGGGCGGGCCTGCAGGGCGCGGGCGCAGGCGGCCTCAAGCCGGTCCAGCGTGGGCTGCGGCGATCCGGCCGGGGCGTAGAGCCCGCCCCAGATGGAATAGACCAGGTCGAAGCCCTGCTCGCGCAGCGTCGGCGTCTCCGGGAACTCGGCGGTGCGCGCGGCAGCCATGACGCCCACCGGCACCAGGTTGTTCTGCCGCAACCCGCCCGGCAGGTCGGCATAGATGGAAACATCGTCGCGCAGTAGGGCGATGATCGCCTCCGCGGAGCCGCGGAACGGCACATGCGTCATCGGCACGCCCGCGCGCAGCGCCAGCGCCGCCATGACCACATGCGGGATCGAGCCCGGCCCGGCCGAGCCGTAGTTGAAGCCGCCGTTCCGCTGGCGGACTCGGGCCACCACATCGGCCACGTTGCGCAGCCCGCTGGCCGGGGCGGCCATCATCATCACCGGCGCATCGCCCAGCAGGCAGACCGGGGCGAAGTCGCTGAGCTTGTAGGGCAGGTCGCTGCGGAAATGCGGCTGGATCGCCATCGGGCCGGTGGTGGTCAGCAGCAGGGTGCCAGCATCCGGCCGGGCGCGGGCCACTTCCGCCGCGCCGATGGCGCCAGCCGCGCCGGTGGTGTTCTTCACCACCACCTGAATGCCCAGTGCATCCGTCATTTCCGGTGCCACCAGCCGTGCCATGCGGTCCGCACTGCCGCCAGCGCCGAAGTTGACCACGATGGTGATGGTGGACTGTGCCCAGGCCGTAGGCAGGACAAAGACGTTAAGGAGCAGCCAGGCCAGCAGGATACGCACGCTTTCACTCCTCGGGGTCCGCCCCCACCGGGGCCACGCAACAACCGCGCCAGCTTCAGCGCGAGGCAACACGCGCCTCCGCCAGCAGGCAGAGGATCTCGAACATCATGTTAGCACCGATCAGCGCGGTGCCGCCTGACTGGTCGAACGGTGGCGCCACCTCCACCACATCGGCCCCCACCAGGTTCAGCCCGCGCAGGCCGCGCAGCATCCGCTGTGCCTCGCGCGGGGTCAGGCCGCCAATCTCGGGCGTGCCGGTGCCCGGGGCGAAGGCGGGGTCCAGGCTGTCCACATCGAAGGTCAGGTAGGTCGGGCCATCGCCCACTACGCGCCGCGCCTCGGCGATGGTAGCGTCCACGCCCAGCGCTTCGAACTCCTCGATCCTGATGATCCGCACGCCCTGCTCGGCAGCCCAGACCATATCCTCGGGGTCGAACAGCGAACCGCGGATACCGATCTGCACGATGCGCTTCGGGTCCAGCAGCCCTTCCTCGATGGCGCGGCGGAACGGCGTGCCATGGGTGTAGCGCATGCCGCCGAAGTAGGTGTCGTTGGTATCGGAATGCGCGTCGAAATGCACTAAGCCAAGCGGCTGGAAGCCCGGCGTGGCGCGGGCGATGCCGCGCAGGATGGGCAACGAGATCAGGTGGTCGCCGCCCAGCGAGAGCGTCCAGGCCCCGGCGGCGCGGATTTCTGCCACCCGGTCCTCGATCAGTTGCAGGGAATGCATCAGGTCGGCCGGGTTGGTCGGTGTGTCGCCGGCATCGGCCACGCGGCACAGCCGGCACGGCTCCACCCGCGTCACCGGGTGAACCCGGCGGATGATGGCGGACATGTTGCGGATTTCGCGCGGGCCATGCCGCGCGCCGGCCCGGTTGGTGGTGCCGAGGTCGAACGGCACGCCGAGCAGCGCGATGTCCAACTGGGTGGCGTCCTCGATCTGCGGCAGGCGCATGAACGTGACCGGGCCGGCGAAGCGTGGCGTGACCACACCGTCCAATGGCTGGGGAAAGGCAGCGGTCATGGCAGACTCCGGCAAGATTGTGCGCGGTTCAGCAAGAAGCCCGCCGGTAGCGCCGATGCAAGCTCAGCGAGGCCATCGGGGCTCGCGGGCACGGCCGGACCCGGGGAGGCCCGGCCCGTCATGCGCGGCCGATAACAGGCCCGCCTGTCAGAGCAGCCGGGCGCGGATGCGGGTGACGAGCACCTCGGCCAGCACCGCCAACAGGATGATGGCCACTCGGTCCCACTGGAAGAGATTGATGGCGTCGTCCAGCACCACGCCGATGCCACCGGCGCCCACCACTGCGCTTTCCCGCACGTTGATGTCCCAGCGGAACAGCGCGGTGCCCCAGAAGGCCGCCTGCACCTGCGGCCACAGGCCCTTCAGCACCACGCTGCCCGAGGCCGCGCCGCTGGAGCGCAGCGCCTCAGGCGGGCCGGGGGCGACCTCCTTCATCGCCTCGGCCAGCAGCTTGCCCATGAAGCCGACGCTGCGGAACGCGGTGGCGAAGGTGCCCGCTGGACAAGCACCTCTCCGCACAGTGCCATCTGATCGGATACTGCTTCTCTAAGCTGAGGCAGTCCCGGCGCATCGCAACCCGCTTCGAGAAGACCGCGAGGAACTACCTCGCCATCGTCACGCTCGCCGCAACAGTGCTGTGGCTGCGGTAAGTATCTACAGAACCTAGACTGGCGTGCGCCATTCCGCATGGTCGGGCGTGGTGCCGCGGACAACGCTTTCGTAGCGCTGTTGCAGGCGCAATGCGACCGGGCCAGGCTTGCCCTCGCCGACCGGCAGCCGGTCGACGCTGATGATAGGCACCAGTTCCTGGCCAGTGCCGCACAGGAACACTTCCTCGGCGCAGTACAGTTCGGTGCGGTCGACCTGACGCTGCTCCACCGCGAAG
The DNA here is from genome assembly GCA_947371015.1 of Acetobacteraceae bacterium. Classification (GTDB taxonomy): domain Bacteria; phylum Pseudomonadota; class Alphaproteobacteria; order Acetobacterales; family Acetobacteraceae; genus CAIMOR01. Next base: position 6,028 of record CANBNK010000077.1, on the reverse strand, counting down.
CCCAGCTCGGTCGCCAGGACGATCAGCGTATCGCGCGTCACGCTTTCCAGGATGTCGCTGGTCACGCCGGGGGTGACCAGCTTGCCGCCGCGCAGCAGGAACAGGCAGGCGCCCGGAAGTTCGCTGACCTTGCCGACGGCGGTCAGGATGATGGCGTTGTCGTACCCATCCGCCTTGGCCTGCAGCGTGGCCAGACGGCCGGCATGGTAGTTGGCGGTGGCCTTGACCCGCGGCGGGGACGCGTTGTCGGCGATGCGCGCCCAGGAGGAGACGCCGACGGCGAAGCCGGTGCGGAACTTCTCGCTGCGTTCGCGCGGCACGGCGGCGGCGGTCCAGCCCACCGGGCCGGTGCTGGCCATGCTGCCCATCGCTTCGATGTAGACCATCAGGCGCAGATAGGCGTCGTCATCGGGTTCGTTCGCGTGCAGCACACGCAACACGTCCTCCCGCAGTTGCGCCCGCGTCGGCGCGGGGTGCAGGCGCATGATCTTGATGCCCTGTTCCAGCCTGTCCAGGTGCTCCTCCATGCGGAAGACGCTGAGCTTACTAGTTTCGGGGTGGCGATAGGCGCGCATGCCCTCGAACACGCAGCAGGCGTAGGCCACGGCAACCGAAAGCGGGTGCAGCCGCGCCTCGTCCCAGGGCATCAGCCGGCCATTCTGGATGATCTGCTTGGCTTGCCACATGGCGGTCAGGTCCTGAATCCAAGGTCGCGGGTGAGGCGGCCGATCTCGTAATGCGCGTGCAACGCGCGGCGCGAGAATTCGGCGCTGTCGAGGAAGGCGGAGGTGGCCTTGTAGCGCTGCATCAGTTCGGCCCAGGCCGGGGTGGCCATAATGCCGCGCAGCATGGCTTCCTACTTCGCCACCACCTCGGCCGGCAGTCTGGCCGGCCCAGCAAGGCCGAAGATGATCTGCGGCGACAGCGGGTGGTGACATCGCCGGCACCGCCGGCGGCGTAGCCGAGCGTGATGGTCATAGGCCGGCTGGGATAGGCCGCCTGGGCGCGGGCGGGCGAGGCGGCCAGGGCCGGTAGGGCGAGCAGGCTGCAGCGTTGCATGGGCCTCTCTTCAGCCGCGCGCGAAGCGGCCGACCTTGATGGCACGGGCGATGCGTTCATGCTCGGCCAGGCTCTCGGCCATCAGCCGCGCGGTCTCCGCCGGGCCGAGTGCCACCGGCAGGATGGCGAGGTCGAGCATCACCTTGGCGAAGGGTGCGCTGGCCGCCACCTCCCCCACGGCAACCTGGTAGCGCGCCACAACCGGCGCAGCCAGGCCGCGCGGGCCACCCAGGCCGAGCCAGGGCTTGGAGGTCCAGCGATAGCCGAGTTCCAGCAGGTTTGGCACGTCAGGGAATTCGGCCAGCTTGGGTTCGTTGAGCGTGGCCAGCAGGCGCAGCGTGCCGTCCCGCACGCTGGGCAGGATCTCGCCCGAGACGACCGCGCAGAGGATGTGCCCGCCGAGCAGCGCCGTGGTCGCCGGGGCGCCGCCGGTGAAGGGGACGAAGGTGACCTCGACATTCTCTTCCGCCATCAGCCGCGCCATGTTGAGGTGCGCGTTGGAGCCGATGGCGGAGACGCCGATGGTGAGCCTGCCGGGTTCGCGCCGGGCGAAGCTGGCCAGGTCCTTCAGCCCGGCGAAGGGCGCGTTGCGGGCGACGGCGACGAAGGTGATGAACTCACCATAGGTCAGGATGGGCGTGAAGTCGGCCACCGGGTCGAAGCCGACATCGACCATCTGCGGCGCGATGGCGTTGGTATTCACGCTGAGCAGGCCGATGGTCTGTCCATCCGGCCTGGCGCGAGCCAGTTCGGCCAGCATGATGGTGCCGGCCGCACCGGTGCGGTTCACCACCGCAACCGGCTGGCCCAACAGCGGTTCCAGCCCTCGCGCCAGCGCCCGCTGGGTCAGGTCGAAGGCGCCACCGGCGGCGAAGGGGCCGAGGAAGCTTATGGCACGGTCGGGCGCCCATGCCTGGGCGCGCGCACTGGCTGGCAACGCCGCGGCGGCAAGGAGCAGGTTGCGGCGGGTGGCGTTCATGTCCAACCTTCAGCACAGGGCGGGGCGAGTATGCATGCCCCCGCGCGGGAGGGAAACCGGTATGGACGGGCTGGTCATCGGGATCGACATCGGCGGCACCTTCACCGACCTGGTGGCGCTGGACACGGCCACGCGCCAGGTGGTGGCGCACAAGATCCTGACCACGCCGAACGAGCCGACCAGGGCGGTGGCGGAGGGGCTGGACGCGCTGTTCGCGCGGCATGGGCTGGACCGCGGCCGGGTGCGGCGCGTGGTGCACGCAACCACGCTGTTCACCAACGCGCTGGTGCAGCGGCAGGGCGCGCAGGTGGGTCTCATCACCACCGCGGGCTTCGCCGATGCGCTGGGCATCGGGCGGGAGCGCAAGTACGAGTTGTACGACCTGCAGATCCGCATGCCGCAGCCGCTGGTGCCGGCGGAACATCGGCTTGAGGTAGGCGAGCGCGTCGCCGCCGATGGCGCGGTGCTGCAGCCGGTGGAGGCCGAGGAGGCGGTGGCGCAGGCGCGCGCGCTGCTGGCGCTGGGCTGCGAGAGCCTGGCGCTTTGCTTCCTCAACAGCTTCGTCAACGGCACGAACGAGGACACCGCGCTGGCGGCGATCCGCGCTGCGCTGCCCGGAGTGGCGGTCTCGGCCTCGCACCAGGTGGCCAACGAGATCCGCGAGTTCGACCGGTTTTCCACCACCGTGGCCAACGCCTTCATCCAGCCGCTGGCGGAGCGCTACCTGCGCGACTTCGAAGCCGGCATGGCAACGCGCTGCGGCATTGCCGCGCCGGTCTACGTGATGCTGTCGAGCGGTGGGCTGGCGACCGTGGCGGCGGCGATGCGGCGGCCGATCCGGCTGCTGGAATCGGGGCCGGCGGCGGGGGCGCTGGCGGCGGCGTATTTCGCTGCCCTGGCCGGCGAGACCGAGTTGATGGCGCTGGACCTGGGCGGCACCACCGCCAAGCTGTGCGCGGTGGAAGGCGGCGTGCCGCTGGTGACCCACGCCTTCGAGGCGGCGCGGGAAAAGCGCTTCGTGCCCGACAGCGGCCTGCCGATCCGCATCCCGACCGTGGACCTGATCGAGATCGGCGCGGGCGGAGGCAGCATCGCGCGGCGCGACGGGCTGGGGCTGCTGAAGGTGGGGCCGCGCAGCGCCGGCTCCGAGCCGGGGCCGGCCTGCTATGCGCGCGGCGGTACCGAGCCGACGCTGACCGACGCCAACCTGGCGCTGGGGCTGCTGGACGCCGGGTGGTTCGCCGGTGGCACGATGCGGCTGGACAGCGAGGCGACGCAGCGCGCGCTGGGTGGGCTGGCGGCGGGGCTGGCGCTGGATGCAACCGCGACCGCCCGCGGTGTGCACGACCTGGCGAATGAGAGCATGGCCGCGGCGGCGCGGGTGCACGCAGCCGAACGCGGGCTGGACCCGGGGCGGCTGGCGCTGGTGGTGACCGGCGGCGGTGGGCCGATCCATGGCGGCGGCGTGGCGCGGCGGCTGGGCATTCGGCGCATGCTGTGCCCGCCGGCGGCCGGCGTGGCCTCCGCGATCGGGCTGTGTCTGGCGCCGGCCCGGCTGGACCTGGTACGCTTCGTCGGGCGGCCCCTGGCCATGCTGGGCGCGGCAGAGGTGGAGGCCGGCTTCGCCGCGCTGGAGGCCGAGGCGCGCGCCGAGTTGCTGGAGATGCAGCTGGATGCCGGCGCGATGCAGGCGGAGCGCTTCGCCGACATGCGCTATGTCGGGCAGGGGTTCGAGACGCTGGTGGCGCTGCCTGCCGGGCCCTGCACCGATACCGCTGATGTCGTTGCCGCCTTCCGCGCGCAATACACACGGATTTTCACCCGCACCATCGACTGGGCCGAGATCGAGTTGGTGAACCTGCGCCTGGTGGCGCGGGTGGAACTGGCCGACCGCAGCGCCGCCGTGCTGGTGCAGGCTGAGCTTGGCGCCGGCGGCGGTGCGACGGAACGCGCGGTGCTGCTGGGCGCCGTGCCGGTGCAGGCGCGCGTGCTGGACTGGGACGCGCTGGCGCCGGGCGAGACGGTGCACGGTCCGGCGCTGGTGGCGCAGCCTGGCTCGACCCTGGTGCTGGGCGCGGGCGATGTGTGCCGGATAGGCCCCTTGGGTATGGCGGTGGTGGAACTGGCGGCCGACAGCGCGCAGGTCGGCGCCTTCGATGCGGTCCGCACCGAAGTGCTGTGGCGGCGGCTTATCGGCATCGTCGACGAGGCTTCGGCGGCGCTGGTGCGCAGCGCGTTCTCCACCGTGGTACGGGAGAGCGATGATTTTTCTGTGGTGATCACGGCGCCCGACGGCGCGCTGCTGGCTCAGGGCCACAAGAGCATCCCGAGCTTCTTCGGCACGCTGCCCCGCACGGTGGCGCATTTCCGGGCCGAGTTCGGCGCCGATATCGCGCCGGGCGACATCCTCATCACCAACGACCCCTGGTGGGGCACAGGGCACCTGGCAGATGTCAGCGTGGCGATGCCGGTGTTTCATCGCGGGCAGATCGTGGCGTTTGCTGCCAGCACCGCGCATGCGCCGGATATCGGTGGGCGCAGCGGCGCGCAGCGCATAGCCGACGTGTACGAGGAAGGCTTCCAGATTCCGACGATGAAGCTGGCGCATGGCGGCGTGCTGGATGAATCGCTACTGCGGATCTTGCGCAAGAACGTGCGCTCGGCCGAGGAGGTGATGGGCGACCTGTATGGCCAGATGGCGGCGCTGCACCTGGTGCGGCGGCGGCTGGAAGCGGTGCTTGAGGAGTGGGACCTGCCCGACCTGGAGGCCTTCGCAAGCGCCAGCTTCGACCGCACCGAGGCGGCAATGCGCGCGGCGATTGCGCGTTGGCCGCAGGGCGAATGGCGGGCCGAGCTGGAGACCGATGGCATGGACGGCAAGGCGCTGGAACTGCGCTGTGCCGTGCGTGCCGATGGCCGCGACGTGGTGGTGGACTACGCCGGCAGCAGCCCGCAGCTGGCCGCGGCGATGAACGTGCCGTGGTGCTATACCTACGCCTTCACCTGCTACGTGCTGAAGTGCCTGCTAGACCCCGAGAGCCCCAACAATGCGGGCAGCCAGCGCGCCTTCAGCGTGCTGGCGCCCGAGGGCAGCGTACTGAACAATGTGTTCCCCTATTCGGGCGGCAACCGTGCGCTGACCGGGCACTACCTGCCCGCGCTCGTGCTGCGTGCCCTGCAGCACGTGGAACCGGGGAAGGTGATCGCCGGTACAGGCAGTCCGATCTGGAGCTTCTTGCTGCGCGGTACCAACGCGCAGGGACGGCGGTTCACGCTGAAGGCGTTCTTCAACGGGGGCATGGGCGCCTCGCGCGACCAGGTCGGGCAGGATGCGACGAGCTGGCCCTCGAACATCTCGGGCACGCCTGTGGAGGTGATGGAGCAGTCGGCGCCGGTGCGCGTGCTGCACAAGCGCCTGCGCCGCGGCAGTGCTGGCGCAGGCCGCATGCGCGGCGGCGAGGGGACCGAAACCGCGTTCCAGCTGCTGGCGGCGGCGGCGGCGTGCAGCATCGGCGTGAATGCCGAGCGCACGCGGGTGCCGGCGCATGGCCTGGCCGGCGGCGGTGCGGGTGGGGTCGGCGCCTTCCTCATCAACGGGGAATGGCGCGACATCAAGGATGGCCCCTTTCCGCTCGCGCCCGGTGACACCTTCGCCATGCGCACGCCAGGTGGTGGTGGCCAGGGCGCCACCTAGCAGGCTGCGGAAATTCGATTTTCGGCACCGGACGCCGCAACATTGATTCGCGGCGCCGACGCGGAGCGACAGGAAGTTTCAGGAAAAGGCCCGGACGGATTCCATTGCGATCTTTGTTGCTCTTCCGTGGTAGAATTTCCGCAGCCGGCTGGACACCTCCAAAAACCTCTGGCCCATGGGACGGCAGGCTGATTCAATCCTGATCTGTTGAGCGGAGCAGCGGCGATGGCGGGGCAACTGGGCTTCTTCGACATGTCGGATCGTCTGCGGGAGTTGTCGGCCAAGGGCGATGACCT
>CANBNK010000076.1 GCA_947371015.1 Acetobacteraceae bacterium | reverse complement strand
GGTCATCGCCCTTGGCCGACAACTCCCGCAGACGATCCGACATGTCGAAGAAGCCCAGTTGCCCCGCCATCGCCGCTGCTCCGCTCAACAGATCAGGATTGAATCAGCCTGCCGTCCCATGGGCCAGAGGTTTTTGGAGGTGTCCAGCTCATTGACCGAAGCACGCGATCCCGCGCATCGTTTGCGTTGGAAGCGTAAGATGCCGGGCAAGCACCGCAGAAGCGGGCCACCGGAAGGTAACAGGGAGGAAACCATGCGAAACATCAGCAGGCGCGATTTCGGTCGGTTGACCATGGCCAGTGCCGTCGCGAGTGCCGGCACCTTAGCCGGCGCATTCCCGGCCCTTGCCCAGGGCACCAACCCCATTCGCATCGGCATGTCCATGTCGCTGTCGGGCGGCTTGGCCGGAAACGGCCGCGCGGCGTTGGCGGCGCAGCAGATCTGGGCTTCGGATGTGAACGCCAAGGGCGGCCTGCTCGGCCGGCCAGTGCAGTTGGTGTTCTACGACGACCAGACCAATGGCGGCCAGGTGCCCGGCATCTACACCAAGCTGCTGGACGTGGATAAGGTGGACCTCGTTACCTCCCCGTACGCCACCGCGATGATCGCGCCGGCCATGCCTGTGGTGATGCAGCGCCAGATGTGCTTCGTCACCATCCTCGGCGCCGGGGTCAACACTACCTTCAAGTACGACCGCCACTTCAACATGAACGTGGTGGGCGACAACATGAAGGAGACCTTCGCCAAGGGCTTCCTCGACATCGCCGCCACGCTGGAACCCAAGCCGCGCAGCATCGCCATCTTGGCCGTGGACAACGACTTCGCCCAGCGCGCCGCCGAGAGCGCCCGCTTCCTGGCCCGCCAGCGCAACATCCGCGTGGTCTATGACCGCAGCTACCCACCAAGCACGGTGGACTTCTCCCCGACCATGCGCGCGGTTCAGGCGGCGCGCCCGGACCTGATCTACATCGCCAGCTATCCGCCGGATTCCAACGGCATCCTGCGCGCCAGCAGCGAGCTGCGCATTTCGGCACAGATGTTCGGCGGCGGCATGGTCGGGCCGCAGCTCGCCGCCTTCCAGGCACAACTCGGGCCCATCCTGAACAACCTGGTCAACTGGGACATCTTCTCGGTCGAGCCGACGATGAACTTCCCCGGCGTGTCCGAATTCCTCACCAAGTACCGCGAGGTGGCGGTGAAGGAACAGACCGACGTGCTGGGCAACTACATTCCGCCCTACGCCTACGCGCAAATGCAGATCGTCGAGCAGGCGGTGAAGCGCGTCGGCAAGATCGATCAGGCGGCACTGGCGGCGGACATGCACTCCCAGGTGTTCGACACCATCATCGGCCCGGTGACCTTCAGCGCCTCCGGCGAATGGGCGCATGAGCGCAACCTGCTGGTGCAGTTCCAAGGCATCACCGATGGCGACCTGGAGCGCTACAAGCGCCCCGGCGCCAAGGTCATCCTCTACCCGGCCAACCTGAAATCCGGCACGCCGCGGGCGCCCTACGGCACGCCGGCCTAAGCTGCTTCCATGGAGTTCGACCTTTCGCTGCTGCTGAACGGCATCGTCAGCGGCCTGCTCCTCGGCGGCCTCTACGCCGCCGCGGCGTCGGGGCTGGCGGTGTCCTTCGGCATGCTGGACATCGTCAACATCGCCCACCCCGCGCTGATGGTGACCGGCGCCTTCACCGTGGTGGCGCTGGGCACTTGGCTGGGGCTGGACCCGTTGGTGGTGGCGGTGCTGCAGGCGCCGCTGTTCTACGTGTTCGGCATCGGCATCTACAACGCCTACCACCACTTCTTCGAGAAGCGCGGCGACGAGGCGTTGCAGGGCCTCGCCTTCTTCTTTGGCGTCATGTTCATCATCGAGGTCGGGCTCGTCATGGTGTTCGGTCCGGAGCAGCGCTTCCTGGACCCTTCCTACGCCTACACCACCTGGCGCATCGGCGACATCGACCTGCCGCTGCGCATGCTGGTGCCGGGGCTGTTCGCCATGGCTTCCATCGGCGGGTTGTTCCTGTACCTGCACCGAAGTTTCACGGGTTTGGCCATCGCCGCTGTGGCGCAGGACGCCGAGGCGCTACGGCTGATGGCGATTGATCCGGTGCGGATCAAGCGGCTCGCCTTCGGCATCTCTATCGCGCTGGCTTCCATGGCTGGCGGCGCCCTGGTGGTCGTGCAACCCGTAGAACCTTCCTCCGGCCAAGTCTTCATCGGCCGGGTCTTCGCCATCTGCATCATGGGCGGCATGGCCTCGCTGCCGGGCTGCATCATGGCGGCACTGCTGTTCGGCGTGGTGGAGAACGTGACCGCCACCTTCTTCGGCCCTTCATGGTCGCCGGCCGTGGCCTTCGGCTGGCTGCTGCTCGTGCTGGCCTTCCGGCCACAGGGCCTGTTCGGGAAGGCGGCATGAACACGCATCTTCGGTTCTGGCTGGGCGCGGCGGCGCTCGGCCTGGCGCTGGTGGCCGGGCTGCGGCTGCTGGGCAACGACTACGGCTACTTCGCCGGCTACTTCGTGCTGCAATACGTGGTGCTGGCCGGCGCCTGGAACATCCTGGGCGGCTATGCGGGCTACGTGAACTTCGGCGCCGCGGGCTTCATGGCGGCGGGCGCCTACAGCGCCATCGTGGTGCGGCAATGGTTGGGCTGGGACCTGATACCCGGCATCTTCGCCGCGGCCTTCGTGGCGGGGCTTCTGGGGCTGGGCACTGGATACCTGACGCTGCGGCTGAAGGGTGTGTACTTCTCCATCGCCACGCTGTGCCTGGCAGTGGTGCTGCAGACGCTGGTGGTAAACTGGGACTATGTCGGCGGCTCCCGCGGCGCTTACATCATCCACGCGCGCGACATCCCGCCGTTCAACAGCTACAGCGAGATGCTGTTCATCGTCATGCTCGCGCTGGCCATCATCACAACCGGCATCGGCCGCGCGGTAGAAATGTCCCGCCTCGGGCGCGGCTTGCAGGCCATTCGCGACAATGAACGCGCCGCCGAGGCGGTAGGCGTGCCGACGCTCCGGTTGAAACTCGTGGCCACCACGTTGTGCGGCGCGCTGATGGGCGTGGCCGGCGCCCCCTTGCCCTACTACAGCGGCTACCTGAACCCGGAAGCCGCCTTCAGCCTGGCCTATGCGGTCAACGCCATCGCCATGCCGCTGATCGGCGGCGCCGGCACCTGGGCGGGACCGGTCATCGGCGCGGTGCTGCTGGCCAGCCTGCAACAGGCCGCGACCGTCACCATCTCCTCCGCGCTCAACCTATGGATCGTGGGCTGGATGCTGGTGATCTTCGTCGCCGTGGCACCACGCGGCATCCTCGGCTGGTTCCGGAGGCGAGCATGAGCGAGGTGTTCTTCCGCGCCGCCGGCCTAGGCAAGCGGTTCGGCGGCTTCGTCGCGCTGGCCGAGGTGGATATCGAGTTGCGCGCCGGCGAAAGACTCGGGCTGATCGGGCCGAATGGCTCCGGCAAGAGCACCTTCGTCAATTGCATCAGCGGCGACTTCGGCGAGCATGATGGCCAGGTGACGCTGGGCGGCGTGGCCCTGGGTGGGCTGAAGCCGCATCGCCGCGCGCGGTTGGGCATGGCCCGCACCTTCCAACTGCCGCAGCCATTCAACAGCCTCAACGTGCTGGAGAATGTCCGCGTGCCGCTGCTCTTCGCCGGGCATGCCGCGGAAGCGACGGACCGCGCCATGGCCTGCCTGGAGCAGGTGGAAATGGCGGACAAGGCGCGCAAGCTGCCGAAGGAACTGACGCAGGTGGAGCAGCGCCGTCTGGAACTCGCCCGCGCCATTGCGCTGCAACCGCGCCTGCTGATCGCGGATGAGGCGATGGCCGGGCTTTCCAATACGGAGGTCGACCAGATTATCGCGCTGCTGTTCAAGCTGAACGAGGCCGGCGCCGCAGTCATCATGATCGAGCACATCATGCGCGCGGTCACAGCCTTCTCCGAACGGCTCGTCGTGTTCGTCGCCGGCCGCAAGATCGCCGACGGGCCGCCGCGTGACGTGCTGGCCCTGGCCGAGGTGGAAGGGGCTTATCTTGGCAAGCAGTAGCGGCCTGGAGGTCAGCGGCATCGACGCCGGCTATGGCGCGGTGCGGGTGCTGGAAGGCGTTTCGCTCAGCGTGCCGCCCGGGCAGACCGTGGTGCTGCTGGGCACCAACGGCAATGGCAAGACCACGCTGATGCGCAGTATCATGGGCCAGGTGCGGCCCAGCGCCGGCAGCATCGTCGCCACGCTGGATGGCGAGCGTGTCAACCTCATCGGCATGAAGCCGGAACACGTGGTGGAGCACGGCATCGTGCTGGTGCCGGAAGGCCGCCGGCTGTTCCCCCGCCTGACGGTGGAACAGAACCTGCGCCTCGGTGCCTATCGCGCCGTCGCGCGGGCGAAGCTGGCCGAGAACATGGCGCTATGCTTCGAGCTGTTCCCCCGCCTGGCGGAACGCCGCACGCAGTTGGTCGGCAGCATGAGCGGCGGCGAGCAGCAGATGGTGGCGTTGGGCCGCGCGGTAATGTCGGCACCACGCATCCTGCTGGTGGATGAACCTTCGGTCGGGCTGGCGCCGATCCTGGTTTCCCGGACCATGGAGATGATCGCGGAGATGAAGGCGCGTCTCGGGCTGACCGTGCTGATGGCCGAACAGAACTTCCACCAGGCAGTCCGCATTGCCGACCGCGGCTACGTCATCGTTCATGGCCACATGGTGTTCGAGGGCGGCTCGGCTGCCGAATTGCAAGACAACGAACTGGTGCGGAAGGTCTACCTGGGGCTGTAGCCGCGTCGCGCCTGGGGCCTTCACACACGGCGGAAGATCAGCGACGTGTTGATGCCGCCGAAGGCAAAATTGTTCTTCATCAGGTATTCCGGCTGCATCAGCCTCGGCTCGCCGCGCAGGTAGTCCAGGTCAGCGCATTTGGGGTCTACGTCCACCAGGTTGGCGGTAGGCGCGAACCAACCCTCCGCTAGCATGCTGAGGCCAAGCCAGCTCTCGATGGCGCCGCAGCCGCCAAGTGTATGCCCAAAATGGCCCTTCAGCGAATGGATCGGCATGCGACTGCCGAACACCGCATGAGTCGCCGCGCTTTCGGCGACATCGCCATGGTCGGTTGCGGTGCCGTGGCCGCTGGTGAAGCCGATCGCCTCTGGCGGCAGGCCAGCGTCGTCAAGGGCCAGGCGCAGGGCCAATTCCATTGTCGGCGCATTGGGCTGCGTCACGTGGTTGCCATCCGAGTTGGTGCCGAAGCCCACCACTTCGGCCAGCACCCGCGCGCCGCGCGCCAGGGCGTGCTCGCGTTCCTCCAGCACCAGCGTCGCCGCCCCTTCGCCAATCACCAGCCCGTCGCGCGCGGCATCGAACGGGCGTGGCGTGGCCTGTGGCGTGTCGTTCTTCGTGCTCGTCGCGTAGAGCGTGTCGAACACCGCCGCCATGGTCGGGCACAATTCCTCGGCGCCGCCGGCCAGCATGATGTCCTGCATGCCGTGCCGGATCGCCTCACAGGCATAACCAATGCCCTGGCTGCCGGACGTACAGGCCGAGGATGTGGTGATGATCCGCCCGGTCAGGCCGTAGAATAGGCCGATATTGACCGCCGCCGTATGGCTCATCATCTGCACATAGCTGGTAGCGGTGATGTGGCGAACGGTGCCCTGGGTAAACAACTCCGCGAAGCCCAGCACAGGCGGCGTGCTGCCGAAGGAGGAGCCATAGGCGATGCCGGCGCGGCCCCGCTTCAGCACGGGGTCGTCGGTCAGCCCCGCCTGTGCCAGGGCGCGTTCCGTAGCGAAGACGGCGAAGCGGGAAACCCGGCCCATGGTCCGCAATTTCTTCCGCGGATACAGCTTGTCAGCGTCGAAGCCCTCGACCGGGCCGGCCAGGCGCGTGTTCAACCCCTCGAACCTGTCCCACTCGGCCATGCTAGCGATGCCGGTTTCGCCCGCCGCCATCCGCGCCCGAATGGCCGGCCAAGTATCGCCCAGCGAGGTGATGCCGCCCATGCCGGTGACGACGACGCGGCGCGTCACAGCATTCCGCCATTCACTGATATCACTTGGCGCGTCACATAGCTGGCAGCGTCCGAGCACAGGAAGCCGACGACAGCGGCGACTTCCTCTGGCCGGCCGACGCGCCGCATCGGAATGGCATCCATGACGTGTTCCAGCGGAACGTCCTTGATCATCTGCGTCTCGATCAGCCCCGGTGCGACGCAGTTGACAGTGATGTTGCGCTTGGCGAGTTCAACCGCCAAGGCCTTTGCCGCACCAATGAGGCCGGCCTTGGTGGCGCTGTAGTTTACCTGGCCCCGATTGCCAGCCAAGCCCGCAACCGAGGACAGCACCACGACCCGCCCGCCTTTGCGGCGCTGGACCATGGGCAGCACCAGCGGGTGCAACACGTTATAGAAGCCGTCCAGGTTGGTGCGCAGGACACTGTCCCACTCCTCTCCGGTCATGGCTGGAAAAGCATTGTCGGCCGTGATGCCTGCGTTCAGCACCACGCCATGAGGCGCACCATGGGCCGCCACATCGGCTGCCAGCGCGGCGTTGGCCGCTGCTCGGTCGGCGATATCGAAGCTGAGGACGCGGGCATCACGGCCGGCGTCCCGCACCATCGCGGCTGTGGCCTCGGCGCCGGCGGCATCGCGGCCATAGTGGATGGCAATATCAAAGCCGTCTCGCGCCAACTGGGCGGCAATGGCACGGCCAATGCCCTTGCTGGCGCCGGTGACGAGGATATGGCGGCTCAAGTCGGAAGATCCTCATGCGTGGGCGGTTCGTAGACGGTCAGGTCGGCCTCGGCAGCGAGTTGGCCAGCCAACTCGATGCGGCCACTGAAGCTGCCCATTGCTTCGTCCCGATAGACCAGGGTGACGCTGACATGCAGGGTCTCACCGAGCCGGTACCAAGGGCGGTGCATGGCAAAGCGGCGTGAGCCAAGCAGAAAGCCGATTCGCGGCAGGCCCCCTGCCGCGCGGCTGAGGTTGCCGGCGAAGGCAGCACAGGCTTGAGCCATGTATTCGATGCCGATATGCGCCGGGACGCCTTCGGCTTCCAGGAACTCAGTGTTGGGATGGATGGTCAGGCTGGCGGTCAGGCTGTCCTCACTGACCGCGCATATCCGCTCAAGCAGCAGCAGGGGCGCCCGATGCGGCAACAGTTCTTCGAGGGGCCAGGGACAGGGCTCGGTCATACGGAACCCAGCAGGATCGCCACGTTGCTGCCGCCGAAGGCATAGCTGGCACTGAGCATGGCGCGGGGACCGCGCAACGCCTCCCCACGCTGGACCAGATGCAAACCGGGGATGTCCTCCGCCGCGATGCCGTCCCACAGGTGAGGCGGCAAAAGCCCTCGTTGCAAGGCAAGCCAGCAAAACGCCGCCTCGGTCGCAGCAGCGGCGCCCAGTGTGTGGCCGGTGAACGCCTTGGTCGCGCTGCACGGCGTCTCCGCGCTGAAAATGGCAGTGACTGCCCTGCCCTCCATGGCGTCGTTCAGCCTTGTCCCGGTACCATGCAGGTTCACGTAGCCCACACCATCAGCTGCCATATCGGCAGCATCCAGCGCAGCCTGCATCGCGGCCCGCGCCCCGCGGCCTTCCGGTTCCGGCGCGCTGATATGATGCGCATCGCTGCTCTCGCCGACACCCAGCAGCGCGACGGGGCCACCCGCCGGCTCCAGCAGAAACAGCGCGGCGCCTTCGCCGATGCAGGTTCCGTCGCGGTTGGCGCTGAAGGCGTTGAGCGGGCGCTGCGACAGTGCTTCCAGGCTGAAGAAGCCGTGCAGCGTCGTGCCGCATAGGCTGTCAGCACCGCCGACAATAGCCGCGTCGCACAGCCCGGCACGAATCAGCCGCTCGGCCGAGGCGATGGCCTTGCCGGAGGAGGAGCAAGCCGTGTGGACGGTATAGGCCGGGCCGGACAGTCCAAGCAGATCGGCCACGAACAGCGCGAGGTTCCCAGGTTCCTGCTGGGTGTAGGCGAAGCCCCCGGGCCAAGCTCCGTCGCGCAGGCGGGTGGCCAAGCCAGCCTCGCCCTCCGCCATACCGGATGTGCTGGTGCCAAGGATCACGGCGATGCGGCCCGCACCATAGCGGGTTATGGCAGTGGCTATGGGCGTCCGCATCTGTTCCAGCGCGGCCAGTGCCAGCTGGTTGTTTCGGCAGGCATAGTGATGCATGGCCGCCGGTACTTCCGGCAGCGGGTCGGCCACGGCGCCGACCCAGAGCGTGGCACCGGGCACGATATCCGCGCGCGGCGCCAGCCCACCGGCTTGCCACCAAGCGCCGCCGACAGGCGCCAGCAAGCGTGCAGCGACGGCCTCGGCGCCCAAGCCCAGTGCATTGACGATGCCAAGAGCGGTCAGGTTCAGCGTCATGGCGCCAGCAAAACGGAGTTCACCGACAGGCTGTAGCCGAAGGCGAGGTTACGGAGCAACGCCTGCCCTCCCCAGCCCGGCCGGGCATAGTCGATGCGGATCACTTCCGAACCGCCGGCATAGATGGTTCGGCGACTGGATGTGGCCTCAAGGCGGGCACCTGCGGCCAGCAGCGCCGGCCGCAGCACGACCTCGGGCCAGTACAGCAGCGCGATATCGGCCAGCATGTTCGCGGGGCTGACGCCCTCAGGCAGCCAGGGCGCCGCCTCGGCATGGGGGTCGTGGCCATGCCAGGAGACGGTCAGCGCCCGGCGTCCCAAGCCATCCAACGCCACCAGATCCAGGCGCTCAGGCGTGATGGCGATCTGGGCCTCAAACACCATTCCCACACCGCCGTAGTCGGCCTGGACGGTCTGCGCGACAGCGACGGTCTGGTTCAACAGGCTCGGCGGTGGAATGCGGAAGCGCGTGTTGGGAGCGATGAAGGCTGTGTCGCCCTGCGCGGGCAACGACGCGCCGACACAGCCAGCAAGCGGCAGCGCAAGCAGCAGGTTGCGGCGATTCATGATGGGCGACCGCCGGCCAACGGGGCAAGCAGCCAGGCGATGCTGATGCCGATCAGCATGGTGGTCCCGAAGGCCTGCACGGCGAAGACCTGGCTGGCGGCGAGCATGCCAAAGGACAAAGTCGTGCTGACCGCGGCGAGCAGAATGGCCAGGGCGGTAACGCCGCGGCGGTCGGGCGGGGTCTCGCGGCAAAAGACCGCATAGTCAACGCCGATGGACAGCACGAGCACGAGCGCCATGGCATTGAAGAAGGTAAAGGCCAGACCGAACAGTGCGGCAATCGGCGGCGCTACCAGCACGGCAAGCAGGGAGGGCGCGAGCACGCGCGGCGTAGCCCAGCGATATCGCCAGATCAGCAAGGGCAACATCAGCAGCACCGAAAACCCCAGCAGCCACAACGCCTGGCGGCGATAAACGCCGAACAGGACCGACCAGTCATCGGCCAGGCTGACAAGCTGAATGCCCGGTGCCCCCTCCATTGCCGTACGCAGTGCCGGCAGGTCCGCCACGCCGTGCAGCAAAACCAACTGTGTACCTGGCTCCAGCACCATCGACCGCACCAGGGCGAGCGGCCCATCGACCGGCAGCATCGCCGGCATCAGGGGGTCCTCAGGCGCCGGCTGCGGTGGAGCCGTAAGGCCAATCTCCTCGACGTAGGCAGGAAGCAGAGGCAGCAGTGTGCGGGCGACCAGCCCAGCGTTCTGTCGCTGGCGCGCTACCGACGGGATGAACTGCGCCGGCGCCTGGAAGCCGGCGAGCAGGCCGTTGGCCTGAGCCTCGGCAAGTCGCGGCAGGAAGGCCTCCTGTGCCTGCAGCGCGGCTTCGCCGTCGGCAGCGCGAACCAGCAGGAACTGCCCGGCGCCGCCAATGCCGGTCAGGCGCTGGATCTCGGCCTCCTGCCGCTTGAGCTCAGGCGGCATGTCCTGCATGTGCTGCACGTTGTCATCGGCCTGCAGCCGCGGCAGCCCAGCAGCGGCGGCAGCCAGCACCAGCGCCAGTACAGCCAGTCGAACGTGGCCCAACCGCGGTGCCTCCCACACCGCCCAGTGGCGGTTGAGCAGTGCCAACATCGGCCCGCCATGGGGCAACGGGCCGGCGCGATCCAGTTGGGGGTACCAAAGCGCCACGGTAAGGAAGCTGCCGGTCAGCCCGAGACAGGAGAAGGCGGCGATCTGCTGCAACCCCGGGAACGGCGCCAGCAGCAAGGTGCAATAGCCAATCAACGTGGTGCCAAGCCCGATGCCAACGCCCGGCAGCACGCGGTGCAGGCGCTCGGTCGCGGTTTTTGCGGTCGGGTCGAAATAAGCCGCGAAGTATTGCAGCGAATAGTCCACGGCTACGCCTATCAGGCTGGCCCCGAACAGCAGCGCAACCGTGTGCAATTCCTGAAACCACCACAGGCAAAAAGCGGTCGCTACGGTGATGCCAATGCCGATATCGAGCATCGCCAACAGGATCGGGCGGATGCGGCGGAATACGGCCAGGATCATCACCACCGTGGCGATCAGGGAAACGGCGCCGAGGGTGGAGCTCTCCCCCATGGCCTGTTTCGCGCCTGCTGTCGCATAGAACAACGCGCCTGTGCGAAGCACCTGGACGTCAGCAGGCAGGTGGACGGCAAAGAAAGCTTCGAACGCCTGCTGAACCGGCAAGGAGAAACTGTCGCCGGCCAACTCCGCGCTTACAAAGGCCCAGGTCAGTCCGCCGTCCCGCACAACAAGCTGGCCATCCTCCGCCGCCAGCCGAGACTGCGGCAATGGCAAGGCGGTAAAGAAGCTGGGTAACAGCAGGAAGGGGTCCCTGGCCAGCAAGGCGCTATCGCCGAAGCCCGCAGGGCTGAACAGCATGGCGCGTGCCCGTTCCATCAGCGCGGGGGCGTCGCCTGCAAGTAGCGCTTCGCGGTCGGCCGCTGCCAGCAGGCCGGCGCGGTGCGGGAAGTAAACCGCGCCAAGCCGTTGCTGCGCCGCCTGGTCCACCATGGCGGTAACCCCGCGCACCAACCCCGAATCAGCCAGCGCCTCGGCCAGCGCACGCCCGGCGGCACGGGCGCGGCCGGCGTCAGCCTGACCCAGCAGCAGCACGATCCGCCGCGCCCCAGCTTCGGCCACGCGCTGCTGCGCTTGGTCGGCAACACCATCGCGTTCCGCCCGCGGCAACAGGGCCAGCACGCTGCTTTGCAGGTGCAGCCCAGCGTGCAGCCGCAGCGCCACATAGCCGCCGGCGAGAAGCACCACCGCCAGCCAGCACCAGGCAGCCCAGCGCCTCATGGGGCGAGTTGGCTGAACAACGCCTGTTCCGCGGCGTCAGGGGCGGAGCGGCCAATCTGCTGGTCGTGGAACGCCATCAGGTCAGCATCGCCATTGGCCTTGCTTACTGCCACCGCCTCCACCACCCGGGCACCGCTGACGACGATACTCGCTATGCTGGCGAGCCCCGGGTCATCCGCGCGCCGCGGCGTCAGGGTAAGCTGCCAGTGGCTTCCATCGGCCTGCCAAACGACATTGAAGACCTGGCCGAGGTTGGACGGGTCACCCGACATCGCACCAGCCAGCACCTGGTAGAACTGCCCCAGGCCTGGGGCCCGGGAAGCCGGCAGACGCATCGCCTCCCGCCCGTCCAGCAGTTGCAGGATGCCGCCCTGGGTGATGACGAGGGTGCTGGCAAACGGCACCTGACCACGCCAGATCAGCCCGCGGCCCGGCACCAGCAGAAAGTCACCTTCCGAACGCAGCGGGCGAGCGAAGCCCTGCAACCGGCGCTCCTGGGTGAAGCGGCCACGCAACTGCTCGCCTTCCCGCAACACCTGGGGCCGGGCTTCCTGTGCCTGAGCCGCGGCAGACGCCAGCACCGCAAACACTACCACGCGTCGCTTCATGCGCTTGCCTTCCGGACCGCTTCAAGCAGCGGTGCCGGGCTCTCAAACGCCGTTTCTCCGGTGCGGATATGTACAGCCATCTGCGTGGTCTGCGCTTTCGTCAACACCTCGCCGGTCACTGTGTCGACGATTCGGTAGTCGATCCGCAGCCGGTTTTCCCACTCGACAAGTGTCGCGGTCACGGAGATGCGCTGGCCGAAGCGGATCGGGCGCACGTACTTGGTACGCATGTCTACGATCGGCCAGGCATGGTCGGTGGCCATCATCTGCACGTAGTTGAAGCCGATGAAGTCCAGCAGGTCACAACGCGCCTGTTCCAGGAAGCGGGCATAGTTGCCGTGCCAGACGATGTTCATCGGGTCCAGGTCGTAGAACTGGGCCTTGATCTCGGTGGTGGTGCTGATCATCGCCGCAACCTCCGCCACAGCAGCACCGGCGCGCGGGGCAGCATGCCCAAGGTCAGGCGCGTGTGCATCTTGGTGATCCGCCAATTGTCCCTGAGCATGTCAAAATTCGACGTGTTATCCGCAGGATAAACTACATCCACTGGCAGCATGCGAACCGGCGTACCCTGCCAGAACAGGCGGACCATGATCTCGGTATCGAATTCCATGAAACTGCCGATCCGCTCCCGATGAATCAAGCGCAGCGTGGGCTCCAGCGGATAGACGCGGAAGCCGCACATGCTATCGGAAATGGCAAAGGAAAGGGTCTCCACCCAAACCCAGAAATGGGTCAGGTAGCGCCCCCATCGCCGGGCCTTGGGCACCGAAGCGTCGTAGCGCGCTGCACCCGAGATCAGCGCCTCCGGTCCCTCCCGCGCCAACGACACCAAGTCGCGGAGGCGCGACAGGTCGTGCTGTCCATCGGCATCAACCTGTACCGCATGGGTAAAGCCGGCCGACGCCGCCTGATGGAAGCCCAGCATGACGGCGGCGCCTTTGCCGTGGCGCTGTTCCAGTCGCGTTACCTGCACATCCGACGCAGCCTGTGCCGCCAGCACCGCGTGGGCAGGGTCCTCGCTGGCATCGTCCAACAGGAAGACGTGCAATCCTGCAGCGCGCGCGCCCTCAATCACCTGCCTTATGGCCAGATGATGGTTGCGGCTGGGGATGATGCAGCAAGGACGGAAACTCACGCTGGCAGCGCCAGGGCACCAGAGGAACAGATCTCGCTGCCGCGCCTATAAGCGAAGTTCAGCCGATTGCGCTGCACGATCAGGGCCAACGTAAGATGATCGTCAGGGCGTATCGGCCGGCGGAATTTTACCTGTGCGCTGCCGACCTGGGCGACGATCCCGAGATGCCGCCGGGCATACAGCACCGCCCAATGCAGTTGCACCACGCCGGGTAAAACAGCGAAGCCGGGAAAGTGGCCCCGAAACCAGTGAAGCATTGCTGGCAAGGCGATATCCAGTTCCACCGCTTGGTCGCCCGGACGCAGGGCGGTCAGGATCGGCTCCCTCGGGGCAGTTTCGGCCAGCAGCCCTTCCAGCGCCAAACGATCACGCTTACCCATGGGATCTAACGGCAGGGCCGGCAGGAACCGCCAGATCCGTGGCAGCGCGGTGGGCTCATGTGTTGCGGCCATCGTCCGGCGCAGTTGCCGTTCGAAGCGGAAGCGACCCGAGGTCACCAAGCTAGCACGAGCTTCTGGCGTCAGTATCAGCAGCGCGCCAAGGGTATCGCCACGCATACCCAGAGCGGCTTCAGCAACGCCCGGCAGGGCGGCCAAGTCGGCTTCCAGCGCCGTCAGGCTGACCCGCTTGCCCTCCACCTTGACGATCCGATCCGCACGGCCGGCGAAGCGGAAGCCGCCGGGGGTGAGTTCAACGCGGTCGGCGCTTTGCACAACCTCCTCTGCAGCGAGGTTCGGGGAACGAATGTCGAGCAGACCGCCTTCCCGCACGGAGAGTTGGGTTCCGGGCAGCGCCTGCCAAGTTGTGCTGGCGTCCTGTTGGTGGCGCCAAGCTATGGCGCCGGTTTCAGTGCTGCCGAAGATTTCGGTGGGCAAGACGCCCAGCAGCGTCCGGCATTGCTGCGCCGCCGCCAGCGCCACAGGGGCACCGGCGGTGAAGATTGCCAGCGGCGCGCGGTCGGGCGGCACGGCTGCCAGCCCTTCCATCCGGGCGAGGTGGGACGGACTGACCACGGCGATATTCCGGCCATGCAATGCCGAAACCAGTGATTCCCAGGCGAAGTGATTGTGTGCGGCGAATGGCCGGCCAGCCATGGCGGGCCAAAGCAAGCGAAAGGTCAGGCCGAAGATGTGCTGATGGCTGACCATGCCCAGCACTCTCGCCTGCCCGAGACTGTCGCCCCATAGGGCTTCGAGCGTCGCGACCTCGCGCTGCAACTGCGCCAGCGTCTTGCTCAGGCGCTTGCGGTCGCCGGTGCTGCCGGACGTGAAGAACTCCATCCGGCAGGCTTCCGCGTCCAGCACCGACAGGGGCGTCTCGACGCTGCCCCGAAGTGGGGCCGTCAGCAACAGGTCGGCTTCGCCACCCAGGGCGGCAAGCATGCCGGGCTGAGTGTTCGGCGGCATCACTGCCGTGGCGCCGGCGTGCAGCGTGGCCAGCAGCATCACCAGGAAGTCCGCCGAGTCTTCCGTGGCCAGCAGGACGCGGCGTGCGCCCTTCGCCCGCAATCCAGCAACGCCCTGAGCCACCTGGCGGCGTAGGCTGCCCACGGTCAGTGGCGCATTCGCACGGTCCGCGACCAGGAGTTCGTCTGGTCGGCCAGAAGGCAATAATTCCGATAAATTGACTAATATCATGCTGCCTGCTTCGGCCGGACCAGGCGGCGCACAACCATTTCGCCGGCAAATAGCGTACCGATGAGGAGGTAGCTGACAAAGCCGTTGTAGAGCGCCCAGTGCTCCAATGTGCCACACAGCACCGTCCATCCGGCGACGGCAGCATTCAACACAAAAAACACGGTCCAAACTGCCGTGACGCGGCGCAAATAAGGCCGGGCAGCAGGGGGCATCGGGCCTTCCGCCGCTTCAGCAATCCGTTCAACCATGACTGGCCCCCAGCGAAAGCTGGCAGCAAACAGCGCGGCCATACCCAGGCTGACGAGCACGGGCCATGCCCGCACTGCTAAGACAGGGTCCACCTCGATCAGCACCAGCACAACCAAGGCAGCAACGCCAAGCACAGCTTCCGTCGGCCCGCGTCGACCCAGCGTCAATCGAGTCAATAGCAGCAGCAACGGGACAGCACACAATGCCCATGGAGGCAGAAAGCGCAGCCCTGCAAGGACGATGAACGGGTAGGCAAGGCCGGCAAGGCCCAGCAATGACGCCGCCAACCGGGAGGCTGGTCGCCGCCCCGCGGGGTCAGGCTGGCTGGACAAGCAGGGCATGCACCTGGTCCACCACGTCGCCTACCGTGCGGACCGACTTGAACTCGGCCACGGGGATCTTGCGGCCGGTATAGTCCTGCAACCGTACCACGAGATCGACGGCGTCGATGCTGTCCAGGTCCAGGTCCTCGAACAGTTTCGCTTCCACCGTGACTGCCTCCTCCGGCACCTCGAACATCTCGACGAGGTAGCGGGTCAAGGTTTCCAGGACCTCGGCCTTGTCGGGCGTCGGTGAGGGAGCCGGGTCACTCATCGTACCACCTCTCGATTTGCCGCGACAAAGCGAGCCAGGGCGCCGACCGTGGCGAAATGCTGGCGCAGTTCGTCATTGGCGGTTTCGATTTTCAGCCCGTACGTCTTGCGCAGCGCTATGCCCAGTTCGAGGCCGTCGATCGAATCCAGGCCAAGACCGTCGCCGAACAACTGCTCATCGGTTCCGATTTCCTCCGGGCTCAGATCTTCCAGCTTCAATGCCGAAACGATCAGGCGCTTGATCTCGGCTTCCAGGTCACTCATCGCGGTCATAGCCCCAATATGCCTGTAGGTGGCTGGTCAGCCGTCGTGCCCCGATCGCCCGCGGACCGCAGGCCAGATAAGGCGCAACCGGCAGAAGGTCCCCGGCAGTGACGCGGAAGTTGGCACGCCGCTCGGGAACGTGCCACCAAGGTTCGCCCTTCACCAGCGTGATTGGTCGGCACTCAAGCCGCAGAAGTTGCAGGTCCGCCGGAACCAGCAAGGCAATATTGGCAAATCCTCTCTGCAATCGCAACGGTTGTCCCGGAACGCTTCGGGTTCCCTCGGGGAAAATGATCAGATTGCTGCCCTCCGCCAGCGCCCGGCGGCAAGCGGCGACGAAGGCCTCCCCTTCGATGTCGTTCCGAATGTAGCCGGCTGCGCGCACCACCGGACCGAGGAACCAGTTCGACCAGAGTTGATGCTTCACGACGCACTGGGCGTTGCGGACCAGCGCCATCAGCATCACCACGTCGAGCAGGGTCGGATGGTTGGCCACCACCAACTTTCCCCGGCAAGCCCGTATCCGTTCGCGCCCCTCGACCGTCAGGGTGATGAGACCAAGCTTACGCAACATGAACAGGTAGAATTGGAACACCAGGCTGATCGCCCGCTGGGTACGCCGGCGACCAGTCAGTTCATCCGGTGCAAAGGCGCGCAACAGCGGGAACCAAAGCAGCGCCAACGCAAGCCCTCCGACCCCGAGCGAAGCGAAGGCAAAGCCAGTAGCCGGAATGCGCCATAGTCGACACACCCGACTACCGATAGTTGGAGCGGGATCAGGCGCCACGGCCAAACTCCAGCATGAGCCGAGAGCCACTGGCGCTAACCACTGCAAGGTCCTCGGCCAGGAAGCGAAGCAGAGCCAGGGCGGGAGCGGCGGTTCCGGCACTGGGATTGGGCGGCTGCGGGGTGGCAGCGAAGCGAATATTCGCGGCATCAGGCCGGGGCGCACCCAGCAGTAACGCAAGTGCTACCGGGCCGACCCTTGGTTCGGGTTGCAGCGCATCGAAGGGCACCGGCAGATCGTCGTCGAAGTACACCAGCAGGACCGAGGTGGACGGCTGTCGCGTCAACAGCGCGGCTGCCTCCAGCAACCCTGCTGCCAGGCTGTCTGGGCCGGCAGCGATGGCAGTATGGCCGGCATGCGCTCGGGTTGCGATGGACAGTAGGCCGACAAGTGCGTTGTGGACACAAAGGGAGAAATCAGCCGGCGAAAGGGGCTGGTGCGCGGCCAAGGTCTCCAACAGCCGCAGAGACCGCGCGAATTCGCCATGACGCGACGTGAACACGCAATGCACCGCAGCGTCGGCCCCCGCCTGATATGCGGCAGATATACTGGCTTGGCCAATCGGGGTCAGGCGCCGCCGCAGCATCATCGGCATGGCCGCGCCGTTGCTCTGGCCACGGGCCATGACGGAGCCTTGCGCTTGGCCAGCCGCGTGCGCGGCCCAATCCAGGACATGGAAGCTGCCTGCCAACACACTGTCTATCCTCGCCCAGCACTTGCCGAGGCTCAACCGCGTTCGGCAATGCTTCAGGACAGAATACAGCCTGCATCCACTTGAGCAACGCTGTTGCCGCGGGGCATACAAGCGTACATCTCCCTGGCCCGAAGGTCGGAGGGAATTGCGTGACAACTGTGCCGGTTGCGCCGGACGGGCATTGGTCTGCGCTTGCTGAACGTGGCGCGGTGTGGGGAATGCGCCTTCTCCTGCTGTCGCGCCGCTTGCTCGGCAGGCAGGGCTGCAAGACAATGCTGGTGCCCGTAGTGACCTGGTTCTGGTTAACCGAGCGGGCACGCCGAGATGCCTCCGCGGATTACCTGCGGCGAGTGCGCCGGGTGACCGGCCTGCCGCCACCGCGATGGTGGCACGGCGTTGCCCACTATCTGGACTTCGCCGCCAAGGCGCTGGACAGCGTGGTGGCGGCACAAGACCCTGCCGCTGTCGGACCGCTACGCGTCAACGATCCAGACGGAATGGCCGCTCAGGCAGCTGCCGGGTGCGGCGGCATGGTGATGGTTTCCCACCTCGGCAACGCTGACCTGAGTCGAGTTGCGATGGGAGGTCGATTGCCCCATGGCATGACCGTGCTGATGCACACCCGCCACGCCGCACAATACAACGCCATGCTGGACCGGTTGCACGGCGACCCGCTCAGCCGGACCTTGCAGGTTACTGACATGGGCCCCGGGACCGCGATCGATCTGCAACAGCGGGTGGAACAGGGAGAATGGCTGGCCATGGCCGCCGATCGGACACCCGTCGGTGGTGGTGGGAGAGTGGCACGGGTGCCCTTCCTTGGAACCCCGGCGGCGTTTCCTCTGGGACCCTGGATTTTGGCAGGGTTGCTCGACTGCCCGATTTACCTTCTGTTCTGCCTTCGGGACGCGGATGGCGGCCATACCGTCCATCTCGAGAAATTCGCGGAGCGCATTGAGTTGCCCCGCGGCGCCCGTGATGCAGCTTTGGCCGAACTGGCGGAGCGCTACGCCAAGCGCCTGCAGCATTTCACGCTGCAGGCACCACGCCAGTGGTACAACTTCTACCGCTTTTGGGCCGAGTAACTCAGCCTCGTGGCTTACGCGGGCCGCGGTGAGACGCGCGTTCGACGCCCGGCGCCGCGGCGCGCGGTTCGCGGGGCAGCGGCTGCATCGGCTCGATGCGGATTTCAGCATTCTCGCCGGTAGCCTTGCGGCTGGCGGTGTCGAAGCGAGCAGCGGCGTAGGGCGCCACTTCAAACTGCGTCTCGTTCGGCATGATGCGGATGCGACCGATCTCGGCGCGGGTGACATGGCCACGCCGGCACAGGAACGGAAGCAGCCACTTAGGGTCGGCATTGCCGTCGCGGCCGACATCCATGTGGAACCAGATGCCTTCCTGCCCAGCCTCGCGCGGGCCGTCGCGCGGAATGCGCTGGTCGGTCCGGGGGTCGCGATAATCGGGTCGCTCGGTCCGCTGCGGACGCTCCTCGGCAATCTCCTCCGGGGCCGGCAACGGCCCGCGCAAGGTACGAATCAGCGCCGCAGCGACAGCCTCGGCGCCAGCTTCGACCACGCGAGGGTCCGCGAGCATGGCGCGGGCGATGGCCAGGTCTTCCTCGCTGGGCGGCGCTGCGGCCAGTTGCGCGGCCTTCTCGGCGATTCGCTCGGCATCCTTGGCGCGGACGGCGTCGGCCGAGGGAGCCGGCCCCCAGGTCGCCTGGACGCGTGCGGCCTGCAACAAGCGCTGCGCCAGCGCGCGGCGGGTATGCGGCACGATCAACTGGCTTATGCCCTTGCGGCCGGCACGCCCCGTGCGACCGGAACGGTGCAGCAGCGTGTCGGGGTCCCGCGGAAGCTCCGCGTGGATCACCAGGCCAAGTTCCGGCAGGTCGATGCCGCGAGCGGCAACGTCGGTCGCTACGCAGACTCGGGCGCGGCCATCTCGCAGGTTCTGCAGCGCTCGTGTGCGCTCCGCCTGCGAGAGTTCTCCGGAGAGCGCCACGGTGGAGAACCCACGCTCGGTCAAGTTGCCGTGCAGCCGGTTGACCGAGGCACGCGTGGCGCAGAACACCATTGCCAGGGCCGGATCTTCCAGCCGCAGCAGGTTGACCACCGCCCGTTCCAACTCATAGGGCGCCACGACGCAGGCACGATATTCGATATCGACATGCTGCGGATCGCCGCCGCCAACCTCCAGCCGCAGCGCATCCTTCTGGTAGCCCTTGGCCAGGGCTGCGATGCCGCGCGGCACCGTCGCCGAGAACAGCAGCGTGCGGCGCTCGGCCGGGGTTTCCTCCAGGATCGCCTCGAGTTCCTCCTTGAAGCCGAGGTCGAGCATCTCGTCGGCCTCGTCCAGCACGACCACCCGCAGGTTGTCCGGTCGCAGGTTGCTGCGTTCCAGGTGGTCTCGCATACGGCCAGGCGTGCCAACAACGATGTGGGCGCCCGCGTTCAGCAGGCGGCGCTCCGCCAATGGGTCCATGCCACCGACCACGGAAACCACGCGACCACCTGCACGGGCATAGAGCCAGGTCAGTTCGGCCGTTACCTGCAGGGCCAGTTCGCGCGTGGGCGCCACGATCAGGGCCAGCGGGGGGCCGGCAGGTGGCAGATGGTCCTCGCCGCCAAGCAGTTCGGCAGCCATGGCAAGGCCATACGCGACCGTCTTGCCGCTACCGGTCCGGGCGGAGACCAACAGGTCACGGCCGGTGGTCGCGGGGTCCAGCACGGCGGCCTGAACCGGGGTTGCCTCCGCGTAGCCACGCTCGGTCAGGGCGGTCTGCAGGGAAGCGGCCAGGTTGTTGAAGGGCATGGGTGAACGGTGATCCAGAATCTCAACGCGTCCCTTGGGCGGCGGGGCGCGGAAGGTCAAGCATTGCATGGCCATCGCGGGGCATAGGCCGCGAATGGCTGCCCCGCGTTCTTGCGCGGTCGGCTCGCCCGTGGGACTCCTTGGGCCAGGAAACGCAACGGGAGAACGCGCCATGAGCGAACATGACGTGGTGCAATACGCCGTCGAGGACGGCATCGGCATCATTACCATCAACAACCCACCGGTAAACGCCCTGGGCGCCGGGGTCAGCGAGGGCATCATCGCCAGCGTGGACAAGGCTGAGGCCGACCCTGCGGTTCGCGCCCTGGTGATGATTGGCGCTGGCCGCAGCTTCATCGCCGGCGCCGATATCCGCCGCTTCGGCACCAAGCGGGAACAGCCGGCACGCCGCAGCTACGATGCGCTGGAGCAGTGCAGCAAGCCGGTGGTGGCGGCGATACATGGCTTCGCGCTCGGCGGCGGCCTGGAAAACGCGCTGTGCTGCACGTGGCGCATTGCCGTGCCGTCAGCCAAGGTCGGACTGCCAGAAGTGCTGATCGGTGTGATCCCAGGCGGAGGTGGTACCCAGCGGCTACCGCGCCTCATCGGCGCCAAGGCGGCGCTGGAGATGATCGTCAGTGGCCGCCACGTGCCGGCGCCGGAAGCCGAGACGCTTGGCATCATCGACGCGGTTGTTGAGACCAAGGACCTGCGCGCCACCGCCATTGCCTTCGCCAAGACCAAGGCGGGGGCTGGCCTGCGGCGCATCAGCGACCAGCCGCCAGCCGCCGCCGAGGCCGGGATGTTCGAGGCCCAGCGCAAGGCGATCGCCCGCAAGGCTCGCGGCCAGCCGGCACCCTTTGCTGCCATTGCGGCGGTGGAAGCGGCCTGTAACCTGCCCTGCGCTGAGGGTCTGGTGGAAGAGCGGCGGCTATTCGGCACGCTGGAGAACTCGGCCGAGGCCCGCGCCCTGCGTTACGCCTTCTTCGCGGAGCGCGAGGTGACCAAGCTGCCGCAACTGCCTAAGGAGACCGCGGCGGTAGAGGTGAAGACGGCGGCGGTGGTAGGCGCCGGCACCATGGGTGGCGGCATCGCCATGAGCTTCGCCGATAGCGGCCTGCCGGTGAAACTGATGGACGCTACCCAGGAAGCCCTTGACCGCGGCATGGAGCGAATTCGCGCCAACTACGCCGTCAGCGTCAAACGCGGCAGCCTAACCCAGGCCGAGATGGACAAGCGCCTGGGCTTGATTGAGCCGGTAGAGGGCTATGAGGCCATCGCCGACTGCGACGCTGTGATCGAAGCCGTGTTCGAACAGATGGCGGTGAAGCAGGAAGTCTTCGCCAAGCTCGACTCGGTGATGAAGCCAGGCGCTCTGCTCTTCACCAACAGTTCAGCGCTGGATATCGACAAGATCGCCGAGTCGACGAAGCGCCCGGAGGCGGTGGCCGGCACCCACTTCTTCGCCCCAGCCAATGTGATGAAGCTGTTCGAGGTCGTGGAGGGCAGCAAGACCGCGCCGGCAACACTGGCCGCTGGCATGAAGCTCGGCCGCGCCATCGGCAAGGTCAGCGCCTATGCGGGAAACTGCGACGGGTTTGTCGCCAATCGCAGCCGCATTCCCTTCGGCCTGGAACAGAACCTGATGGTGGAAGAAGGTGCGCGCCCGGAGCAGATCGACCGGGTGATGGTCGCCTTCGGCTACCCGATGGGCCCCTTCGCGGTGAACGACCTCTCTGGCCTCGACGTAAATTACATGACGCGCAAGCGCCGAGCGGCAGCAGACCCGAATTATCGCAAGTGGCCGGTCGCGGACCGAATCGTGGAAATGGGCCGGAAGGGGCAGAAGACCGGTGCTGGCTGGTATCGCTACGAACCCGGTGACCGGACCCCGCACCCGGACCCCGTAGTGGACCAGATAGCCCGCGAGGTAGCCGCTGAGCTGGGGATCGAGCAGAAGGTCTTCACTGACGAGGAGATTCTGCACCGCCTGCTGTTCGCCTCATTGAACGAAGCCTGTAAAATCCTGGCTGAGGGCAAAGCGCTGCGCGCCAGCGACATCGATGTGATGTGGTTGAACGGCTTTGGCTTCCCCCGCTACCGGGGCGGTCTGATGTTCTGGGCCGACGAGATCGGTGCCGAGGCGGTGTACAATCAGGTTGCGGCTTGGCATCAGCGCTATGGTGCGCGCTGGGCGCCGGCGCCGCTGCTGCGCGAGATCGCAGAAGCAGGCGGCAAGTTCCGCGAGGCCAAGGCCCCGACACTTCGGTAAGGCAGCCCTACTCCGCCCGCTGCGGCAGTGATCGCAGCGGCGGGGCGCCAACCGGAAGGCCGAGTCTGAGCGCCAAAGCCATCAGCCGGTAGACGGTCTTGAAGGCCAGTACCGGCAGCAGGGTTTCCTTGCTGCCGCGCAAGTTGCCCGCCAGCAAGCTCACCAGGCCATCCCGCATCCTCAACTTGTTGCTCGGGGCCAGGAACAGGGTCCGCAGCGCCGGTGTATTGATACGGTAGATCAACCAGCTGATGCGGGCCATGGCGTGCCGCAGATCGCGCTCCATCCGCCGCGCGCGAACGCGGGCTGCGACTGGATTGGCGAGCCAGGTTTCCGCAACCTCGGCGCCCATTTCGCCGGCGGTCATGGCCAACAGCACGCCACTGGAGAAAACCGGATCAACAAAGGCGAAACTATCGCCGATCATGGCCCAGCCCTCGCCCCAACATCTGCTGGCGGCGTAAGAGAAGTTGCCCGTACCGGTGACGTGGCCAACCCGTTCAGCGCCGGTCATGCGGGCGCTGACGCTGGGGCTGGCGGCCACCCTGGCATTGAACAGTTCCTCCGGTGTGCCTTTGCGCCCCTTGAACGCCGCTGGATTACCAACGAAACCGACACTCATGACGTCATCCGGCAGCGGGATGAGCCAAAACCAGCCATCTTCGGCCAGGTGGATACTGATGAAGCCTTCCAACTCCCCGCTGCGGCGGGCAACGCCACGGAAATGGGCAAACAGCGCTGCCGTGTTGTTGCGCTTGTTGGCTTGGCGAGTGCCAAACCGGGCCGCCAGCAGGGTGTCGCGACCAGAGGCGTCCAGTACATAGCGCGGCGCATAGCGGCACTCGGTACCATCAGGACCGATGGCATTGACCTGGCTCCGCTCGCCGCCAAAGACGACGTCGGTTACCCGGGTGCTTTCGGACACGCGGGCACCGCGATCCGCGGCAGTACGGAACAGCAGGGCGTCGAAGGTGGCGCGGGGAACCTGCCA
This sequence comes from Acetobacteraceae bacterium, assembly GCA_947371015.1. GTDB lineage: Bacteria > Pseudomonadota > Alphaproteobacteria > Acetobacterales > Acetobacteraceae > CAIMOR01. Next base: position 458 of record CANBNK010000076.1, on the reverse strand, counting down.
GCTGCTCGTGAAAATCTTGTCCAAACCGTCGGCGAAGGCGTAGCGCACCTGCTGACCCGTTGCATCCGAGATGAATTCCGCCCCAGGCTTGTGGACCCCCAATGCCGCCACCTCAGCAGTGATACCAAGGCGGTCGAAGATGGCGGTATTCAGCGGCAGCAAGCTCTCACCAATATGAAACCGCGGATGCTGGGCCTTTTCCAGCAGGACCACGTCGTGGCCACGCGCCGCTAGCAAGGCGGCCGCAGTGCTGCCCGCCGGCCCGCCGCCGATCACCAGGATATCGCAGGTATCAGCCGTCGAGCATGCCGGTATCCGTCGTCTGCGCCCCACGTTCTTAGCGACTTGACGCGCGAACCTTTTAGCGTGCGGCCTGCGCTGAAGCACCCTGCTGGCGCCAGTAGGCGCGAATGGCGCAGACGGCTTCCGGGATGTGGTGGTATGCGTTGCCGACGTGC
>CANBNK010000075.1 GCA_947371015.1 Acetobacteraceae bacterium | reverse complement strand
CGACAGGTCTCGGCCGCCGGGAAGGGTCTGATCGCCCTCCACCAGATAGACCGGGGTCGGCACGGCAGCCTGGGCGACCTGCTGGCCGCCGGGCGTGCCCACGGCGCTGCCATCGGCGGGCAGCCAATCCCACATCGGGGTCAACACGGTGTTAACGGCACTAAGGCCAATGCCGGTGACGATGACCACCGTGCCACCGGCTTCCGGGCTGACCAGCCACAGCGTGCCGTTGAACAACGGCGAAGTGCCGAGGGCGGTGCCCAGGCCGAAACTGAATTGCAGGCCAGGCAGACTGAACAGGAGCGGCGGCGCCATGATGGACAGCACCGGTTGCTCGCGCCCGGCATACTGCAACAGCGACGGGTCGCCGTTCATCGTGGTGTGGGTCTCGCCGGCCAGTGCGTCGTAGTAGGCCAGGGTGTTGAACCAGTTGAATATCGGGTTCGTGATGCCGTTGATCACGAACGGCGGTTGTTCCCAGGTGGCGATGCGGTTCTTGAGGGTGAACACGCCCTGTTCCGGGAAGATCAGGTCGTTCAGCGGGTCGCCCACCACGTCGTTGCCCAGCGTGCCGCCGATCATGAAGTCGTGGCCAGTGCCACCGACAAGGGTGTGGCGCAGGCCGATGAAGGGCGAGTAGCTCTGGGCGCGGATCTCGACGCCGTGGTCGAAGAAAATCTGCCCGTTGTAGCCAATGATGATGTTGGTGCCGTTGCCCCCGATCAGCAGGTCGCGGTCGGGGCCGCCGATGATGTCGTTGTTGCCGTCGCCGCCCTGGACCGTGCTGTTGCCGGTGGGGCCGGGGTCCTTCTGGCTCTCGGCGTAGAAGCGGGTACCGTCGGTGTTCCACTGCACCAGGCCGTGGTCCGACATCATCACGTTGTGGCCATCGCCGCCGCGGATGCTGTTGTTGCCGTGGCCGCCGAGCACGTCGTTGTTGCCGTCGCCCACCACGATGGTGACATCGAGCCCGCATTCCCAGTCGCGCGAGAGCATCTGGTTGGGCTGGCCGTTGGCCCACCAGTTGAACGCGCCGGAATGGCCGAACACCTTGTTGTCGCCGTCGCCGCCGATGATGGTGTTGGCGCCGAAGCCGCCGAACACCACGTTGCTGGCGCCGAAGCCGCTGCCATGCCGGCCGACGGTGATGAGGTTGTTGCCGCCGATGCATTCCTCCACCGTCTCGGCAAATACCGGGATAAAGGCGCCAGACGCGCCGGCAGTGGCCTTGCGCGTCACCAGGCCGGCGGCACCAAAGACGATGTTATTGCCGATGCCAGCGGTGATGACGTTGTTGCCGGCGCTACTGCCCTGGATGACGTTGTTGCCGTCGCCGGCCAGGATGGTGGTGACGGTGGTGAGCACCTGCTGCGGCGGGCTGGCCTGCAACGGCTGGATTGTGCCGTACAGCGTCGTCTCGCGGCCAATGACGTCCGGGTTGATGCCGTCCATTCTGGTGAAGGTGCCGATATGGCCCAACACCACGTTGTTGCCATCGCCCACGGTGATGTAGGTGGTACCGGCGCCGCCGAACACGGTGTTGCTGCCCTGGCCGGCGGCGATGTGCTCGGTGCCGCCGAGGGTTTCCTCCACCGTGAAGGTCTTCAGTAGCGTCCCGGCGGCGTCCCGCGTGGTGGCGCCGGAAGCCCCGAAGATGAGGTTGTCGCCGTTGCCGGCGAGGATGGTGTTGTCGCCCGAGCCGCCCATGATGACGTTGTTGCCGCCGCCCGCGGTGATGAAGGCCGATGGCGTGGGCTGGCTGCTGCGGTCCTGCGGCGCGGTGTAGCTGAGGATGTCCGGCGTGAAGCCACTGGCATCCGGCGCGGCCTGGCGGGTCAGGTCGACACTGCCGAGATGACCGAGCAGGATGTTGTCGCCGCCGCCCGCGGTGATGTGCTGGGTGCCGGCGCCGCCGATCACCACGTCGTTGGCGTCGCCGACGATGATGGTATTGTTGCCGCCGAAGTTTTCCTCGCCAGCGATGGTGTAGCCCTGCAGCAGGATGATGCGGCCATTGCTGTCATAGGCCAGGTTGGCGTTGCCATTGCCGCCAAAGACCACTTCGGTCCAGTCGCCAACGCCGTGCTGCAGGCTGAGGGCGTCATGCGTGGTGATGGTGTTATTGCCGCCGCCACCGATAACGACGGTGTTGCCGTAGCCATCGATGATGTCGTCGCCATGGCGATAGGCAAGCGGGTCGCCATTTCGGCTGGCGGCGGTGAGCAGCGTGTTGCCGTTACTCCAGTTGATGTCGCCGGAATGCGCCAGCACTACGGTATTGCCAATCCCGTAGGTCAGGTCACCGCTGCCGCTGCGGATGCGGTCGGTACCGGGGCCGCCGAAGACGGCGTTGTCGCCGTCCCCCACGGTGATGCTATTGTTCCCGCCGTTGTTCATCTCCACGCTGCCAGCCTGGTGCAGCACGAAGCCACCGAGCAGCGCGTAGTCGGCGGTGACCTGGCCGGCTGCGCCGAACACGACCTCGCTCAGGTCCCGCGGCGTCAGCGCCGGGGTGCTGGTGGCCGGGTCCGCCGGCAGCAGGTGTTCGGTGGTGAGGATGGTGTTGTCGCCACCGCCGCCCATAATGATGGAACTGCCCGCAGCGGTGATGCTGTCATTGCCGTTGTCGGCGGTGCCGGCATCCTGGCCCAGCACGGTCAGCGCTGTGCCGCTGCGGGTGGCGGTAACGGTCCCGAAATCGCCGAGCGCGACGTCGCTGCCATTGCCGATATCGATGCTGTCGGCGCCCTTGCCACCGAAGACGATGTCGTTGCCGGCGCCGGCGATGATGGTATCGCCCGCGCCCAGGGACTCGTTGCTGGTCTCTGCACTGATGAGATTGGCGTCGCCGACCGCACGGTCGCGCACCAGGACGCCGAGGTCGCCGAAGATAGTGTCGGAGCCCGTGCCGCCCAAAAGGCTGTCGCTTCCGATGCCGCCCATGATGACATCGTTGCCGCTGCCGCCATCCACCGTGCTGTCGCCGGTACCGGCGGCACTGCTGGTGATGGTGTAGCTGCCTGGTGCGCCGACGCCCTTGGCGCCGTCTACCGTGCCGGTGACAGCCAGGATGATGTCCGAGCCGCCGCCGCCGCCGATGCTGTTGTGGCCGGCGCCGCCGAGGATGACTTCGGCGCCCGAGCCGCCTTGGATGCTGTTGTTGCCGCCCATCGACTGCGCCGCGGTAAGCGCGACGATGCCGCCGGCGCCATCCAGCGAGACCTGGCCGTAGGAGCCGAAGATCACGCTCCGGCCGCTACCACCGGTGATGAGGTTGCCACCGGCGCCGCCGAAGATCGTATTGGCGCCGCCGCCCGAGAACACATCCTTGGGCGTACCGGCTTCCATGATGCCGTGGGTGCCGCCGGCGTAGATGGTGTTGCTGCCGACGGTATCACCTGTTGGTGTAGCGGCAATGAGCGTGCCGCTGATGCTGGTGCCGCCGCTCGTGGTGTCGCTGTCTGGCCCATTGCCGAAGATGATGTTGTCGCCGGCGCCGACTGAGATGATGTCGTTACCGGTGCCACCATAGATGACGTTGTGCCCGCCGCCGGTAATGATGGTGTCGTTGCCGCCACCACCATAGACAGTGTTGTCGCCGCCGCCGAGGATGATGAGGTCGTCGCCCGAACCGCCGACGATGAGGTTGTTGCCGCTGCCGATGGAGATATCATCGCCAGCATTGCCGCCGCGGTAGATGTTGTTGCCGTTGCCGCCGCGCACGGTGTTCGCCTGCGCCAGCGAACCGCTGATGGTGTTGTTACCTGCGCCCAGGTCGATCAACGGGTCGGCGATGACATTCGCCAGGTCGATGACGTTGTTGCCATCCCCCCCGACGATGGTGACGGGCTTGTCCACCGGCGTGGTGAAGTGGATCTTGTTGTTGCCGTCGCCCAGGTTGGCGTTGACGCTGCTGGCGCCGCCATAGGCTTGGTCGATGCCGTTCTGCACGACATGGACGGTGCCGCCGGACTGGTACACGTTCATCTGCTGGTCGGGGTTGGAGATATTGCCGCCGACTTCCTGCTGATCCGCATTCTCACCCAGGTTGAGCGTCAGCCTGCCGGTGTTGTCCACCGTCGCCAGGTTCGGCGTGCTATGGGCCGCATGGTAGTCGTAGTGGAAGCTGAGCAGCGTGACGTTGATGATGTCGAAGCTGGCTTCGAAGATGGTGATCTGGCCGAAGAACAGGTCAATACCGACCCAGGCGAAGGCGTAGATCCGCAGGTTCAGCGCGCCATCGATGACGAACATATGCAGCGGTTCATGCGTCAGTTCGTAGATGAACTCGCTGAAGTGGACCTTGCCGTCGGCATTCGGGTCGTACAGCGTGAAGTCGATCTGGGCACTGATCTCGCCACCGATGCCGGCCTTGACCAGCACAAGGTTCACCGCGCCGGTAATGCCGAACTTGGCCCAGAAGACCATCTGCGGGCCGATCGTGTTGTCGATGTAGAAGCCGTCCAGCAGGTCCAGTGCGTTATGGTCGCCGATGAACTCCATGATGCCGGTGGTGTCGTAGCCGAACGCCAGGTTGAAGGTGACGCCGGCAGCGGCATAGATGTCCACCTGCACCGGCACCGGGCCGATCAGGAAGTTGAACTTGATGTCCTTGCCGAACCCGAAGCTGAACTGCGGCAGATGGACTTCGATGAGGTCGAGCGGGATCTTGATCCCCATCAGCAGCTTCAGCAGCCCGAGCGGGTTGTGCAGGATCGGGAAGTCGAAGATGCCGAGCGACATCAGCGAACCGAGCCCGAAGCCCCACTTGCTGGACGTGCTGCTGACCGCCGAGGACGCCGCCGACTTGGAGCCGCCGAAACCGCCCAGGCTGAAGTCCAGGCTTGGCAGGGAGAGGCCGGAGAGACTTATCCGCGGCAGCGAGAAGTCGAAGCTGGGCAGCTTGGCCGAGAACGGGTCGAAGCTGAAGCTGCTGAGCGAGAAGAAGCCACCGAAGCCGCCGAAGCCCGAACCCGAGCCGGCGGCCTTCTGCGACGCCGTGAGGTCGCCAAGCACATAGGTGCCGAAGTTGATCTTGTTGGTCTGCCCGGCGCTCGCGTGCAGGTCGCGATCCAACTGGTTCAGCGTGTCGATCAGGCTAAGGAACTGAACGGCCTTCTGCACTTCCGGGCCGGGGATGAAACGCTTGGCCAGGTCCATGATGGAGGTGGGGCCCATGATGACCGACAGACCGGGGATGGGCGTCTGCAGGAAGTCGATCACCGGCTGCAGCGGGCCGATCACGGTCTCGATCTCGTCCAGCACCGGGAGCAGCACCTTGTTCATCAGGCTGCCGACATCGAGCGAGACGTCATTGAAGGTGATGGGAATCTGCACGCCACTCGTCGGCTCGGTGCCGACAGCGCCGAAGAAGGTCTTGACGTAGAGGTACTGGAAGGTGAGTTCGGTGGTGATCGTTGGCAGGCCGACCGGCAGCGAGCCGAAGCCGACGCCGGCAGTGAGCGCAAGGTCCACATTGATGAGCAGGTCGGCGCCTGCGCGGATGATGCTGCCCTTGCTGAACTCGCTGAACAGCAGCCGGCCGTCGGTGTCCTTCGGCCCTACGTCCAGGTAAATGTCGCCGGTGATGCTGGTGCCGACATAGGTGGTGCCGCCGGAGACGGCCGACAGCATGGTTCCGTTGACCGCCACCATGGTGAGGAAGCCAAGGTTCAGCGTGGCAGTGAAGTTGCTGGCCAGGGTGACCGCCACCGACAGGTCGATCGCATGGATCTTGCTGAGGTCGGCGCTGAAGATATGCGTCGTGCTGTCGTTGGTGGTGAAGTCCGGGATCGCCGACAGGCTGCCGAGGTCGTAGACGAAGAAGCCCTGGTTCTTCTTGTAGCCGAAGGCGAGGGTGAAGTGCAGCGACACATCGAGGTTGGCCAGGCCGTTGTCGATCTTCAGTCCAAGGCCAGGGATGCCCAGGTCCGAGCTGAGGTTGACGCCGCCGGAGAACAGCGTCTTGTCGAAGGTCCAGACAAAGCCGAGCTCGGTCGGCTTCGAGGTGCTGTCGAGGTATGCATAGATATCGCCGGGCACGCCCAGCATGCCCAGCACGTCCTGCAGGCCGCGGATCACCAGCGCCTCGGTGCTGACGGGCTGACCCGGGTGGCTGGCCTTTTCGGCGTCGAGCAGCGAGATCAGGTGCTCGATCACGTCTGAATGCAGGATGCCGAAGAAGCTGCCGAGCCCCTGCAGCGCAGGGCCGATCAGCGGCACATCCAGGTTGTACAACTGCTGTGCAAAGGGGCCGCTGATGGCGCCGAGAAAGGCGTCCAACCCCTTCAGCAGCGTCTCCGGGTCGGTCAGGAAATTCGGGATGGAGAGGTGGCTGAAATCGGGGAAGGTGAAGTGCGTGCTGCGCGGCGGTTCGCCGAGGACCAGCGTGGTATTGTAGAGGTTGCCGATCTGGAAGTTGATGTCGCCGACCGAGTTGCCCAGCACTTCCGCCGGCAGGTCCACATTGACCGCGGCGTTGATGGTGACCCGCAGCAGGTTGCCCAGCGTGTCGCCGGGCTCGCCGAGGTGCGACAGATCGGCGAAGGTCACCTTGCCGTCGGTGTGCGTGCCTTGGGCGAAATTGTCGTTCAGCATGATCTCGAAGGTAGCTGGGCCCGAGGCAGGGTCGCCCACCTTGAAGCCCGGGCTGCCGGCGGCAACTTCGCCCGTGTCGGCGCCCAGCTGGGCAACACCGTTGTTGATGCTGGCGCTGAACGGGCCCAGCGCCACGTTGAAGTTGAGGTTGGTGGCGGAGATGCCGAGGCTGGCGATGATGCCGGTGAGCGGGACAGGGTTGGTGACGGTGCTGGAAGGGGCCAGCCCGGTTTCGAGGTACAACCGCTGGCCAAAGGTGTCCTGCTGCAGCAACTTGGTGGTCATCACCCGCGCGCCGTTTTCCTGCACCGTCACGCTGTCCGACGTGGCCAGGCCAAGGTCCTGCACGATGGTGGAGCCGTTCAGCGACGCCGCCTTGAAGCTGAGCTTCGGTGTGCCGCCGGCGATGCTGAGGGTATTGAGCAGGTTGCCGTGGCCGTCGGTGCCCAGCACGCCATCGGTGGCGGAGAACACCAGCTTGCCCTGGGCGTTCTGCTGCACCTGCACCAACTGGCCCAGCGAGACATCGTAGTCCGTGGCGGCATCGGCCGGGGCGGCAGGCGGCTTGGCGTTTTCAGCCAGCAGCACCTTGCTGCTCATGGTCGCCTCGGCCATCGCCGCGCGAACCGCTTCGACAAAGGCGATGCCGGTGGTGCGCGTGGCGTCGGCCGCCACCTCCACATCCGCATGCGCGTTGGCGCCGATGCTCAGCGTGAACGAATAGGCCTTGGTGTAGTCGGCGCTGCCCAGCGCCACGCTGCCAACCAGCTTGTTGACCTTGCCGAAGTCGTCGGCGACCTGCCCGTCGGTGAAGCCGAGTTCGCCCAGGGTGGCGACGCTGGGGGTGGTGCTGTCGGTGAGGGTGAGCGTGCCTGTGGTGGGGTCGTAGGCCGCCACCAGCTTGGCCCCGCCGGCGTCGTTGATGGCCTGCACCAGGTCCGCCACCGAGGCGGTCTTGGGCAGCTTGCCGACGTTGAGCGTGACCTGGGTGCCGTCGCCCAGGGTGAATTGCAGGTCGTTGTTGCCGGCCTTGTCGGTGCGGAGGCCCTTGCCGCCGTTTAGCCCGCTCAGCAGCGTGGCGGCCAACGCCGGAGACCCCTGCCCGTTGAGGTCGAAGCCCAGCGTCAGCGCGAGGTTGATGTGCGCGTTGACCTGTACATTGCCATCGGCGCTGAGGCTGGCGACGGCGCCGAGCGTGCTGGCGACCGCGGCCAGCGTGCTGTCGCTGCCGCCGAGGAAGGCATCGAGGGCGTTGAGGTCCAGGTTGAATGGCAGTTGCTTGCTGACCGCGACCGGCGACCAGTTCAGCGCCGCGATGAGCTGGTGGTTGCCGTCGATCGACAGGCTGAGGACGTTGGCGCCCAGCACGCTGTTGATGCTGTCCTGCACCTGCACCAGCGAGGCGTCGGGGTTCTGCTGCGCCGCGTCCAGCGCTTGCAGGAAGGTCTGACCGAAGCCGAGGATGTCATCCAGGCTGACGCCGATCAGCGGGATCTGGTCCTGCATCACGCCGGAATTCATGGCGTCGAAGCTCTGCTGCAGCGCGCCGATGAGGTCCGCCGCCACCAGGGTCTTGCTGAGGCCGGTGACCTCGACATGCACGTCGGGCGCCTTGTGCTCCAGCAGGTTCTCGATGCCGTCGACCGTCACCAGGATGGACGGCGAGGAGGCCGAGGTGAGGTTGACCGAGCCCATGGTCAACGTCAGCGCCTTGATGTCCAACTGGGCGAAGGGCTGGTCTTCCACGCCCGATGCCAACTGCAGGCTCCAGACCTTGGCGAACTCGCCCTTGGTGTAGGCGGTTTCGAGGTCGGCGATGGTGATGTGGGCGCCCGGGTCGGCGCCCGGGGTGTTCAGCATCAGCGACAGCTTGATGGAGATGTAGGTGCCGGCCAGTTGCGCATCCGGGCTGTCGGCCACGTCGTTGGGGTCGAACAGCGTGGCGTTGAAGCCGAAGGCGCCGAAATTGCCGCTGAGCACCACCGGCTGGGTCGGGTCCACCGGCTCCAGCGCCGCGGTGATGATGGCGGAGAGGCCTGAGTTTTGCAGGTAGAAGCGGTCGGCCTGGGTTTCGGTGTGCAGCGCCACGCCGTGGATCACGCTCTCGGGCGCGCTCTCGCCGGCAGCGTCGGTGCCCACCAGGCCCAACAGCGCCGGGATCATGGAGCCGTTCATGGCCGAGGCCATGAGCTGGATGCCGTCCACCCGGATGCCCGCCTGCACCGCCACGCGTTGGGTGGAAAGGTAGGGGTCCTCACCCAGTTTGGCCTTCAGCGTGTCGTAGATGGTGGTGGTGAGCTTGATGCCGTTGGTGTCGGCCGCGGCATGCACCAGGTCGCCGTAATCGAGGGTGGTGCCTGCGGTCAGGCCCAGCGCCACCGGGTCGGCGCTGAGGCCTGCCAAGGCGGTATTCAGCCGGGCGATGTAGTCGCTGGCGGTATTGGCGCCGGCGGCCACGTCCACCACCACCGGGGTCATGGTGCCCAGGCTGAGGATGAACTGCGATTCGCTGGCGTAGTCGGCGCCGCTGGGGGCGAGGCCGGCCAGGGTGGTGGTGTATTTTGCGGCGTTGGTGGTGTCCTGCACCGCTTCAGCCAGGCTGCCGACGGTGAAGCCCAGGCTGGCCGGGGTGGGGCCGCTGTAAGGGTGGTTGAAGGTATCGGTCAGCGTCAGGATCCCGGTGTCGGGGTCCAACGACAGCGTCATGTGGCTGTGGAAGCCGTTGGCGATCTGGGTTTCCAGGTTGCTCAGCGTCTCGCCGGGGGTGATCTCGAACTGCTTCACCAGGCCTTCACGACCGATGATCTGCAGGTCGTAGTGGCTGCCGCCGTCGTTGATGATCTGGTCGGCGGTGACCGGGCTGGGGTTGGCGGCATCGGTGCCGATGGCCTGGGCCACCACGGGGATATCGGTGATGGCGGTGTCGGTGGTGCCGTTCTGGCCATCGCCGATCTGCGGGCCGCCCGGCTTGTTCACGTCGGTGCCGATGGGGTCCAGGCTGTAGCCGACCGTCAGGCTCAGCAGCACGCTGCTGGTGAGGTGGAACTGCGCGTTGCTGAGCGACAGCCCGGCCAGGTCGCCGAGCGAGAAGTCGATCGCCAGCGGCGCCACCACCTCCGGCAGGGTGATTTCCTTGCCGATGGTGAAGGTGATGCCGTTGTGGTCGGCGTCGTAGGCCATGCCGAGTTCGCTGAGCAGGCTGTCGTCACGCGCCGTGCTGGCGGCGTCGTCCCAGCCGGACAGGTGCAGCAGCCGCGCCACGGTCACGCCCAAGCTGCGGATGTCGGTGGCCATCTCGGGGCTGGAGATGGTGATGCGCTTCGGCTGCTTGTCGCCATGGCTGCCGATGATGGAGAACACCAGTTCGGTGCCGCCGGCGGAGGTTGTGTTGCCAAGCACCACGGTGGGGGGCACCACCACGGCGGCGGCAGAGATGTAACCGTCGATGGCGGTGCCGGTGATGGCGGTGTTGAGCGCTGCGGCCAGGTCGGCAACCGAGTTGATGCCCGCGGATTCGAAGCGCAGGTCCGCGGTCTGCCCGGTATCCAAGGAGACCTTGATGGCCAGGTCGGTAGGCAGGGCAGTAATGTCTTCGGCCGAGAGGAAGCCACCGGCCAGCGTGGTCTTGCCCACCGCGCTGCCGACGCCCTCATTGAAGCCGAATTCATGCGCCGGGGCGGCAAGTGGGTCGATGAACTGGGTCTTGAACTCGCTGGCCACGTCGATGACCGAACCGATTCCGGTGCCGCTGAGGAAGGGCAATTCCAGGTTCAGGTCGGCCGACTGCGACGCCAGCTTGCCAAGGTAGGTGCCGAGCGAATCGACCTTGCCGATGAGGTCCTGGACCAAGAAATTGTTGAAGCCGACCAGATCCAGGTCGGGGTTGCCGGTGGCGGTCTGCAGCTTGGCGGTCAGGCTGGTGAGGTCGAGCGCCAGGTCGGTGCCGCTGACATGCGCCGCGGTGATGACGATGTGGCCGCCGGTGAAGGAGGTGATGCCGTCGATGGTGTGGCTGTCGAGCAGGCTCACCGGCAGGTCCAGCAGGGTCGGGCCGCTGGTCTGGCTCGTGATGCCGTTGGTCATGAAGGGCGTGGTGGCGGTGAGCGTGCTGTAGTCGCCACCGTTGATGGCCGCGGCCTTGCTGGCCAGGTCCAGCCCCGTGGTGGCGGTCCAGGCGCCTGCCAGGGCCAGGGATTCCGAGAGGTTGACCGCCGTGCCAGTGGGCACCGACAGCTTCAGGATGCCCAGGTTGAAGTCCTGACCGGCCAGGTTGGTGCTGGCGTTGAAGGTGGCGGTAAAGCTGCCGGCGTTGAGGTGGAAGGCGGACTGAACCTGACTGGCGTTGGGGTTGTCGGTGCCCTGCAGGCCAGAGGCGCTGAAACTGAGGTCGAAATGATAATTCAGCGTGGCCTGGCCGACGCTGTCGGCGAACTTGATGCCGTAGGTGCTGCCGTCATCGCCCAGGTTCAGGGTGAAGCCGAAGGTCTGCTGGTCGTCGATGACGACGTGCAGCACTGGGTCGGTACCGGTGGGGGTGATACCCAGAGCCAGAGGTGGCCCGGCGCTGTCATCCGAGACCGAGACCGACTTGCCGGCGCCGCTGCCGATGACGCTGACGATGGCGTCGTGCAGGGCACTGGCCAGGTCAGTACTGTTGCTGGGCACGTCGCCGCCGGTGAGTTGGCTGAGCCCCTGCAGCGGCGCCACCACTTCCTGGGTGAAGACGGCGGACAGGTTGAAGGTGGTGCCCACCGTGGTGTTGCCGGCAATCTCCACCAGTTGCACCGAGGTGGTCATCGGTGCGGTGTGGTCCAGCCCGGCCATCACGCTGGCCAGATTGGCCAGATTGTCATGCATGGCCTTGATGGTGCCCAGGCCCGCCTGGTTGGCCAAAGGCCCGGCCGAGAGCAGCAGCCGTGGCTCCAGCATCTCCACCACCAACGGCGAGGGGCGCCGAGCCATGGCTTTGGCCAGCCGCTGGGCGCGATGATTCTGCCGCTGCTTGCGAAGCCGATCGAACATGCAGCCACTCCCCCTACAGCGGCCGCGATCGAGCCGTCGAACTTACCTCGACGCAAATCTCCGAACGGTGTCGGAATCGATTAACGCCAGCAGGCACTGTCAAGACAGTACTTTCACGTATTCGTCAGTCTACTAAATTTTCGGTCAGATTTTCTCCGGGTAGGTTGATGCCGCAGTTGACCCGGCGGTCTGCTTTGGTGCCATGCCTTTGGCAGAGCCCACCTGGTGTGACCGACTATCCGTGGCGGCGGCTGCCGGGCGCGCCATTCCCGCCGTGGCCCTCGTCTGACGCAAGGGCGATGCGGGCTAACCAGGCTTCACAGCCATTCGTCGGCCGGCGCGTACGCCGACAATGTCCAGCGTCTGCAGGACACGATGCGTTTCTGCGTTCGAGTGGTGCTCTTGTGGCATCTCGGCCAGGAGGCTGATCCCAGGGTCGAGGTGGTCCCCCTTGCTGCGACAGTCTGGCGGGCGAACCGAACTCCGCCGGGGGCAAGCGCAGGGGGCAGGATGATGCGATGAATATCCTGCGGCGATTGAGCGCCCTGCTGGTCCTGCTGTCGACCCGGGCCGTCGATCCGAACGAGGCGGGGCTGCCAGCCGCCCCGACCATCACCCAAGACCAAGCGCTACTGGCGCTTCGCACCGTGGTGTTGCTCGGCGCGGTCTTTGTCGATGGCGCGATGCGAGCCCAGCAGGCGAACCGGCCGGCAGCGCCGCGCCTTATCTGTTGTGGTCGCGGCCCCTACATCGAGCGCCCCTGAATGTCGCTGAGGCGGTGACGGCGCCCCTGAGGATGGCGGCGTCTCGGCCTGTTGGGGGGGATCGCCGGAAGGTCGCCAGTAGTCACGCGCGCGAACGTCGCCACAGCGCGCGCCGGTCCATATCGGCACCGCTAAACCGCATGAAGCGCCGCCGCCTGCGAGAGCAGATCGAGTGGATAGTGGCCCGTGACCGCCTCAAGGAGGTCGACGATATGCTGCGCGCCCTCGATGAGGCTGACTGGCAGTAGGGCGACGGCCCTGCGGCAGTTCCGCTCGACCAGCGCCGAGGGAGATACCGAGACGCTTCGCCCGAACGGCGAAGCGGATCGACGAATCGCCGCCGGCACCATTGGACCCAAACGCTACCGGCGGGACCCGCTGGAGGTCTGCCAATCTGAGAGCCGAAACCGGGAAGGGCGAAAACGGCCCGCTGGCCATTGGAAGGTATGGTGGGCGCCGTAGGATTCGAACCTACGACCCGCTGATTAAGAGTCAGCTGCTCTACCAACTGAGCTAGGCGCCCGTACCAACCTCGTGCTGTGTCGCCACTGCCGAGGGGGGCCTAAATAGCCATCGCTGCGGCTTTGTCCAGCCCCCTTGTGCAGCCGGACGCTATTCTCGAACGGGGCCGAACTCAGCGTCCCGGTGCATATAGACCGAAAGCAGCACGCCGAACCCCAGCATGGTCGTCAGCATGGCCGACCCGCCATGCGAAATCAGCGGCAAGGGCACGCCGCCAACCGGAATGCTGCCCGTCACCATCGCCACATTGACGAACACATACAGGAAGAAATTCGTCCCCAACCCCACTGCCACCAGCCGGCCGAACTGGTGCTTGCAGCGAATGGCGGTGACGTAGCAGAACAGAATGACCAGGCACATCAGCCCCAGCACGGTCAACCCGCCCACCAGGCCGAACTCCTCGGCGACCATGGTGAAGATGAAGTCGGTCTGCTTTTCCGGCAGGAAGTTCAGGTGCCCCTGAGTGCCCTGCAGGAAGCCCTTGCCCCACATGCCGCCCGACCCCAGCGCGATCTTGCTCTGGATGATGTTGTAGCCGGCGCCCAGCGGGTCGCTCTCGGGGTCCATGAAGGTCAGGATTCGCTGGCGCTGATAGTCATGCAGCTTGGAATAGGCGATCGGCGCCGCCGCCCCGGCCGCGCCCAGCACCAGCGCGAATTTCCACCAACGCACCCCCGCGGCCCAGAACACCGCGCCGCCGATCATGCAGGTGATCAACGCTGTGCCCAGGTTGGGCTGCTTCAGGATCAGCGCCATCGGCACCAGCACGGCGATGATCGGCGGGATCAGGAAGAACACGTTGCCCACGCGCTCCCAGGTTGCCCGGCTGAACCAGTCCGCCAGCGCCACCACCAGCATGATCTTCATCAATTCGGAAGGCTGCAGTTGCAACGGACCGACATCGATCCAGCGCTGCGCGCCCTTGCCGACATTGCCGGCCACCAGCACCAGCACCAGCATGGCGATGCCGCCGGCATAGCCCACCCAGGCGAAGCGCGCGATGATCCGCACATCCACCATGGCGATGGACAGCATCAGCACCAGCCCGAAGCCGAAGCGCAGCGCGTGCTTGCTGGCATAGGCCTCAGGCCCACTGCCGGCCGAATACAGCGCCACGTAGCCACAGGCGGCGATGGCGCACAGCAGCAGCACGAACAGCCAGGGCACCTGCCACAGCTTGTGCAGCACGCCTTGGCCGCGGTCCCGGGTGAAGAAACGCTTTTCCAATATGCCGCTCATCGGGCCACACCCTGCCCGGCAGGCTGCACCTCGGCCACCCGCGGCCCCGGCCCGGCCGGGGTGCGGAACCGGTTGAAGGTCTCCACCAATATGTCGCGCGCCAGCGGCCCGGCCGCCCCGGCGCCGCTGTTGCCATGCTCGACGATGACGGAGACGGCGTATTGCGGGTTCTCGAACGGCGCGAAGGCCACGAAGAGCGCATGCGGCCGATATTCGCGCGGCAGGTTCTCGGTCTTGTAGCCGCGCTCGCGCTGCTCACGCGTCACGCGCCGCACCTGCACCGACCCGGTCTTGCCGCCCATGTTGCCATAGCCGGGCGGCAGCTTGCTGGTATGGGCAGTGCCGTCGCCCTCGTTCACCACGGCCCACATGCCGTCCCGCACCAGCCGCAGGTCGCGCTCGGAGACCGCCAGCGCCGGCCATTCCGTCCGCCCCGGGCGGCCGGCGATGCTGCGGGTGACATGCGGCACCACCTGGCGCCCGGTAGCCAGCCGCGCGGTCATGGTGGCCAGTTGCAGCGGGGTAAGCTGATAGAAGCCCTGGCCAATGCCATGCACCACCGTGTCGCCCAGGCTCCAGCCCTTGCCCTGCGCCGCGCGCCAGGCGCGGGTCGGCATCAGCCCCTTGCGGGCGCCGGGCAGGTCGATCTCGGGGTCCACCCCCAGGCCGAAGCGATTGCCCATATTGGCGATGCGGTCGATCCCCAGCCGCTTGGCCAACTCATAGAAGTACACGTCGCAGGAATGCTTGATGCCCGCGCGCATGTCCACGCCGCCATGGCCGTAGCGGGACCAGCAGTGGAAGCGGCTCTCGCCCAGGTCCATGTAGCCGGGGCAGGAAATCCGCTCGCCGGGGGAAACCACCCGCGCCTCCAGCGCCGCCAGCGCCACCACCATCTTGAAGGTGGAGCCCGGCGCGTACAGGCCATTGGTGCATTTGTTGATGAGCGGCGTGGCGCGATTGCGCGTCCATTCCCGCCACTGCTCGGCGGAAACGCCGGAATTGAACAAGTTGGGGTCGAAGCTCGGCTGGCTGGCCATGGCCAGCACCTCGCCATTGCGGCAGTCCAGCACCACCGCGCTGGTGCCTTCCTCGATCTTGTTGCGCAGCGTCCGTTGCAGCACGGAATCCACCGACAGCTGCACGTCCTGGCCGGGCACGCCCTCGCGCCGCTCCACCTCGCGGATGACGCGGCCGACGGCATTGACCTCCAGCTGCACCGCGCCGGCCCGCCCGCGCATCAGCAGGTCGTGCTGCCGCTCCACGCCGGACCGCCCGACGCGTACCCCCGGCAGCTCCAGCAGCGGGTCATTACCGACATCGCGCTCGGCCGGCGGCGCCACATAGCCGACGATGTGCGCCAGGTGCTCGCCTTCCGGGTACAGCCTGGTAGTGCCGACATCGATGACGATGCCCGGCAAATCCGGCGCATTCACCTCAATCCGCGCCATCTCCTCCCAGGTCAGGAACTCTCGCACCGCCACCGGCACGAAGCGCCGGCGCCGCCGCACCTCGCGCTCGATCCGGCCCTTCTCCCAGTCCTGGAGAGGCACGATCTTGGTAAAAGTCTCCAGCGTGGCGGAGACATCCTGGGTCTGCTCGGCCACCAGCAAAGCGCGCCAATTCAGCCGGTTGCCGGCCACGATCACGCCGTTGCGGTCCATGATCCGCCCGCGCGGCGGGGAGAGCAGCCGGGCGGAAAGCCGGTTTTCCTCGGCCAGGGTGGCGTAGCGCTCACCCTCCTCCATCTGCAGCTTCCACAGCCGGGTCGCCAGGAAGCCCAGCGCGCCGACCTGCCCCAGCCCGAGCAGCAGCGCCCGCCGGGTGAACACGCCGCGGCGCTGCTCCTCCTCCCGCCGTACGCCACGCATGCCACCGCCAGCCTTGGCCATCGCCCTCAGTGCCCCAGGAAAGCGGTCATCATACCGCGCCTTCGGCCTGCCGCATCACCTGATGCACGCGGGCCAGCAGATAGGACAGCGTGGGGTAAAGCCCCGCGGTCAGCGCAACGCCGTACAGCGCTGGCGCCGGCGGCAGCAATTGCAGGTTCAGCACGCATTGCAGCGCCCAGGCCAGCACCGCCGCGCCCAGCGCCATGACGATGTAGATCAGCCAGATCATCAGGAAGGACAGCTTGGCCAGGAAGCCGCGCCAGCGCAGCGCAATGCCCTGACAGATCAGCAGCACCAGCACGGAGGAACCCAGCGGCGCCTGGATCAGCAGGTCCTGCAACAGCCCAATGCAGAACACCGCCGGCGGCGGCAGCCCGGCCGGGCGGAATACGGACCAGAAGAACACGCAGGGCAGGCACACCGCCGGCACCAGCCCGGGTAGGCCCAGCGGCAGGGAGGCCAGCACCAGCAGGAACACCAGGAAGCCACCAGGGAAGATCGCGCGGGCGAAGGCATCGGCCTGGCGGATCAGGCTGGAAGGCGGGTCGCTCAGGCCGCGCATGGCGACCTCCCCCTACCCGGCAGGCGGGCCATCAGCGGCGGCTGTTGCGCGGCTCGGGCCGGGCCACCGCTTCGGGCGGCAGTATCCCGCCCAGCCCGTAGTCGAACAGCCGCACGACATCCAGCCGGTCCAGATGCGCGAACAACTCGATCTCGGCAGCGCCGGACGCGGTCCAGTGCACCACGCCCACCGGCAGGCCGGAGGGGAAGGCATTGGCCTCCGCTGATGTCACCACGCGCTCGCCTTCCTGCGGCATGCTGCCTTCCGGCCAGTGCTGCAGCCGCGGCCGGTTGCCGTTGGTGCCCATCATGATGGCGCGGCCCCGGCTGGCTTCCAGCGTCACGGGAATGCGGCTGTTCATGTCGGTGGCCAGCAGCACGCGGGCGGAACGGCTGCCCACCTCGGTGATGCGCCCGACCAGGCCGCGCTCATCCAGCGCCACCTGGCCCTTGCGGAAGGTCTGGGTCGGCCCGGTCGCCACCAGCACCGCCTTGGCATAGACGCCGCCGGCATCCGCCACCACGCGGGCGGTACGGTAGCTCGGCGCCGCCTCCGGCACGAAGTCCAGCTGGCGACGCAGCAACTGGTTTTCCGAATCCAGCGCCAGCGCCGTGCTGTGCCAGCGCCACAGCCGCTCATTCTCCTCGCGCAGCCGGGCGTTCTCGCTGCGCAGGCTGGCGAGGTGGGCCAGGTCGTCGAAGGCCTGGCGCGTCGCCGCCACCGGTTCCTGCAAGGCGCCCCAGACCGGGGTCAGCACATCGGTCATGACAGTGCGCAGCCGCTCGGCCAGCAAGGTATCAGCCTTGCCGAGCAACATGGTCCCGAACGCCGCGGCGATCAGCACCGGCAGGGTCAGGCGCGACAGCGCCTGCCGCAAAGGAATACTCAGTCGGAGCAATCAGGCCTCCTGGCCGCCCATACCCATGGGCGGATTTTGCCGACGCGTCCCCAATCAGCTCCTCAATACATCGAACTCAGCACTTGGCGAAGCCGTTTCATTTCTTCCAACGCCCGGCCGGTGCCGAGCGCAACGCATGAAAGCGCATCCTCCGCCACCACGACAGGCAGGCCGGTCGCGTCGCGCAGCACCTGGTCCAGCCGGTACAGCAGCGCGCCGCCGCCAGTCAGCACGATGCCCTTGTCGACGATATCGGCAGCCAGCTCCGGCGGGGTGTTCTCCAGCGCCACCTTCACCGCTTCCACGATCGCGGTCACCGGCTCGGCCAGCGACTCCGCGATCTGGCGCTGCGAGACATAGACCTCGCGCGGCACGCCGTTCATCAGGTCACGGCCCTTCACCTCGGTCGCCGGGCCTTCCTCGCCGTCCTCGGGCGGGGCGGCGGCGCCGATCTCCATCTTGATCCGCTCGGACGAGCTTTCGCCGATCAGCAGGTTGAAGGTGCGGCGGATATACGAAATGATCGCCTCGTCCATCTTGTCGCCACCGACACGGACGCTGCGGGCATAGACGATGCCGCCCAGGCTGATGACCGCCACTTCCGTGGTGCCACCGCCGATATCCACAACCATGGACCCCGAAGGCTCCGTCACCGGCAACCCCGCGCCGATCGCGGCCGCCATCGGCTCCTCGATCAGAAGCACCTTGCGGGCGCCGGCGCTCTCTGCCGATTCCTGAATGGCGCGGCGCTCAACGGCGGTCGAGCCGGAGGGCACGCACACGATGATCAGCGGCGAGGCGAAACCGCGGCGGTTATGCACCTTGCGGATGAAGTGCTTGATCATCTCCTCGGCGACCTCGAAATCGGCGATCACGCCGTCCCGCAATGGCCGGATGGCGGAAATGTTCCCCGGCGTACGGCCGAGCATCATCTTCGCCTCCTCGCCCACCGCCAGCACGTGCTTGCGACCGCGCAGGTCGGCAATCGCGACCACGCTCGGCTCGTTCAGCACAATGCCCCGGCCCTTGACGTAGACCAGGGTATTGGCGGTCCCCAGGTCGATGGCCATGTCCGCCGACAAAAAGCCGAACAGGCGAGAAAACATGTGGCGGCAGCCTTCCAGGTGGGACCCCGTCCCCAGCGAACCGGAGGCCGCCGGGCTTGCGCCGCGTCAGCTTCGGTCCCGCAGCCCCCCGCGGGGTCCGACATCACATGCTCGGGGTTGCTGCAATACCGATGGCTTACCCGCCTGGGCGTTCGCGCTCAAGCCTTCATCCTGGGACCGGTCGCCGGGCCACTGCAGGCTGCCCCGCGCGCGGGGCGCTTTCCCGGCCTGAAGCGGCGCCGCCACCCTGGCGGCTGCCCGGCCAGGCCGAGTTCAACCCGCCGCGCGGGCAAGCCTGGGCGAGGTCAATCTGCGGCAGTCGGGGGACGAGGAGGCCCAGGCATGGGCCGCCTGCGCCGCCACTGGTGACCGCCCAGCCGGCCTGGGCGCTGCTGGCCGCCCCGATCTCAGCCTCGCACCGCCCCCTGGCGCCTCGCCAGGGAACGGAGCCCAGATTGAGGAACCCCGGTCAGGAGCGCCGGCACCCACCCCTGGCACCCACCCCTGGCGCCAGCCGCCAGCGTCAGGCGCCGCGGGCGACGCCGAAGATCAACGACACCAGGAACAGCACCAGGAAGATAGCGAACAGTATCTTGGCGATACCGGCC
Organism: Acetobacteraceae bacterium; assembly: GCA_947371015.1. GTDB lineage: Bacteria > Pseudomonadota > Alphaproteobacteria > Acetobacterales > Acetobacteraceae > CAIMOR01. Next base: position 4,776 of record CANBNK010000075.1, on the reverse strand, counting down.
GAGGCCGAGGCGATGCCACCGAAGCCGAACAACCCGGCGACCAGCGCGATAACCAGAAAGATCAGCGTCCAATACAGCATGGCGTCCACCCTGAGTTGCGTTGCCCAGGCACAACGCCGCCGCCGCTGCCGGTTCCCTCACTCCCAGCGGAGCCTGCCGACCAGCCGCGCGAGGGGCTCGATGCCCCAGCCGGCCCAGGCGCTAAACCGCCCGCAGCCCCTGCGTCACCGCCTGGTAGGTCGCCACTGCCAGCGTCGTCGGGTCGAACGGCTTGGTGATGACATAGGTCGGCTCCAGCCCCACGCCGGTCAGCAACCGCTCCGGATAGGCGGTCACGAAGATCACCGGCACGCTGATATGGCGCATGATGCGCGCCACCGCCGTGGCGCCATCGCCGCCCACGCCCAGGTTGATATCGGCCAGCACCAGGCTCGGCGGGTCGCGCCGCGCAATCTCCACCGCTTCCTGTTCGCTGCCGGCAATACCGACCACGCAATGCCCGCAGCGTTCCACCAGGTCCTGGATATCCAGCGCGATGATCGGCTCGTCCTCGATGATCAACACGCGCGCCACGGCGCCGGCGTGCAGCATGTCGCGCGCGGCGTGCAACTCGCGGTTGGCCACGTCCATCGACAGGTGCAGCACCGTCGCGGCCTGCGCCAGCGTCAGTTCCTCCAGCGCGGTGAGCAGCAGCAACCGGCGCCGCAGATCCGCCATCTCCGGCCCGGCCTCCGCCCCCGCCCCCGCCTTCGGCGCGGCGTCGCTGACCGCGCCGTACAGCGCCAGCCGCAGCGCAGCGTCGCCCACCGGCAGCGGCAGCGGCATCGCCATCAGGCTGCGCAGCGCATCCGCCACCAGGCTGTCTCCGCACGGCCGGCTGCCGGTCAACGCGCGCGCATAGCGCCGCGCATAGGGCAACGCCCGCAACAGCGCAGTGCGATCAGGCTCGGTCATCGGGTCTCGCTCATGCGGTGTTCATCCACGTGCATCCTGGATGTTGATATGCAGGCTGTCGTGCCTGAACAACCCACCGACCACGCATTGCGCAGCGCGCTCGCGGCATTGTTGCCGGAGCTTCGTGGCTTCGCCCGTTATCTCGCGGGTTCGCGCGCGGAAGCCGATGACCTGGTGCAGGAAGCGGTGCTGCGCACGCTGCATGCGCTCGACGGTCGCAGCGATGGCGTCAACCTGCGCGCCTGGTGCCTGGCGGTTATCCGCAACGCCTTCCATGAACATCTGCGGTTGCGCAAGCGTGAGGCGGCGCGGCTGCGCGACAGCGTGGAACCAGCGCCCGCACCGCCCTTGCAGGAAACGCCGGGCGCGATGCGCGACCTGCGACGCCAACTCGCCACGCTGCCGCCGCTGCTGCGCGAAGCCCTGCTGCTGGTCGGCGCGCAAGGGCTTTCCTATGAGGAAGCCGCCACCGTCTGCGGCGTGCCGGTCGGCACCATGAAGGCGCGCGTCTCCCGCGCACGGCGGCAGCTCAACATCACTCTCGGTGCTGTGACCGGCTGACGCCGACGGCATGCAACCTCGCCGCCCCGCGGGTCACTTGTCCGCATGCAACGCAGGGAATGCACCGCGTGAACACGTTGACCGAGACGATGCTGGACCAGGACGAAGACGAGATCGAGGCGCCTGTCGTCATTCGCGCACCACTGACTCCCGAAGAACAGCGCGAGGCACGGAAGGTGTTCCACGCCGCGCTCGTCACCCTGATGCCCAAGCTGCGGATCCAGGCGCTGGCGCTGACCCGCAACCGCGCCGCTGCCGAGGACCTGGTGCAGGACGCCGTGGCCAATGCCCTGGCGGCGCAGAACAGCTTCACCCCCGGCACCAACTTCGGCGCCTGGATGCATCGCATCCTGCGCAACCGCTTCATCTCCACGCTGCGCAAGCAGCGCGAGACCACCGACATCGAGGACCTGCCCTCCTCCGCCTTCGCCGTCAGCGGCGCGCATGAGGACCGGCTGATCCTGAAGGAACTCAGCGCCGCGGTCAGCCGCCTGCCCAGCGACCAGCGCGAGGCGCTGTTCATGGTGGTGTTGCAGGGGCTGTCCTATGAAGAGGTCGCGGAGGCCACGGGCTGCGCCGTCGGCACCGCCAAAAGCCGCGTCTTCCGCGCCCGCCGCCAGTTGCAGACCTGGCTGATGGGTGAGGAACGCCAGCCCGGCGCGCCAGCCCTGGCGCGTAGCCGCTGGTTGCAGGACGCTGGCGAAACCCGCGCGAAGGTGTAGGGTGGCATGACACCGAGCGAGGCAGCGGAGCTTCATTCTCCCCCTGTCGCGCCGTCCAATGCGGCGGGCAGCATGGCGCAGGGTTCAAACGGTCGGGGCGGCAAGCCCACCAGGCGCAGCTCCGGTGCGGCGCCCCGGGCCACGCCCCCCACGCCGGCCCGGCGCGGTGTGGACCAGGCCTTCGACGTCTGGCTGAATCGCGGCCTGCACCAACTGTACGACGACGTGGCGAAAGAACCGCTGCCGGAAGAACTGCTCCGCCTGATCGAGCAGGACAAGGCGACGCCGCGCAAATAGCCGGCCTCACGGCTCGCTTCATTGAAAAACGCCAGCCATCCGTCGTGGGGTCACCGCCGCAGTGGGCAGTGACCCCATGTCGGCATGGTCAGGCCGTCAGCGCCGCCGGCGCGGTCCGCGCGCGCTTCACCACCAGCTTGTTCAGCGCGTGCACATAGGCCCGGGCGGAAGCGACGATGGTGTCGGGGTCGGCGCCCTGGCCATCCACCAGCTTACCCTTCTCCTCCAGCCGCACCGTCACGCGCGCCTGGGCATCGCTGCCTTCGGTAATGGCCTGCACGGAAAACAGCTTCAGCTCCGCCTCATGCGGGAAGGCCTGCTGCAGCGCCTTGAAGGTGGCATCCACGGCGCCATCGCCCTTGGCCACGCCCTCAACCACTTCGCCATCCACTTCCAGGCTGAGCGAGGCCATCGGCTTCGGCCCCATGCCCGCCACCACGGTCAGCGCGGTCAGCTTCAGACGGTCGTTCTGGCGGACTTCCTCATCCACCAGAGCGGCGACGTCCTCGTCATAGACCACCTTCTTCAGGTCGGCGATTTCCTTGAAGCGGCGGAAGGCGTCGTTCAGCTGGTTGTTGCCAATATCGCCATAGCCCAGCGAGTTCAGCTTGTCGCGGAACGCCGCCCGGCCAGAATGTTTTCCGAGTACCAGCGAGGAGTTGGACCAGCCGACGCTCTCCGGCGTCATGATCTCGTAGGTCGTACGGTCCTTCAGCACGCCATCCTGGTGGATGCCGCTTTCATGCGCGAAGGCGTTGCGACCGACGATCGCCTTGTTCGGCTGCACGTCGAAGCCGGTGATGGTGGCCAGCAGCTTCGACGTCTTCAGGATGTTCGTCGTCACGATGCCATTGCTGTAGGCCAGCGCGTCGTGCCGCGTGCGCAGCGCCATCGCCACTTCTTCCAGGCTGGCATTGCCGGCGCGCTCGCCAATGCCGTTGATCGTCACCTCCACCTGGCGCGCCCCGGCCTGGATCGCCGCCAGCGTATTCGCCACGCCCAGCCCCAGGTCGTTGTGGTTGTGGGCCGACAGCACCACGTTCTCGATGCCCGGCACGCGGTTGCGCAGGTCGGCGAAGATCGTCGCCATGTCCGCCGGCAGCGAATAGCCGACGGTATCCGGAATGTTGATGGTGGTGGCGCCGGCGCGGATCGCCACCTCGACCACCTTGCACAGGAAGTCCGGGTCGGAGCGCGAGCCATCCTCGGCCGACCACTCCACATCCTCGGCGTGGTTGCGGGAGAGCGTCACGCAGTCATGCGTCAGCTGCAGCACGTCCTCGCGGCTCATGTTCAGCTTCACCCGCATATGCAGGTCGCTGGTCGCCAGCACGATGTGGATGCGCTTGCGCGCCGCCGGCTTCAGCGCCTCGGCGGATTTCAGGATATCCGCGGGGTTGCAGCGCCCAAGGCTGGCGACCACCGGGCCGGACTTGCCGAACTTGCGCGCAATCGCCTGCACGCTCTCGAAATCCCCGGGCGAGGCGATGGCGAAGCCGGCTTCCATGACATCGACGCCGAGTTCCGCCAGCGCATCGGCCATGCGCAGCTTCTCCTCCAGGTTCATCGAGAAGCCGGGGCTCTGCTCGCCATCGCGCAGCGTGGTGTCGAAGAAAATGACACGGTTTTCGTCCAGCTTGCCGAAGCTGGGATGAGTGATGGCCATTGGTGACATTCCTAAGCGTTCTTGCGGTTACCCCAACGCGCGTAAGCGCGGCCTCGGCTTCCCCTGAGTGCGATGCCGGCGGTCAGCCGGGCTCCACGCTCAGGGGCGGGTAAGTCGAAGGAGAAGGAGGCTGTTCAGCGCGCGCAGGCCCGCACCGGCCAGAAGGCCGGTCTGCAGGGCGAAAAGGGGCGCGCGCGAGGTCATGACAGCCCCAACCGTAGGCGAAGCCCGGCCTGCGAGGCAAGGGGGAAAGCTACCCCACGGGCATGAAGTCATAGGTTCCCACGCCCTGCAGAATGGCGAACCTGGCCCGCCCGCCGCCCTGCCCGGTCACCCGATGCGCGGTCCGCGCCGGCACCGCATACATCTGCCCCGGCAGCAGCACGATCTCGCCGGCGGGCGCGCGGGTCTCGACCACCATCGGCCCTTCCATGCAGAAGAAGGTGTCGGTGACCTCGGTGTGCCAGTGCCACGGCACTTCCTGGCCCGGCGCCAGCGTCAGTATCTGCATGCGCAAGCCATTGGCCTGCGCCACCAATTCGCGCCCCTCAAGCGGGTAGTCGCCTCGTGCTGCCA
>CANBNK010000074.1 GCA_947371015.1 Acetobacteraceae bacterium | reverse complement strand
CGGCGCGCTGTTCCACGCGGATTCGCATTGGCGCGACGTGCTGGCCTTCACCTGGCACATGACGCCGGTGGCCGGGCGGGACGCGATCGTCACCCGCCTGCTGGCCGAACAGGGCCGCACCGCCGCGCATGGCTTCGAACTGCCGGCCGACCGCCGGGCGCCGCGCCGGGTCACGCGGCTCGGCACCGAGAGCATCGAGGCGCTGTACGAGTTCAACACCGCCACCGGCCGCGGCGCCGGCCTGTTCCGCCTCTCCCCGGCCGAGGACGGGACCATGCTGGCGTGGCTGCTCTCGACCACGCTGCACGCCATCGCCGGGCACGAGGAAAAGATAGGCGCCAACCGGCCGAGCGGCTCGGCCTATTCACGCAATTTCGGCGGTGACAATTGGGCCGACATGCGCCGCCGCGCCAGCGCCTATGAGGACCACGACCCGGCCGTGCTGGTGGTGGGCGGGGCGCAGTCCGGCCTGGCCATCGCCGCGCGGCTGAACCAGCTGGGCGTCGATACGCTGGTGGTGGAGAAGTGGCCGCGCATCGGCGACAGCTGGCGCCGCCGGTACCATTCGCTGGCGCTGCACAACTCCATCCACATCAACCACCTGCCCTACCTGCCCTTCCCGCCGACCTGGCCGACCTACATCCCCAAGGACATGCTGGGGAACTGGTTCGAGTTCTATGCCGACGCGATGGAGATCAACTGCTGGACCGACACCGAATTCGCCCATGCCGAATGGGATGCGGCGGCGAAGTGCTGGTCCGTGCTGCTGAAGCGCGGCGATGGCACCGAGCGGGTGATGCGGCCGCGCCACATCGTCTGTGCCAATGGCGTCAGCAGCTATCCCTTGCGCCCGGACGTGCCGGGGCTGGATGACTTCCAGGGCACCGTCATGCATTCCGAGGGCTTCGACAGTGGCGCCGGCTGGACCGGCAAGCACGCGCTGATCCTCGGCACCGGCAGCAGCGCCAATGACATGGCGCAGGACCTGCACAGCCACGGCGTGCACACCACGCTGGTCCAGCGCGGCTCCACCACCGTGGTCTCGATCAACCCGAGCGCGCGGCTGAACGAGGCGGTGTGGCTGGAGCCGGGCAGCCTGGAGGATGCCGACCTGGTGGTGTCCTCCTCGCCGCCGCCGCTGACGCTGCGGAACTACCGAGCGGTGGCGAAGCGGATGCTGGCGCTGGACCACGACATGATCGAGGGGCTGAAGCGCATCGGCTTCAAGCACGACATGGGCGAGGACGAGACCGGCCACCAGATGAAGTATTACCGCCGCGGCGGTGGCTACAACCTGGACGCCGGCAGCTCCGAGCTGATGATCAAGGGCGAGATCGGCCTGCTGCAGCACGACCGCATCGAGCGCTTCGTCGCCACCGGCGCGATGCTGAAGGATGGCAGCGTGGTGCCGGCCGACCTGGTGCTGCTGGCCACCGGCTACTACCCGCAGCAGGAACTGGTGCGCCGCGCCATGGGCGAGGCGATGGTGGAGCGGGTCGGCCCGGTCTGGGGCATCGGCCCGGATGGCGAGTTGAACAACATGTACAAGCGCACGCCGCAGCAGGGGTTGTGGTTCATCGCCGGCGGCCTGGCGCAGTGCCGCATCAACTCGAAGTACCTGGCGCTGCAGATCAAGGCGATGGAACTGGGGCTGCTGGGACCGGCGGCCTGAAGCACTGGCCCCAGCACTGGCCCAGGCCGGGGCTGGCCGCCCCGGTCAGTACCCCGTCGCCTTGTCGATCTCCTGCAGCAGGCCGCCGCCAGCCTCGACGCTGCTGATGTTCAGGGCGATCTCCGCCACCAGCTGCCGAATGGTCGGGCGCCGCGCGACATGCGGCATCACCGTCACCTGCGGATGCGACCACAGCGGATTTTCAGGCGGCAACGGCTCGGGATGCAGCGCATCCAGCGCGGCGTAGGCAAGCTGGCCGGAATCCAGCGCGGCGATCAGGTCGGCTTCGACGACATGCTTGCCGCGGCCGAGGTTGATGACCATCGCCCCTCGCGGCATCACCGCGAAGTTCCGGGCGCAAAAAATGCCCTCGGTCTCCCGCGTCAGCGGCAGCAGGCAGACCGCGATATCCGTCTGGCGCAGGAAGGGCTCCAGCTGGTCCGGCCCATGGAACAGCGGGATGTCCGCCTCGGCCCGCGGGTTGCGCACCCAGGCCGAAACCGGGAAGCCGAGCGATTGCAGCACCAGCGCCGGCGCCTTCGCCATCAGCCCCAGGCCGAGGAAGCCGACGCGACGCGCGTCCGGCCGCACGATCGGCCGGCGCAGCCATTCGCCCTTGGCCTGCGCGGCCTGGTACAACGGCATCTCGCGGTGCAGCCGCAGCACATGCATCACGGCGTATTCGGTCATCATCGGGTCGCCGCCCGAAGGCTCGATCTTGCCGAGCGGCACGCGTGGCAGCCGGGGATGGTTGACGAAGGCCTCGACCCCGGCCGAGCGGCTGAACATCGCCTTCAGCTTCGGCAGCGTCGGAATGACATCGAAGTCGGGATGCATGAAGGCGAGGTAGCTGATCTCCGCGGGGTCACCGACCTCGGGAAAGATGCGGAGCTCGATGCCGGGCAGCAGCTCGGTGACGCAGTCGCGCCAGCGTTGCGCGGTGCCGATTTGCCCATCCAGCCCGTAGATCAGCAGCGCCATGTCGGTCGTCCTTGCCAGCGCCCAGCATACTGGCCGCCGCATTCCCGGTTGACCAGCCCGCCGCGCCGCCGCTCAGTAGGCGCGCTCACCCATGACATTGCCGGGCGGGCTGTAGCGGCACACGAGGAAATCCAGGCCACGGCCACGGGCGATGCCACAGCCCACCATCGTCGTGCCGCGCCAGATGATCTGGCTGTAGTGGCCGACATCCACCCAGTTTCCGGTGGTGGAAACCGCGGGGAAGGTGCCGTTGGTGAATCTGCCGCGCTCGTTGCCCCACAGCTCCACCAGCTGGGCCGGGGTGTAGGCGCCGGCGGTCCCCATCGCCAGGTTCTCGCCGGGCCCGCTATGCTCCATGCGTCCGGTGGTGGCGAGATGGGCCGCCCAGCGCTGCGCGGCATCGGCCAGCTGCGCCGACCAGCGGAGCGGCGGCACGGCCAGGCTGGCGCGATACCTGTTATGCGCCGCCAGCAATTCCGCCGCGCTGCGCTCATCCACCGCCGCCGTGGCGGTGTTGGCAAGCAGCAGCAGCAGCCCGGCGACGACACCACGTCCAGGCATGCCGACCATGCTTCCTGCCTGCCCTGTCGGGTGGCGGCGCCCCGCCCCGGGGCGTTGCCGCTGGCCCGAGCATCGCCAATAGACAGTCAATCTTAAGCCGTTCCCGCGCACTGTTTTCCTGCTCCGCCGCCATGGCCTCCTCATGAGGCCAGCCGCATGACCGGGATGACAAGGGCTTGCACGAGACCAGCATGTCGGCGCCGGGTGGCCTTGCCTGGCTCAGGTCGCTCGACCGGACGGCGTGGCAGCGCATCTGGCTCGTCATCGGCCATGTGACGCTGGGGGGCTGGTCACCCTCACGATGGTTTTCATGGTCATGCACCTGAAAGCCCGGGCCATCGAGGAATCCAGCCGGGAGATGCAAAGCCTCTCGGTGGTGCTGGCGGACCAGGCCGACCGGGCCTTCGAGGCTGTCGAGCTGGTCCAGGGCGCCATCCTGGAACGCATGCAGAGCGCCGGCCTGCGAACCGCCGATAACTTCCGCCGGCTGATGACCGGCCCGGAGGTGCATGCCGACCTGGTCAGCCGCGCCCGCAGCCTGCCGCACCTGGATGCGATCACGGCCATCGCCGAGGATGGCACCCTGGTCAACTTCTCCCGCTACTGGCCGATACCCAGGGTGAACGTGGCGGATCGCGACTACTTCAAGGTGTTGCGGGACGACCAGGAGCGCCAGAGCTTCATCAGCTGGCCGGTGCTCAACCGGGGGGGATGGAACCTGGACGATCTACGTCGCCCGGCGCGTCAGCGGCCCGGAGGGGCAGTTCCTCGGCCTGATCCTGGGCGCGGTCCAGCTGGCCTATTTCGAGCGGCTGTACCAGTCGGTGGCGCCGCTGCGCGACAGTGCCATCGCGCTGTTCCGCAGCGATACCGTCCTGCTGGCGCGCCACCCGCCAACACCGCAGCAGATCGGGCAGGCCTTCCAGCAGGGGGAGATCTTTCGCCACCTGGCGTCCGGCGCAACCCGCGGCGTGGTGCGCCAGGTCAGCCAGGCCGATGGCCGGGAACGGCTGATCGCGGGCCATGTGCTGGCGCGCTACCCGATGCTGGTCACGGCCTCCGCCGGCGTTGCGGCGGTCCTGTCCGACTGGCGCCGCAAGGCCGCAACGCTGGTGGTGGCCGCGGTCATCCTGGATCTGGTCATCGTGGCGGTCTGCCAGATGATGCTGCGTCGGCAGCGCAGCCAGCAGCGCCTGGCGGCGGCGCAGGCGGATGCGCGGACTGCCGCAGAAGCCGCCAACCAGGCGAAGTCCGACTTCCTGGCCAATATGAGCCACGAGATCCGCACCCCGCTGAATGGCGTGCTCGGCATGATCGACCTGCTGCGTGACTCCGGGCTCGACCCGCAGCAGCGGGGGATGTGCGACACCATCGTCAAGTCCGGCGATGCCTTGCTGCGCGTGGTCAACGATATCCTCGACTACTCCAAGCTGGAGGCGCGCCATATCGTCCTGGAGCAACTGCCCTGCGACGTCGCGGCGCTGGTGCAGGACGTGGCCGGGCTGCTGCGCCAGGGTGCCGCCGCCAAGGGCATCTCGATCGACGTGATGCAGGTGCAGGTACCGCCACCGGTGCTGGCCGATCTTCGCCGAACTGAAGGGCTGATCCGCGCCGCGCCAGCGCCCTGGCGGCGCATGGTTGCCAAGTGCCGCGTGGCTTGCTCCCCTGGTGGCAAGAACGCGTCGCACGCCGGAGGGGACCCCCAGATGCCAGAGACCGAGGCCCCCGCCGTGCTGGCGGCCGCCACCGCCCTTGCCGCCACCGTGCGCGGCGCCCGCGCCGAAGCCGAGGCCGGCCGCCGCACCCCGGCCTGGCTGGCCGAGCAGGTGGCCGCGGCGGGGCTGTACCAGCTCTATTTGCCGCGCGCGCTGGGCGGGCCGGAACTCTCGCCGCTGGACGCCTTCCAGGCCATCGAGACGATCTCCCGCGCAGACGGCACGGTGGGCTGGTGCGCCATGATCGCCAGCATCATGTCCTGGCATCTCTGCCGCCTGCCGACCGAGGTGGGGCGGGAGCTGGCGGGCACCCCTGCCGACTACCGCGGCTCCGGCTCAGGCCGGCCCGGCGGGCCCACGGCGGGGCGGGCCTGGGCGGTGGAGGGCGGTTGGCGCGTCAGCGGCCAGTGGAACTTCGCCAGTGGGGTGGACAATGCCCGCTGGCTGTTCTGCACCTGCGTGGAAATGGAGGGCGACACCCCGCGCCTGAATGCCGCCGGCAAGCCGGTGCTGCGGGTGGTCTGGGTTCCCAGCGAACAGGGCACCATCCTGGACAGCTGGCACGTGATGGGCATGCGCGGCACCGGCAGCAAGGATTTCACGGTGCAGGACGCCTTCGTGCCGGCGCGCCGCAGCGTGGCGCAGGAACAGGGCACGCAGCAGCCGGGCGCGCTGTATCACGGCCGCGCCTACATCGTGCTGCAATGGACGCTGACGGTAGCCAACTCGCTCGGCATTGCCCGCGGCGCCATGGATGACCTGCAGGCCATCGCCCAGACCGAGGCTTCCACCCTCAACACCCAGCTGCTGCGCGACCGCCCCGCGGTGCAGCGCGCGTTGGGCGAGGCCGAGGCGGCGCTGCAGGCGGCGCGGGCCTATGTGCTCTCGGCCGTCGGTGCGCTATGGGCCGAGGTGCACGCCGGCACGCCGCTGGCCGATGCCAGCGTGGCGCAGGCACGGCTGGCCATCGTGCACGGCATGCACGAAGCCGCGCGGGTGGTGGACAAGCTGTTCCACGCCGCCGGCACCAACGCCATCTACACCAGCCAGCCGCTGGAACGCGCCTTCCGCGACATCCACGTGGCGGTGCAGCACGGCGCCGCCCTGCCGAGCTACTTCGAGGCCGCCGGCAAGGTGCTGCTGGGCCTGAAGCCGACCGAGCCCGGCTGGTAGCAGCCGAGGCCTGCAAGGGCGACCACGTTGGCGGGGGTCGGCACGCCACCTGGCCGGGCCACTTGCCTGGCGGCGGTTCAGCGCCACATGCCGGCTCCCTCCTGCTCCGGACCGCACTGATGAACCAGCCCCATGGCATGCCGCCCGCCGCCCGATGGCTCGGGTTCGCCGGGCTGCTGCCGTTTGCCGCCTTCGCCCTGGCGGGGCTTTGGCCCGCGGCGCCCTTCCATGCGGCGGCGCCCGCCGTCCTGCTCGCCTATGGCGCGGTGATCCTCTCCTTTCTGGGCGGCGTGCGCTGGGGCCTGGCCATGGCCGCGGCGGACCCGGCCAGGCTGGCCGCGCGGCTTGGCTTCAGCGTGCTGCCTTCGCTGCTGGCGTGGGTCGGCCTGCTGCTGCCGCGTGCCGCCGGCCTGTCGCTGCTGGCCGCCGGCTTTGTGCTGATGCTGGTGGCCGACCTGCGGCTTGCTGGCGCCCCCGCCTGGTATCGCCGGTTGCGGCTGCCGCTGTCCGCCGGGGCCGTCGGCGCCCTGCTGCTGGCGCTGGTCAGCTGATGCCCGCCATTGTCGCGGTCGTCATCGGCGCTGGTGGCGGCATCGGTGCGGCGCTGCAGGCCGAACTGCAGAACACCGCCGGCATCGACGTGGTCGTCGGCCTGTCCCGGCCGGAGCTGGACCTGTGCGACGAGGCCAGCATCGCCCAGGCCGTGGCGCGGCTGCCGCCCGGCGAGGTGCGCCTGGTCATCAACGCCACTGGCCTGCTGCACGGCAGCGGGCAGCGCCCGGAAAAGGCGCTGCGCGACCTGGAGCCGGCGCAGTTGGCGCGGCTGTTCGCGGTCAACGCCATCGGCCCGGCGCTGCTGATGAAGCACTTCCTGCCCCGCCTGCCGCGCCAGGGGCGTGCTGTCTTCGCCGGCCTGTCCGCCCGGGTCGGCAGCATCGGCGACAACCGGCTGGGCGGCTGGTACGGCTACCGCGCCTCGAAGGCAGCGCTGAACCAGCTGCTGCGCACTGCGGCGGTCGAGTTGGCGCGCACCCACCCGGAGGCGATCTGCGTGGCGCTGCACCCGGGCACGGTCGCGACCCGCCTCTCGGCGCCCTTCGTCCGCCTGGACCAGCCGCTGTTGACCCCACCGCAGGCGGCGCAGCATCTGCTCGCTGTGCTCGACCGGCTGCAACCCGCCGACAGCGGCGGCTTCTTCGACTGGCGCGGCGCGGCGGTGCCCTGGTAACCGAGGTCGCCCACGCCGCGGCAACCGGCTGCGAGCCTGGGACCAGGCCAGCGCCCCGCAGCGGGCGCTGCTACCAACCGCCCCGCCGGTCGCCGCCGCCCAGCCGCTACCTGGCCCCCTGGATCGCCGCCCAGACCCGCTCCGGCGTCGCCGGCATGTCCAGGTGGCGCACGCCGAGTGGCCGCAGCGCGTCCACGACAGCGCCCATCAGCGCCGGCAGCGCGCCGACGGTGCCGGCCTCGCCAGCGCCCTTCACCCCCAGCGGATTTGTCGTGGTCGGCACCGGGTTGCTCAGCACTTCCAGGCCACAGAAGTCGCTGGCGCGCGGCATCGGGTAGTCGGCGAAGCTGGCGGTCAGCAACTGGCCATCCCGATACACCACGTTCTCGCCGAAGACCTGGCCCAGCCCCTGGGCAATGCCGCCATGGATCTGCCCCTTCACCAGCGCCGGGTTCACCACCGTGCCGACATCATCCACCACCACATAGCGCAGCAGCGCGCATTCGCCGGTCTCGGGGTCCACCTCGACCTCGCAGATGTGGCAGCCATTCGGGAAGGTCGCATCGCCCGGCCGGGTGATCAGCAGCGCCGAAAGCCCCAGTTCCTCGCCCATCGGCAATTGCCCCGGCACGTAGCTGCGCTTCGCCAGCGCCTCGATGCCAATGCCCCGGTCCGTCCCCGCCACGCGGAACTGCCCGTCCGCGAACTCGATATCCTCGACCGAGGCCTCCAGGAAATGCGAGGCGATCCGCTTGCCGCGCTCGACGATCTTCACCGCCGCGCCGACCAGCGCACCGCCTGCCGCCATCATGCTGCGAGAGCCGATGGTGCCCCGCCCGTGCGTCACCAGATCGGTATCGCCATTGATGAAGCGGATGCGTTCCGGCGGTATCCCCAGCTTCTCGCTGGCCACCTGGCGGAACACCGTCTCGTGCCCCTGGCCGTGGTTGTGGCTGCCCATCAGCAGGGTCACGCTGCCGCCATTGTCGAAGCGGATCTCAGCGGCCTCCTCCATCGGCCCACGATGGGGGCCGCCGGCACTCTCGATGGCATTCGCAATGCCGATGCCGAGCAGTTTTCCGCGCGCCTTCGCGGCTTCCCGCCGTGCGGCAAAACCGCCCCAGTCAGCGGCGGCCAGCGCCATCGCCTGGTTCGCCGGAAAGTCGCCGCTGTCGTAGCGATAATCCAGCCCGGTCTGGAACGGCATCTGCTCCGGCTCGATCATGTTGCGCCGCCGCAGCTCAACCCGGTCCAGCCCCATCTCGTCGGCCGCGAGGTCGATCATCCGCTCGATCGCGTAGATCGCCTCCGGCCGCCCGGCCCCGCGATACGGCGCCGTCGGCTGGGTATGCGTAAAAATGCCGCGCACCTGGGTGCAGATATGCGGCGTGCGGTACACCCCAGCCAGGCCGCCGACATTGTTGGTCGATGAAACCGGCCCCTGCCACGCCAGGTAGGCGCCCAGGTTGCACAGCGTCTCCACCCGCAGCGCCAGGAAGTTCCCTTCCGCATCCAGCGCCAGCTCCGCGGTGGAGAGATTGTCCCGCGCATGGCTGTCGCTCAGAAAACTTTCGGTCCGCGTCGCCGTCCAGCGCACCGGCCGGCCCAGCACCTTGGCCGCGTGCAGGCAGAGCACGTATTCCTGGAACGGGCTTTCCTTCATGCCGAACCCGCCGCCGACATCCGGCGAGATGATGCGCAGACGGTTGCTCGGCACGCCCAGCGCGAACTCGGCGATCTCGTTGCGCATGACATGCGGCAGCTGCGTGCCGGTGGTCAGCGTGTAGCGATCCTCGATCGGCTCATGCGTCGCCAGCGCGTTGCGCGGCTCCATCGGGTTGGCGGAAACCCGCGTCACGCGGAACTCCAGCCGCGAGACATGCGCGGCGCGGGCGAAGGCCGCCTGCACCGCCGCCGCATCGCCGGCGCGGAAGAACACGCTCTCGTTATCGGGCGCGAAGGGCCACACCGCCGGCGCACCAGGCCGCACCGCCTCGGCCACGTCGGTGACGCAGGGCAGCACCTCGTACTCAACCTCGATCGCCTCGGCCGCGTCCTGCGCCGCCGCCAGGCTCTCCGCCACCACAGCGGCCACGGCGTCGCCGACATAGCGGACTTCGCCCTGGGCCAGCATGCGCCAGGGCGTCTGCGTCAGCGGCTTGCCGTCCCGCCGATGCCGCGGCGTGATGCAGCGCAGCACGCCCAGGCCCTCGACATCCGCGCCGGCCAGCACCAGCAGCACGCCCGGCATGTTCCGCGCGGCGCTCGCGTCCAGCCGCGCGATCCGCGCAGCCGCATGCGGCGAGCGCAGCACATATAGCCGCGCCGCGCCGACCACCTGGACGTCATCCACGAAGCGCCCGGCGCCGCGCAGGAAGCGCGCATCCTCCACGCGCCGCATGGGGGCGCCGATACCATGGCTGCTACGGGTGGGCTGCATCCGGGGACGTTCCAGTCGTTGCTTCGTTGGCCCCAGCATGCCGGCGCCGGCGCCCTCTCGGCAAGCCCGGCCAGGGCTTCGCGCCAGCCCATCGCGGCGCTACGCTCGGCTCAACCGTCCGAGGAAACCGCCATGGCCAAGCTGCCGCTCCTGCCCACCACCGTCGTCGGCAGCTACCCGCAGCCGCTGTGGCTGGTGGACTATGGCGCGCTGCGCAACCGCCTGGTGCCGCGGGTCCGCGCGCCGGAACTCTGGCGCATCGCCGCACCCCTGCTGGAGTTGGCGCAGGACGACGCCACCCTGCTGGCAATGCGCGACATGGAGCGTGCCGGCATCGACATCATCACCGACGGCGAAATCCGCCGCGAAAGCTACTCCAACCACTTCTCCAATGCGCTGGAAGGTATCGACATCGCCAACCCCGCCGAGGTCATCGGCCGAACCGGCGCCAAGACCGTGGTGCCGCGCGTGGTCGGCCCCATCCGCCGCGCCCATTCGGTGGAGGTGCGCGACGTCGCCTTCGCCCGCGCCAACACCGACCGCCAGATAAAAATCACCCTGCCCGGGCCGTTCACCATGACGCGCCAGTGCCAGGACGACTACTACAAGGACGAGGCCGCGCTGGTGATGGCCTACGCCGCCGCGCTGAACGAGGAAATCCGCGAGCTCAAGGCCGCCGGCGCCGACGTCATCCAGCTGGACGAACCCTGGATGCAGGCCTTCCCGCAGCAGGCCCGCGCCATGGCGGTGCCCGGCATCAACCGCGCGCTGGAGGGCATCGAGGGCACCACCGTGGTGCACATGTGCTTCGGCTACGCCGCCATGGTCGGCAACGACAAGCCCGCCGGCTATTCCTTCCTGCCGGAGCTGGACGCCTGCATCGCCCAGCAGATCAGCATCGAGGCGGCGCAGCCCCGGCTGGACCTGGCGATCCTGAAGGAGCTGCCGGGCAAGACCATCATGCTCGGCGTGCTGGACCTGGGCAGCACCGAGGTCGAGAGCGCCGAGACCGTCGCCGCCCGCATCCGCGCCGGCCTGGCCGTGCTGCCGGCGGAACGCCTGGTGCCGGCGCCGGATTGCGGCATGAAGTACCTGCCGCGCGACCGCGCCTTCGCCAAGCTGCGCGCCCTCGCAGACGGCGCCGCCATCGTCCGCCGGGAACTCGGCGCGTGAGGCTGCCACGCCGCGCGCTGCTCGCCTCCGCGCTGGCAACACCGGCGCTGGCGCAAACCTTCCCGACGCACCCGCTGCGCCTGGTGGTGGCTTGGGCGCCGTCGGGCGCCATCGACACCATCGCCCGCCGGCTGGCGGTCAAACTGACCGAGTCCCTCGGCCAAACCGTCGTCGTCGAAAATCGCTCCGGCGCCTCGGGCAGCATCGGAGCCGCGGAAGTCGCCCGCGCCGCGCCGGATGGACACACCCTGCTGGCGCTGGACAGCACCTACGGCATGATGCCCTTCTTGGTTAACAGCCTGCCCTTCGACCACGCGAACGCCTTCCGCCTCATCACCATCAGCGCCTTCACCCCCGTCGTCGCCGCCGTGCACCGCGACAGCCCCTGGCAGACGCTGCGCGACCTGACCGAGGACGCCCGCCGCCGCCCACAGGCCATCACCTATGGCAGCGGCGGCGTCGGCAGCAGCGTGCAGTTCGCCACCGTCGCCTACGAACTGGCCGCCGATGTCCGGCTGTTCCACATCCCCTATCGCGGCGGTGGCGAGGCCGTGACGGCGACCATGGCCAAGCAGGTGGATGTGGTCTTCGCCTCCCCCAGCGCGGCCATGGGTGGCGCCAACGCGGTGCTGCGACCGCTGGCCATCAGTGGCCCCGGCCGCCTCGCCCTGCTGCCGGAAACGCCCACCTTCGCCGAGGCCGGACTGCCTGGCTACGACATCCTGCACTGGTCCGGGTTGGCGGTGCCGCGCGCCACGCCGGATGCGATGGTGCAGCGCCTGCACGCCGCCGCCGCCGAGGCGCTGGCCGCCCCCGACATCCGCGCCTTCCTGGCGCAGATCGCCAGCATCCCCGGCGGCATGGCACCCGCCGCCGCCGAACGCCAACTGGCCGAGGAAACCGTCCGCTGGCGCCAGGTGGTCGCCGCCGCGGGGATTCGCCCACAATGAGCGATGTGATCGTACTAGGCGGCGGCTGCGCCGGCCTGGCCACCGCCATCGCCGCCGCCGTGCTGGGGCTGGACGTCACGCTGCTGGAAGCCGCGCCGCAGCTGGGCGGCGGCACCGCGAATTCCAGCGGCTTCCTGTGGGTCGGCGCCAACCAGCTGCACGCCGCGGCCGGCGGCAACGACACGCCGGATGCCGTCCGCGCCTACCTGACGTACGTCGCCGCCGGCGCCGCCGACCCGGCGCGGCTGGAAGCCTTCGCGACGCAAGCGCCTGAAGCGCTGCGCTTCTTCATCGCCGCCGGCATTCCGTTCCGGCTGTCACCGCGCATCGACCACTACGGCATGGCGCCTGGTGCCATGGCTGGCGGCCGCATCCTGGACACGCCGCCGATCGACGCCGCGGTGCTGGACGCCTGGGCCGACCGCGTCGCCGTGCCCGCCAGCCCGCTGCATCGCCTCGGCGGCAGCGAAGCGGTCAAGCTGGGCGGCGCCAACAGCCAGGCCGCCTGGGACGCCGCGCTGGTGCTGGCCCGCGAATCCCCCGGCCGCCGCGGCGCCGGCGCTGGCCTGGTCACCTGGCTGGTGGGCACCGCATTGGCGCAGGGCGTCCATCTCCGCGTCGGCACCCAGGCGAAGCGGCTGTTGCAGGAAGCCGGGCGCGTCACCGGTGTGGTCACCACCAGCGGAGAACGCTTGCACGCCAAACGCGGCGTTGTGCTGGCCAGTGGCGGCTATGAAAGCAGCGCCGAGCTGGTCGGCCACTTCGAAAACCTGCCCGGCTGGCAGTCCATGTTCCCGCCCAGCCTGCAGGGCGACGCGTTGCCGATGGCGCAGGAGATCGGCGCCGCCATCCACCACATCGGCAACAACCTCTCGGTGTTCCTTGGCTTCCGCAACCCGGAGGAAGCGCCTGACCTCTGCCGCCTCTCCGGCACCGCGGAACTGGTGGCGCCGCACACCATGGTGGTGAACCGCGCCGGCCGACGCTTCGCCGATGAAAGCTTCTTCCAGGCTGTCGCCCCTGCCTTGCGCGCCTTCGACCCCGCCCGCGGCGAATACCCCAACCTGCCGGCCTTCCTGATCTTCGACGCCGACTACGCCGCCGGCCAGTCCTTCGCCGGCCGGCCGCCCGGCGCAGAGATTCCGGACTGGGTGCCGCGCGCGGAAACGCTGGAAGCCCTGGCCGCCCAACTCGGCATCGACCCCGCGGGCCTGGCTGCCACAGCCGCCCGATTCAGCGCCGATGCGCAGGCGTTGCACGACAGCGAATTCAAGCGCGGCGACACGCCCTGGGGCCTGTCCCGCCTCGGCCCCGCTGCCACCCTCGGCGCCATCGCCCGCGCGCCCTTCTTCGGCGTGGAACTGCACCCCACCGCGCTCGCCTCCGCCGGGTTGCTGGCTGATGCCAGCGCGCGCGTGCTGCATGTGCGCGGCCACGCCATCCCCGGCCTCTACGCCGTGGGCAACGCCGCCGCGCGCACCGAAACCGGCGCCGGCTACCAGACCGGCTATTCCCTCGCCTCCGGCCTCACCTTCGGCTGGCTGGCGGCCCAGGACATGGCGAACGCATGACGGAGACGCAGATGCAGATCGGGTTCAACCTGCCGGTCAGTGGCCCCATGGCCGCGCCGGAAACCATGGCCGAGGTCGCCCTGCTCGGCGAGCAGCTCGGCTTCGACTACCTGACGCTGACCGACCACATCGCCCTGCCGGATGCCAGCGTCCACGGCTACCCCTACTCCGAAAGCGGCAGCTTCTATTCGCCGGAACCCGGCCACCGCCACGAACAGCTCATCGCCGCCAGCTTCGTCGCCGCCCGCACCAGCCGCATCCGCCTGGTGCTGGCCGTGATGGTGGTGCCGCACCGCCCGGCCGTGCTGGCGGCCAAGATGCTGACCACGCTGGACGTGATGTCCGCCGGCCGGCTGACGCTGGGCGTCGGCGCCGGCTGGCTGCAGGCCGAGTTCGACGCCGTGGTCACCACGCCCTTCGCCGAACGCGGCGCGGTGACGGACGAATACCTGGACGCCATCCGCACCCTGTGGACCGAGAAGAACCCGGTCATCCACGGCAAATACGTGCAGTTCGAAGGCCTGGTCTTCGACCCCAAGCCGGTGCAGCGCCCGCACCCGCCCATCTGGGTCGGCGGCGAAAGCGGCCCCTCGATGCGCCGCGCGGCGCGCCTCGGCAATGCCTGGTACCCCATCGGCAGCAACAACGCCCACCTGCTGGACACGCTGCCCCGGCTGGAAGCCGGCATCGCCCGGCTGCGCAAGCTGACCGCCGGCGCTGGCCGTGACCCGAACGCGGTCGGCGTGGTCTATCGCGTCAAGCGCCACGGCCATGAAGCGCCGCCAGCCAGCGACGGCCACCGCCGCCTGTTCACCAACGGGATCGAGAACGTCATCGCCGATGTCCACGCGCTGCGCGCGCTCGGCGTCACCGGCATCGACTTCGACTTCGAAGGCCGCGACGCCGCGAAGGCCATGGCGGAGATGCGCCACTTCGCCGCCGAGATCATGCCGAAGATCAGGTAGCGTCTGATCGCCCGAGGCGCCGGCGCCGAAGGACGTGAATCAGTCGCTCAAACTCAATACTGATCGCCCGAGGCGCTTTCGCCGAAGGGCGTGAATCAGCCGATCAAACTCCAGCGAGGGGCTTCACCCCTCGCGCTCCCCACCAGGGGGCAGGCGCCCCCTGGACCGGCATTAGCTAACACCCACCAAGGATACCAACATGGGCAATATCCCCGCCGCCTTCGCCACCGGCTGGCCCAGCATCCAGCCGCATGTCAGCGCCGAGGAATGGCAGGCCCGCTGCGACCTGGCCGCCTGCTACCGGCTCATCGAGAGCTACGGCATGACCGACCTGATCTACAACCACATCACGCTGCGCATCCCTGGCACCGAACACCTGCTGATCAACCTCTACGGCCTGCTCTACGGGGAGATCACCGCGACCTCGCTCGCCAAGATCGACGTCGAGGGCAATATCATCAGCAAGCCCGAGACCGAGTACGGCATCAACAAGTCCGGCTACGTCATCCACGGCGCCATCCACACCGCGCGGCCGGACGTGGCGGCTGTCATCCATACCCATACCCGCGCCGGCATGGCGGTCTCGGCCATGAAGTGCGGCCTGCTGCCGATGTCGCAGACCTCCATGCGCTTCGTCGGCCATATCGGCTACCATGGCTATGAAGGCCCGGCGGTGGACCTGGCCGAGCGCGAAAGCATCGTCGCCGACCTGGGCAACCACGACGCGCTGGTGATGGCGAACCATGGCCTGCTGACCTGCGGCGCCACCATCCAGCAGGCCTTCAACACCATGTACCAGCTGGAACTCAGCTGCCGCGCCCAGGTGGACGCGATGGCCGCGAAGACCGAGCTGACGCTGCCCTCCACCGAAATCCTGGAAAAGACCGCAGACCTGTACCAGCCCGGCACCCGCCGCCCCTATGGCGTACTGGAATGGCACGCCATGCTGCGCCGGCTGGAAGCGGAACAGCCCCGCAGCGGCTACCCGCACTGGTGCACGTGATGCAGCGCCGCTCGCTACTGGCACTGCCCTTCCTCGCCGCGCCGGCCCGCGCGCAGGAAGCCTGGCCCAGCCGCCCCATCCGCTTCATCGTGCCCTTCGCCGCCGGCGGCAACACGGATGCCATGGCGCGGCTGTTCGGCGCCTTCATCACCCGGCGGCTCGGCCAGCCGGTGGTGGTGGAAAACCGCACCGGCGCCGCCGGCGCCATCGGCTCGGAGGCGGTGGTCCGCAGCCGGGCGGATGGCTACACGCTGCTGCTGGGCAGTCCCGGCTCCATCATCAACGGCCCGCTGCTGACGGCGCAGCCGCGCTTCGACCCCTTCGCCGACCTGACCCCGGTGGCGATGCTGGGCCAGGTGCCGCTGGTCATCATCATCCGCGCCGGCCTACCGATCCGCACCCTGGCTGAGCTGGTCCGCTACAGCCGCGAGCATCCCGGCGGTGTCAGCATCGGCACCTCGGGCATCGGCGGCGCGCATCACTTGCCGCTGGAGCTGTTCAAGGCCGCCACCGGCGCCAACTTGGTGCACGTGCCCTTTCGCGGCGGCGGCGCCACGCTGCCGGACCTGCTGGCCGGCAATCTGGATGGCACGCTGATCGAGCTTTCCACCGTGCTGGACCTGCACCGGGACGGCCGTGCCCGCATCCTGGGCGTTGCCGCGCCGGCGCGTTCGGCGCTGGTGCCGGATGTCGCCACCTTCATCGAGCAGGGCCAGGCCGGGTTCGTCGCCGGCAGCTTCGTCGCGCTCTTCGCCCCCGCCGGCACGCCGGAGCCGGTGCTGGCCACGCTGCAACGCGTGATGGCCGAGGCTATGGCCGACCCTGAGGTGCAGACGCGCATGCGCGGCTTCGGCGCCGACCTGGCGACCCCGGCAGAACTGACCACGCCGGGCATGCAGGCCTATCTGCGCGGTGAGCGCGAAAAGGCCCAGCGCGCCATCGGCATTGCCGGGCTGAAGCCGGAATAGCCGGGAGGCCTTTGGAAACCGATAGTCAAAAACCCGGGGTCCAGGGGCCTCTCGGCCCTTGGCCGGGGAGTTTGAGGGGGCGGCGCCCCCTCAAGGCGCCGACCTGGTGTTTGAGGAGGCAGCGCCTTCAGCGCCGCACCACCACCGCCACCGGCCCGCCGCCATCCGGCCCCTGGTGTTCCGCCCCGCCGGAGACGAACAGCTCCGTCCGCCCCACCGCCGCGGCGATGACGCCGCCGACCAGCGCGCGGGCGTGGCGCGTGGCGTTGATGTCGCTGTCGTCCCACATGATGTGCCGGCTGCCGCGGATGCGCCCGGTGGAGGAGGGTTCCGCCTTGGCCAGCACCGCCACCAGGCGGTCGCGGGCCGCTTCGTCCAGCTGGCCGCCGCCGCTGCCCAGCCCGGCACTGGCCAGGGCGCGCTGCACCGCGGGCAGGTCGATCGCATCGGCCATCACGTCATGCGCTATCGCCAGGTCGCCGGCCCAGGCAGGGCTGTTGCCCAGCACCACCACCTCGCCCCGGGTCAGCTCCACCCCGGCCGAGCAGCTCGCCCGGCCGGAGAACAGCGACCAGTCGGCGCCGACCACGCCGTCATGCAGCGCTGCCGCGTCCACCTCCCCCAGCGCCAGCGCAACGCCCAGCGCGGAGGCGCCACGCGACAGCCCCATGGAGTGATAGGTGTCCTCGGTCGCCACGGTGCCACCGCGCGCCTTGGCCACCGCGATGCGGTCATTGGTCAGCAGCGGGCATTTCACTTGTACGTAGTGCACCTGGGCCGGGTCGGAGATGCCGGCTTCGGCCATCGCAGCGCGCACCGCCGTCGCGGTCGCCAGCACCTGCGCCATGCGCCCCTGTTCCTCCGGCGCGAATTCCGGCGTGAAGCCGGTGCCGATGGCCAGCGCCCCGGCCTGATTCGGCGCCACGTCTTCCTGGCGGACGCCGAAGACCAGGAAATGCGGCGAAAGCCCGCCCTCGGTACCACCGCTCATCACCAACGCGACGCGCGCCTGCACCGCCGCCACGCTCTCCCCGGTGCGCGCCGCCAGCATGTGGCTCAGTGCCTCCACCGCATAGGCGCGGGTAAAATCGTTGACGCAGCCATTGCCCTCGGTCTTCCCGAGGATCGCCACCACCTCGCCCGGCGCCAATGCGCCGCTGTCGAACAGCGCGGCCACGGCGGCGGCGTCGCCAGGGTGGCGCGCGGGCACGCGGAACAGCAGGGTGCGACGGGTCATCGGTGGTTTCCTCCGGTTTCGGCCGGGGCGGCATGCAGCGGTCATGCCAGCGCCAGCGGTGGCGCGCCCCGCACCGCATGCCCGCATGACACGCAGCAGCTGCACATTCCCGTGGCATCCGCCGCGCCAGCGCCACGCACTCCGGGAGGCGGTCCGGTCTTTCGGAACAGGACAGTCTTCGCCTGGAAACGCTGCCCCCAAGCGCCCCGGTGGCCACCACGGCGGCAAGCACGCGGGACGCGCGACGGCGGCAAGCACGCGGGACGCGCGACGGCGGCGAGCACGCGGGACGCGCGACGGCGGCGAGCGCGCGGGACGCGCGACGGATGCAAACGCGCGGGACGCGCGACCAACCCCGCGACCTGAGGCTGCAAGGCCGGCGCCAGCGGGCAGCGCCTTGCACCCCTGCCATGGGGCGCTAGACTTACCTGGACTAAGGGAGAAGCCGACCATGGCGGTGCAACCGATGCACAATGGCCCGCGCTACCGCGGCGGCGTGATGGCGGCGGGCGAGTACCGCCGGATCGGCGTGCGCAAGGTAACGCCGGTGATCGGCGCGGAACTCTCCGGCCTGGACCTGTCCAGCCCGCTGGACGATGAAACCCAGGCCGAACTGGAACGCGCCCTGGCCGAAAACGCGGTGGTGTTCCTGCGGGACCAGCGCATCAGCGGTGAACAGCAGCTCGCCTTCGGTCGCCGTTTCGGCGCGCTGCAAGCGCACCCGCTGGCACCGCATGAGCCGGGGCTGGACGAGTTGATGATCGTCAAGGCCGACGAAGGCTCCGCCCGGGTGAATGGCGAGGAATGGCACACCGACATGTCGGCCGAGCCGCAGCCGCCGATGGGCAGCATCCTGTACATGAAGGTTTGCCCGCCGGTCGGCGGCGACACCCTGTTCGCCAGCATGTACGCCGCCTGGGACACGCTCTCGGACCGGATGAAGCAGCACCTGGAAGGGCTGACCGCGCTGCACGACGGCGAGTTCGTCTATCGCGGCACCTATGGCCACCTGGGCGTCAAGGACCGCGAGCAGTATTCGCAGTCCAACCACCCGGTGGCGCGCACCCATCCGGTGACCGGGCGCCGCGCGCTGTACGTGAACCGCCGCTTCACCACGCGCATCAATGGGCTGCCGAAGGAGGAGAGCGACGCGTTGCTGGCCTACCTTTTCCAGCACCTGGAAAACCCACTGTTCCAGTGCCGCTTCGCCTGGCAGCAGGGCTCCATTGCCTTCTGGGACAATCGCTGCACCCAGCACCGCGCCATGTGGGACTATTGGCCGCACCAGCGCTACGCCACCCGGGTCACCATCTTCGGCGAAACACCGGTCTAACGGGCCGATCGCCTGGGCCGGCATCGCTGGCCGGCGAGAACCGACGCAGCACCCCCGCTTCAGCCCGGCTGCAACCCCGCGGCGGCCACCGCCTCGCCCAGCCGGGCGCGCTCGGCCTGGATGAAGGCGCGGTACTCCGCCGCCGTGCCGCCCAGCGCCTCGCCGCCCAGCCGGGCGAACAGCGCACGCACCTCGGGTTCCGCGGTGGCGGCGCGGGCGGCCTCGCCCAACCGGGCCAGGGCCGGCGCCGGCGTACCGGCGGGCGCCATCAGGCCAAACCAGTTCGACATGTCGAAGCCCTGCAACCCCAGCTCGGCCAGGGTCGGCACTTCGGGCGCCGCGGCGCTGCGTTGCGCGGTGGAGATGGCCAGGATGCGCAACTGCCCGCTGCGCACCAGCGGCAATATCGCGGGCAGCCCGGCGAAGATCATGTCCACCTGGCCCGAAGCCGCGTCCATCACCGCCTGGCCGGTGCCCCGATACGGCACATGCAGCAGCCGGATGCCGGACCTGGCGGCGAACAGCTCTCCGGTCAGGTGGTTGATGGTGCCGCTGCCGGAGGAGGAGAAGCTCAAGGGCCGCTGCCGCGCCAGGGCCAGCAGGCCGGGCAGGTCGGGCGCCGGCAAGGCCGCATGCACCGCCAGCACGATCGGCGTGATGCCGCACAGGGTGATGGGGGTGAAGTCGCGGTCCACGTTGTAGGCCAGCGCCTTCTGCACCAGGGGCTGCACGCTGATCTCGGTGCCCGAGGCAAACAGCAGCGTATGGCCATCCGCCGCCGCCTGCGCCACCGCCTGGGCGCCGATGGCGCCGGTGCCGCCGCTGCGGTTCTCCACCGTCACCGCCACGCCAAGGCGCGGCTGCATGTGCTGCGCCACGCCGCGCGCCATCAGGTCCGCGGCGCCACCGGGGGCATAGGCCACCACCAGCCGCAAGGGCCGGTCCGGAAAGCCCTGCGCCCGGGCAGGCGGCGCGAGCAGGAGCGGCGCGGCCAGCAACAGCCGGCGCCCGGTTCTGGCAGGATTCATGGCGACCGTGCTTGCTCCCTCACCCGGCCGCCAACTTGCGGCGCCACGCGGCTGCCGTCCAGGCAGCAGCCATCGGCGGCAGGCTGGGCCAATCACGCCGGGAAGTTCCTGGGGGAGGGGAGACTGGCGGACCCGAAAGGATTCGAACCTTCGACCTCTGCCTTCGGAGGGCAGCGCTCTATCCAGCTGAGCTACGGGTCCACAAAGCGCCTAATACCGCGCCAGCCGCGGTTGGGAAAGCCCTTTGGGGCGGGCGCGGCTACAGCAGCCCCAGCGCGCGCAATTCCTGCCGCAGCTTGGCCGGCAGCTCATCCACGCCCTCGGCGGCGCCGAGCGCGCGCATATCCGGCGGCGCGGCCTCGGGCGCCAGGTAGCGCCAGCCCTGGAAGGGCTTTTGCTGGCGGGCGGCCACCGGCACCAGCTCGGGGTCCAGCACCAGGCCGGCGCAGGTGGTGCCGTCGTCCCAGGCTTCCTCGCGGATGTCGATGATGCGCTGACGCACCTGCAGCCAACCCGCCACCACCCAGTAGATGCTGCCGCCGTCCAGGATCTCGGCCACGCGCTTGGGCTTCATCCGGGTCTGGTGGCGCAGCGGCGGGTCCAGCACGGCGCGGCGGGCCTGGATCGCGGCCAGCTCCGCCACGTCCTTCGGCCCGACCGAAAGCTTGATCATGTGCAACGTCATGGTGCCGCCTCCGGCAGTGTCATGGTGCCGCCTCCGGCAGCGGCATAGCCGCGGCGGCCCAGGCAGGGAAGGCGCCGGGGTGCCAGGGCAGCGCCGGGTTGGCCTGCGGCCCGGCGCCGGCGCCAGGCAGCACGGCGGGCGGCAGGGCGGCCCGCAGCGCGGCAGGCCAGGCCAGCGCCAGGGCGGCGACAGGCTCGGCCCAGGCGGCGGCCAGGCCGGCCTGGGCCAGCAGCAGGGTCCAGGCGGCCAGGCCCGGCACGTCGCCGGGCAGGCGGGCCGGTGCCAGGCCGGGCAGGGCGGCCATGATGGCGCTGGCTTCGTCCTCGGCCAGCGGCAGCAAGGGCGCCTCCAGCGGGCCGAAGGCGGCGGCGTCCTGCCCACCGGCCAGCACCAGCGCGTCCAGCCGCCCGGCGCGGAAGGCGGCGCTGAGCTCGTCCGGCGTCTCCACCATCACCTCGGGCGCAATGCCCAGCGTCTCCGAGAGCGCGCGCACCACGGCTTCCCCGGCCCCGCCGGCCGGGCCGCAACCCAGGCGCTTGCCGTCCAGCCCGCGCCAGCTTGTGGGGCCGGGGCGGGCATGCAGCAGCACCGGCAGGCCATAGACCGGCGCCAGCACCCGCAGCCGGCGCAGCCTGCGCGGGGCGAAGCCGCCGGTACCGTTGAACGCGGCCAGCGCCGTCTCCAGCCCGGCGATGGCGAACTGCACCTGGCCGGATTCCAGCAGGTAGAGGTTCTCGACGCTGCCAAGGGTATGGCGCGGCGCCAGCCGCACGGCGGCGCCCTGCAAGGCCTCGCACAGTGCCGCGCCGTAGCGTTCCGCGCCGCTGCCGCGCGGGCCGGTGCCCAGGCGCAGCAGGGGGGTCAACGCTGGCTGCGCGCGCGCCGCCGCCGGCGCGGCCAAAGCGGCCAGCAGGGTACGCCGCAGAATCGTGGTAGGCTCAGCCATCCGTCCAGCCTAACCCGTGGTGGCCATGCTGTCCCATGACGACCTGATCTACGACCTCGGCACCAACCAGGGGGAGGATACCGCCTTCTACCTGGCCAAGGGCTTCCGCGTGGTCGGCGTGGAGGCCAACCCGGTGCTGCATGCCGCCCTGGCCGAGAAGCTGGCCGAGCCGATCGCCGCCGGGCGCCTCACCCTGCTCAACATCGGCATCTGGGACGCGGCGCGGACCCTGACCTTCTACGCCAACCAGGACAACGACCACTGGTCCTCCTTCGACCCCGCCTACGGCACCCGCCAGGGCACCCGGTACGAGACGCTGGAAATCCCCTGCCTGACCGTGCTGGACCTGCTGCGCCGCTGCGGCGTGCCGCGCTACCTGAAGATCGACATCGAAGGCGCTGACCGCCTGGTGCTGGCGCAACTGCGGCAGCTGGCCCGGCTGCCGCGCTACATCTCGGTGGAGGAATACGGCGTGGAGGCGCTGCACGACCTGGCGGCGCTGGGCTACAGCCGCTTCAAGCTGCTGCCCCAGGCCGACAAATCCTGGGCCGAGGCACCGCAGCCGCCGCGCGAGGGCAGCTACGCCAAGCGCTGGTCGGATGGCCGCGACAGCGGGTTGTTCGGCGCGGAGTTACCGGGGGAATGGCTGAGCTACGCGGCGGCGGAAGCGGCCTACCTGACGGGCATCCGCACCGCAGCGTGGGAATATGTCGGGCCGGCCGGCGAATGGTGGGATATCCACGCGACACGCTGAGCCAACCATTCTGCCCCTCGCAGAATAAGGTCGGGGAGAAGGTATTCTCCCCAAACCCCTCATCTATTTTTGGGAGTTGGGGCGCGTCAGCCGACGTCGCGCAACTGCGGGTTATCGAACACCGGGCTGCGATACTTAGCCAACGCCGCGCCCAGTGCCTCCGCCAGGTCACGCTTGTCCTCCTCGCCCAGCAACTGGCCGATCTCCACCGCCGCGCCGCGCTGCACCAGGTGCAAAGCGCTGACCCGGCCCGGGCGTTCCTGCAGCCGCAGCCGCGCCCAATAGGGGTCCAGCCGGATCACCTGCGGCCGGCCCTTGTTGTCCCGCCGCCGCACCGTCAGCGCGTCCTCGGTCAGCAGCACCAGCTCGCTGCGGCGGCGGGCGCGGCGGCGATACAGCAGCAACAGGCCGATCACCATCGCGCCCTCGGCACCGGTAAACCCAAGCACCGGCCAGGCACCCAGCACCAGGAACAGCGTGCCCGTCACCAGGCTGCCCAGCGCCAGCATGCCGGCCAGCAGCAGCAGGCCACGGTCGCCCAGCGCCAGCGGCGGCGTGCTGTAGGCCTCGAACAATACGGCGGGGCTGGTGGCGGACATGCGGCGCTTCCCGGTGGTGCCGGATGCAATTGGGTCGCAACCGGCATCCTGCCATAGTCGGAAACATCATGTCCCGCCCTCCGCTTCACGGTACCGCAACCGCGCCCCGCCGCGCCCGCCGGATGAATCCGGCGCAGGCCGCCGCCTTCATCCACGCCCTGGCCCAGGCCAACCCGGCGCCCGAGACCGAGCTGCTCTACGAAAACACCTTCCAGCTGCTGATCGCGGTGGTGCTCTCCGCCCAGGCCACGGATGCGGCGGTGAACAAATGCACCCCCCGGCTGTTCGCCGCCGCGCCCACCCCGGCCGCCATGGCGGCGCTGGGGGCGGAGGGCATCGGCCCGCACATCCGCACCATCGGGCTGTGGCAGGGCAAGGCGCGCAACGTCGCCGCCCTGGCCGCACAACTGGTGGCGCTGCATGGCGGGGAGGTACCGGGCGACCGCGACGCCCTTGAAGCCCTGCCCGGCGTCGGCCGCAAGACCGCCAATGTGGTGCTGAACGTGGCCTTCGGTGAGCTGACCATGGCGGTGGACACCCACATCTTCCGCCTGGGCAACCGCACCGGCCTGGCGCCGGGCAAGACCACGCGTGAGGTGGAGAATGGCCTGGTCCGCAAATGCCCGGCCGAGTTGCTGCGCGACGCGCATCACTGGCTGATCCTGCATGGCCGCTACATCTGCAAGGCGCGCGCGCCGGAGTGCTGGCGTTGTGTTGCGCGCGACCAGTGCAACTATCGCGACAAGGTCAACGCGCCAGAATGACGCAGTGCGGCATGGTGCCGGCAACCCGCGGCGTGGCACAGGCGTTCAAGCGCTATCGCCAACCGCAGGACCTGGCCCATTTAGGGTGCGATGCCAGCGCCTGGCCCCCACTGCCGGAGAGCAAGCCGATGTCCGACGCCGCCCTGGGCACCTTCGCCCCTGCTCGCCCCCGGGCCGAGCGCCCGCTGCTGCTGTGCCTGTCGCATCTGCGCTGGGACTTCGTGCTGCAACGCCCGCAGCACCTGCTGACCCGCGCCACCGACGGCTATGACGTGGTGTTCTTCGAAGAACCCATCTGCGCCGGGGCTGGAACGCCGGCACACGCCCGAGGGCGTGACCATCTGCACGCCGCATCTGCCGGAAGGCATGGCCGAGGCCGCGGTGCTGGCGACCCAGCGCCGCATGCTGGACGCGCTGCTGGCCACCGAGACCGGGCGCCGCCTGGTGCTGTGGTTCT
>CANBNK010000073.1 GCA_947371015.1 Acetobacteraceae bacterium | reverse complement strand
CGTGGCGTGCCGCTGCCGATGTATGGCGCGCCCCGCGGCGCTTCGGTCGGCGGTGCGGCGCTGACGCCGGATGGTGAGGTGGTGTTCACCGCGGTGCGCCACCCGGGCGCCGAGCCGGGGGCGAGCTTCGCCCGCCCGGGCACCCGCTGGCCGGCCTTCGAGGCCGGGGTACCGCCTCGGACCACGCTGATCGGGATCGAGCGCGTTGCCGGTGGGCCGGTGGGCGGCTGAGGCAAGCGCCTGATCGCCGCTGCGGTATGCGGTGATCAGGCTGCTACCCCGGCGCGGGCTGACCGCGCCGGGTTCAGTGCCGGTTCAGCGCCGGCCGCGGCCGGGGCCGTCGCTCGGGTCGTTGTCAGTGCGGCCGCTGCTATAGCCGCCGCGCCCACGGCCGGGACCGTCGTTCGGGTCGTTGTCGGTACGGCCACTGCCGCCGCCACGAATACCGCGGCCGGGGCCATCGCTCGGGTCATTATCGGTACGGCCACCGCCGCCGCCCCCCCCCCGAATACCGCGGCCAGGGCCATCATTCGGGTCGTTGTCGGTACGGCCACCGCCGCCGCCGCCACGAATACCGCGGCCCGGGGCGTCATTGGGGTCGTTGTCGTTGCGCTGCGCCGCGGCGGGCGTCGGCGCCGTGGCGGCGGCCAGCCCGACGATCCCGGCCAGGGCCGACAGGCTGGGCAGGCGCAGGATCAGCAAGCGGCGCCCGAGGCGCCCTTTCGGTTCATCAGCCAACGGGCATTCCCCCAAAAAGTTGGATTCGTGGTGTATCACGAATTTAGTTTATGGAATCCATGCTGGCGCTTGTTCCCCACCATCACAAGCGCAAGTTGTCCACCCGCGCGCACCGCGACAGCGGAAGCGCCGACGCGGTGCCTTCACGGCGGATCACACGGCTCCGAACCGGAGGCATTCGCTGCGTCGAGGCTTCATGCGAAAATCATGCACCGCCAGCCGGGCCGCCGGCAGGGTGCGCCCTACAATGCCCGGCCCAGCCATAATGCCCGGCCCAGCCATGCCGCTTGATGGAACTGCCATGACCGAAATGCCCATGCCGCGCGACCTGCCCGAGGTCGAGGATACCGGCGCCAGCAATCCCGACCCGCGTCGGCCGATCGGGGAGTTGATCGCCGAGCGGCTGTCCCGCCGCGCTGCGCTGGGCGGCCTGGTGGCTGCGGCCCTCTCGCCCACGCTGGCCAATGCCCAGGCCCCGGCCCCGCGCGCCCATGATGTCGGCAATGCCAGTGATGCCGGCCCTTCCAGCCTCGGCTTCGCCGAGCTGCGCCACCGCTACAGCCAACGCGACTCGGTGGCCGAGGGCCATGAGATCCAGACGCTGATCCGCTGGGGCGACCCGCTGTTTGCCGACAGCCCGGCCTTCGACCCGTTGAAGCAGTCCGCCGCCAGCCAGGCCAAGCAGTTCGGCTACAATTGCGATTTCATCGCCGTGCTGCCGCCGTTCCGCCCCGGCAGCGCGCAAGGCCAGCGCGAGGTGGACCGCGCGGTGCTGTGGGTGAACCACGAATACACCAACACCAACCTGATGTTCCCCGGCGTCGGCAGCGGCCCTGAGGCGCGCGCCCGCATCACCGCCGACCAGGTCCAGGTGGAGTTGATGGCCCATGGCGGCAGCGTGGTGGAAATCCGCCGCGAAGGCGGGCGCTGGCGCCATGTGAAGGGTGCCCGGCTGAACCGCCGGATCACCGCGGAAACGCCGATGCGCATCAGCGGCCCGGCCGCCGGCCATGCCCGGATGAAGACCAGCGCCGACCCCACCGGCACGCTGGTGCACGGCATGCTGAACAACTGCGCCGGCGGCACCACCCCCTGGGGCACGGTGCTGACCTGCGAGGAGAACTTCAACTTCCTGTTCGGCGGCGCGGCGGCGACCACCAACGACCAGGCCGCGGCCTATCGCCGCTACGGCATCACCGCCAACCCGCCCTATGCCTGGCACCGCCATGTCGCCCGCTTCAACCTGGACCGTGAGCCGAATGAGCCGAACCGCTTCGGCTGGGTGGTCGAGATCGACCCCTACGACCCCACCAGCACGCCGGTGAAGCGCACCGCGCTGGGCCGCTTCAAGCATGAGGGCTGCACCTACGCCGTGGCCGCCGATGGCCGCGTGGTGCTGTACAGCGGCGACGACGAGCGCTTCGAGTTCGTCTATCGCTTCGTCACCGCCAAGCCGTGGGACGCCAACAACCTGGCCGCCAACCGCGACCTGCTGGATGACGGCACGCTGAGCGTGGCGAAGTTCGAGGCCGATGGCAGCCTGCGCTGGCTGCCGCTGGTGCAGGGCCAGGGCCCGCTGACGCCGGAGAACGGCTTCCACACCCAGGGCGATGTGGTCATCGAGGCCCGCCGCGCCGGCACCCTGCTGGGCGCCACGCCGATGGATCGGCCGGAGGATATCGAGACCAACCCGGTCAACGGGAAGGTGTACCTGGCGCTGACCAACAACGGCAGCCGCACTGCGCAGCAGGTGGATGCGGCCAATCCGCGCGCCCGCAACACCCACGGCCACATCCTGGAGATGACGCCGACCGGAGGCGACCACGGCGCCGCCACGGCCAACTGGGCGATCTTCCTGGCCGCCGGCAAGCCGGGCGTGGACCCGGGCACGCAGTATCATCGTGCCACCAGCGACCAGGGCTGGCTCTCCTGCCCCGACAACGTCGCCTTCGACAGCAAGGGGCGGATCTGGATTGCGACCGATGGCGCGCCGGACGCGGCGGGCATTGCCGATGGGCTCTACGCCGCCGATACCGCCGGCCTCGGGCGTGGACTCACAAAGCTGTTCTACCAGGCGCCGGCGGGGGCCGAGGTTTGCGGCCCGGTGCTGGCCAGCGACGACAAGACGCTGTTCCTGGCGATCCAGCACCCCGGCGAGGAACGCGGCAGCACCTACGAGACGCCGACCACGCGCTGGCCGGACTTTGCGCCCGGCATGCCGCCGCGCCCCTCGGTCATCGCCATCGTGAAGAAGGATGGCGGCGCCATTGGCGGCTGAGCTTCAGCTCAGTTCGCCGGCCGATACCGCAACGCGGCGCGCATCGCGGTGGCGATGACGGCACAGGCGCGGCCGCAGTCGCGGCTCTCTGCCTCGGCCCGCGCCATGGCGATGGCACCGAGGGCGGCCTGAAGCGCCGGCGCGGCTGGTGGCAGGTCCAGCCGTAGTCGCGTCTCCGCCAGGCCAAGCTGGGCCACCGCGGCGCTGTAGCGGTCGGCGCGGCAGTCGTGATCGGCCGCCAGCAGCATGGTCACGGCCGGCAGGGCGGGGTGGGGCCCGAACTGCGCGACAATCTCCTCCAGCATGCTGTCCGGCAGGCGAGGATCGTGGCTGTGGTCGGGGCCATGGGGCATGCGTGGCGCGAGGGCGTTGGGCAGCAGCAGGTCGAGGAAGTGATGGCGGCTGGTTGGCATCTTGGATTCCTCCGACTGGCAGGTTGCGCCGTGCTGTAAGGCGCGGCATCGCGGTAAAGGTTCCGCTGGCACGCAGTGCGACTCAGTGGGTGGTCTGGTTCTGCAACAAGGCGAAGATCGTGGTGGCGATGGCGGCAGCGCAGTGGCTTCGGTCGCCCAGCGCCACATCTTGGCGCGCCACGCCCAACGCGGCGGCGGCGCCGCCTGTCTCGGCACCAGGCTGATCGAGTGTCAGGTGTCCAGCGGCAAGGCTCAGGAGCATGGCGGTGGCGGCAAGCCGGCCGGAGCGGCATTCACGGTCGGCGGCAACCAGCAGCATCACCAGGGGCAGGGCAGGGTGGCTGCCATGCTCGGCCAGGATTTCCTGCATCAACCGATAGGCCGGTGGTCGTCGTTCGGCTTCGGGTTGGAACAGGCTGAGGAACGGGTGATGGCGGTGCGGCATCGGTGACCCTCCGACGCGGACCATCGGCCTACCCGCGTTGCCGCAGCGACCCCGGGCGATGAAACATGGGACAGCGGCAGTTACACCCGGGTTACCGGACCCGCCATTCGGTGACCCAATGGCTTGACGCGTCCTGGTGCCCGGTTGGTCGCACGCCCTCCAGCCAAAGCGGCCAGATATGCGCGTCCGAGCGGAAGAACAGCGGCAGGCTGGGCAGGTCCTGGGAGTAGATTTCCTGCAGCCGGCGCCACAGCACGCGGCGCTTGCCGCGGTCCAGTTCCAGCGGCAGCGCCTCCAGCAGCGCGTCCATCTCCGGGTTCATGTAGCCGGCGCTGTTCTGGCCGGACCAGTTGCGCGCGGCGGAGGGGATTTCCTCGGAATGCAGCGTGGTGCGCGGGACGTTCTCGGGCGCTGAAATCCAGGCGTACATCGCCAGCCCGGTGTAGCGCCGGCGAGAGACGGTCTCGCCGAAGAACACCCGCGGGGTCTCGTTCCTGATGCGCGTCTCGATGCCGACCTGGCGCCACATGCCCTGCAACACCTGCTGCACCGCTTCCCGCCCGCGATTGCCGGCGGTGGTCATCAACTCCAGCTGGAAGCGCTCGCCGGCCGCGTTGCGCCTGATGCCGTCGGGGCCGCGCGGAAAGCCAGCCGCGTCCAGCAGCGTATTGGCGCGGGCGGGGTCGTAGCCGTATTGCGGCAGGCCTTCCGCGTGCACGCCGTCCAGCGGGTTCACCATGCTGTCGGCGACGCTCTGCTTGCCCTCGAACAGCCGGGCCACGATCTGCGCCCGGTCGGCGGCATGCAGCAGCGCCTGGCGCACCCGGCGGTCGGCCAGGAACGGATTGTCCAGCCGTACGTCGATATGCTCGAAGATCAGCCCCGGGCGATAGGCGAAGCGGAAGCGATTTGCCGCGCGGCGTTCCAGCGCCGCCGCCTGTTCCACCGGCAGGCCAAGCTCACCGGCCACCATGTCCACCTGGCCGGCCAGCAACTGGGCTTCCAGCGCGGCGGTATTCTCCACGGTGCGGATGGTGATGCGGCGGAAGGCCGGCGCCGGGCCGTTCCAGTGCTGGTTGCGTTCCAGCGTGATGGTGCTGCCCGGCGTGACCGCGGCGATGCGGTAGGGGCCGTTCCACAGGCCGGGATTGGTCGTCTCGGTGTCGTAGGCGGTGCGGGTGCGGTAGCCGCGCGGGTCGGCCCGCCAGCGCTCGCGGTCCAGATGTGCCGGCAGCGGCTGGAACTCGCCCATGGCGGCGAAGTCGTAGGTGACCTTGTCCTGGTGCAGCACCACGGTGCGGGCGTCGAGGATCTCCAGCGCGTAGGTGCTGCGATAGAACTCAGCCGGGCCGAAGCCGGTCTCGCGGTTGCGGCCGGCCTCCCAGGCGAAGTGCAGGTCGTCGCTGGTCACCGGCCGGCCATCCGCCCAGGCGGCGCCCGCGCCCAGCCGATAGGTCAGGCGGATGCCGGGCTTGCCATCCGGTGTCGTCTCCCGCACCGCCAGGCCGTTTTCCAGCGTCGGCAGCGTCTCGCACAGCAGGCAGGTCAGCCGCCAATCGGCGTCATAGGCGGTCAGCGGCTGCAGCGCGAAGCCTTCGACATAGGTCTTCGCCGCCATCGGCTCGATATTGGGGTGCCAGGTGGCGGGGTATTGGGTGATGCCGATGGCCAGGTCGCGCGCCGGCTGGGCGCTGGCCGGGGAGGCCAGCGCCAGCGTGGCGCAGAACAGGGCGAGGCGGCGCCTCACCCCTCGTTCTTTGCATCCATCAGGGCGCGGGCTTCCTCGGCGCTGCCGACGCCGCCATGCGCCTTGGACCAGGCGACGGGGTCTTCCAGGAACTTGCGCACTTCCACCATGGCGGTGTCGCTGAAATAGGGGCGCTCGCGGCACACCTCCAGCACGTCCCACCAGGTGGCCAGGTGATGCAGGTTGAGGTCCATCTCCTTCATCTTCTCGAAGCTGCCGGGGAAGACGCCGTAGTAGAACACCACGAAGGTGTGGTTGCAGATCACCCCGGCTTCGCGCAGCGCATTGGCGAAGCGGATCTTGCTGCCGCCATCGGTGGTCAGGTCTTCCACCAGCAGGGTGTTCTTGCCGACCGGCACTTCACCTTCGATCTGGGCGTTGCGGCCGAAACCCTTCGGCTTCTTCCGCACATAGGCCATCGGCGCCATCATCCGGTCGGCGATCCAGGCGCCGAATGGGATGCCGGCGGTCTCGCCGCCGACCACGGACTCGATGGTCTCGTAGCCCACATGGCGGTGGATCTTCTCCACGCCCAGGTCGCAGATCTGGTTGCGGGCACGCGGGAAGGAGATGATCTTGCGGCAGTCGATATAGACCGGGCTCTTCCAGCCGCTGGTAAAGGTGTACGGCTCCTCCGGGCGGAAGTTGACGGCCTTGATCTCAAGCAGGATGCGCGCGGTCGTCAGGGCTGCGTCGCGGTCCCAGTCGGAAGCATGTGTGGCGGCCATGGGGCTTTCCTCAACTATCTCAGGCGTTCGTAATCGCAGCGCGAGGCGTCGTCCATGACGCAGCCGCGAGTCTGGGTACTGGCAGACCCGCGGGCCGGTACCGCGGCCCAGGCGCTGGGCATCGCCGAGGCGCTCGGCGAGCCGTTCCGCGTGCTGCCGCTGGGCTGGAGCCGCTGGGCCGGCCTGCCCCTGCCGGGGGCCACGCTGGCCGGGCTCTCGGTGGAAGCCCGGCTGGGCTTCGTGCCGCCCTGGCCGCAGCTGGTGATCTCCGCCGGGCGCCGGGCCGCGCCGGCGGCGCTGTGGCTGGGGCAGCGCGGGGCAGCCACCGTTCATGCGATGCGTCCCGGTTTTGGTGCCCGGCGGTTTTCCCTGCTGGTGTTGGGCCGGCACGACCAGCCCCGGCCGTCGGCGAATGTCCTGCCGATCCTCGGCGCGACGCATCGGATGTCCGCTGCCAGATTGGCGGCGGCGCGGGCCGAATGGGCTGAACTCGGCGCCCTGCCGGGGCCGCGCGTGGCGCTGCTGCTCGGCGGGCCAGTGAAGCGGGCGGGCGAGGGGCTGGACCCCGCCCTGGTGGCGGCGGTGGCCCAGCAGGCCCAGGCCCTGGGCGGCAGCGTGATGGCGACGACCAGCCGGCGTACCGGCACGGCGGCGGGCGTGGCGCTCACCACGGCGCTGGCGGGAACGCCGCACCGGAACTTCGGCTGGGGCCAGGGCGGCGCCAACCCCTATGCCGGCTTCCTGGCCTGGGCCGATGTGGTGGTGGTGACCGGCGACTCGGTCTCCATGCTGTCGGAGGCCTTGGCGACGCCGGCGCCGGTCTTCATCGCGGAGTTGCCGGCCGGGCGCCGCCAGGGGTTCCTGTGGCGGAGCCTGTATGATTCCGGGCAGGCCCGTAGGCTGGGCGAGGCGCCCTTCACCCGCCAGCCGCTGGACGAGACCGCGCGGGTGGCCGTGGCCATCCGGGCGCGGGGGTTGCTGGGCGCTGGGTAGGGCGCCCGGCATCTCAGGCCTTCTTCAGGAACTCGGTGCGCAGGACCAGGCCCTTCACCGTTTCCGCGTTGCACTCCACCAGGTCGTCATCGTCGGTCAGGCGGATGTTCTTCACCACGGTGCCGCGCTTCAGCGTCACGCTGGTGCCCTTCACCTTCAGGTCCTTGATGACCATGACGCTGTCGCCATCGGCCAGGGCGGTGCCATTGCTGTCCTTGGCGGGCATCAGAAGAACCTCGTCAGGTTGGTGCGGATGCGGTCGAGCACCGGCTTTGCCGCATCCGGCAGGGGGAAGGCCTGGCCGGTAATCGCCTCGTACACGCTGATGTAGATGCGCGCGGCTTCGAGGTTCACCTCGGGCGGGATCGGCGGCAGCTCGTCCTTGTAGGGGTCGCAGCGGGCGACGATCCAGGAGCGCACGAAATCCTTGTCGAAGCTCTCGGGCGGCTGGCCGGCGGCGAAGCGGGCCGCGTAGCTGCCGGCGAACCAGTAGCGGCTGCTGTCCGGCGTATGGATTTCGTCGGCCAGCACGATATTGCCGGCGGCATCGAAGCCGAATTCGTACTTGGTATCGACCAGGATCAGCCCGCGCTCCGCCGCAATCTCCCGCCCGCGGGCGAACAGGGCGAGCGCCAGGGCGCTGACCTGGTCCCACTGCGCCTGGGTCAGCAGCTTCTGGTCGACGATCTGGGCCGGGGTGAGTTCCTCGTCATGGCCGGCGTCGAAGGCCTTGGAGGTCGGGGTCAGGATGGTCTGCGGCAGCTTCTGATTGGGGTGCATGCCGTCGGGGAAGCGGTGGCCGTACATCTCCCGCCGGCCGGCCTTGTACATCGACAGGATCGAGGTGCCGGTGGTGCCGGCCAGGTAGTCGCGGACCACGACCTCGACCGGCATGATCCGCAGGCCCTGGCAGACCAGCACGTTGGGGTCCGGGTATTCCAGCACGTGGTTGGGGCAGAGGTCGCCGGTGCGGTCGAACCAGAAGCGGGCGATCTGAGTCAGCACCTGGCCCTTCAGCGGCACCGAGGTGATCTGGCGGTCGAAGGCCGAGAGCCGGTCGGTGGCGATGATGATCCGGCGGCCGTCGGGCAGGTCGTAATTCTCCCGCACCTTGCCCCGGTAGTGGTTGGGCAGTTCGGGGATGGCGGCGTCCTTCAGGACGTAGCCGGCATAGGGGGCGAGTTGTTCGATGCTGGGCATGCGCTGGTTTAGCCCCAGCCCCGGGAGGCGCGAAAGGGTGCGGCGGCGGGAAAGCCAGGGTTTGCCGGTTTCGGACAAATGGCAGGGCGGTGCGGGAAGGGTGTCGCGGACCAAAGCCGGGACGGGTCGGCAGGGGCCTGGCGACGGCAAAGGGCGGTTGGGTTCTGACATATCCGCTGGGCCAGCCTGGGTGCTGCCGAGGCGCGCGTTTCGGACAAATGCCCTGGGTGGCCGTGCGGGCGGCATTTGGTGCAGCGCGACGGTTTGGGGGAGGGAAGGCGCGCGGGACATGGCTTGGCCGCATTCTGGAAGGGGGAGAACAATGCGGCAACATTGTTCGTGAGGGAAGCGAAATGCGCGCTCGACGAAATGTCTTGACGATCCGGGTTGGGCACGAAAGGATGGAACATATGAGGAACTTTGGGGTCCCCAATGCGGCTTGGCTACGTCATCCTCTACGTGCCCGACGTGGTGGCCGCGCTGGCCTTCTACCAGGCTGCCTTCGGCCTGGAGCGGCGCTTCCTGCATGAAAGCGGGACCTATGGCGAGATGGAGACCGGCGCCACCGCCCTGGCTTTCGCGGCCGAGGCGCTGGTGGAACTGAACGGCGTGCCGTTCCGCGCCAGCCGCCCCGGGGAGATCGCGGCCGCGGCCGAGGTGGGGTTACTGACCGAGGATGTCGCCGCCGCCTTTGCCCGGGCGCTGGCCGCCGGCGCCATGGCCTGCCTGCCGCCCACCGAAAAGCCCTGGGGCCAGACCGTATCCTATGTGCGGGACCTCAACGGCTTCCTGGTGGAAATCTGTTCACCGGTGCGTTGATGGCCGCGCTCGCCTGCGCCATGGTGCGCGCCCCGCCGGAGGAGAACGCCCATGAGCGCCCGCAAGAAGTATCGCATCGCCGTCATCCCCGGCGATGGCATCGGCCAGGAAACCACGCCGGAAGGGCTGCGGGTGATCGACGCCGCCGCCCGCCGCTTCGGCTTCGACCTGGAGCTGGTCCACTATGATTGGTCCTGCGAGGTCTATACCAAGACCGGCAAGATGATGCCGGATGACGGCCTGGACCAGCTGAAGGACTCGGACAGCGTGTTCCTGGGTGCGGTCGGCTGGCCCGGCGTGCCGGATCATGTCTCGCTGTGGGGCCTGCTGATCCCGATCCGTCGTGGCTTCGACCAGTATGTGAACCTGCGGCCCTGCAAGCTGCTGCCGGGGGCAACCACGCCGCTGGCCAATCGCGGGCCGAAGGATATCGACTTCTACGTGGTGCGCGAGAATACCGAGGGCGAGTATTCCAGCGTCGGTGGCCGGATGTTCCCGGGGACCGACCGCGAGTTCGTCAGCCAGCAGAGCATCCTGACCCGCATAGGCACCGATCGGGTGATGAAGTACGCCTTCGAGCTGGCGATGACCCGGCCGCGCAAGAAGGTGACCAGCGCCACCAAGTCCAACGGCATCACCTTCACCATGCCCTACTGGGATGAGCGCTTTGCCGAGATGGCGAAGGGCTATCCGGGGGTGACCACGGACCAGTTCCACATCGACATCCTGTGCGCCCACTTCGTGCAGCACCCCGATTGGTTCGATGTTGTCGTTGGCAGCAACCTGTTCGGCGACATCCTGAGCGACCTGGGGCCGGCGGTGGCGGGCAGCATCGGCATTGCTGCCAGTGCCAACATCAACCCGGAGAAGCTGTTCCCGAGCATGTTCGAGCCGGTGCATGGCTCGGCGCCGGACATCGCCGGCAAGTTCATCGCCAACCCGATCGGGCAGATCTGGTCGGGCGCGATGATGCTGGAGCACCTTGGCGAGAAGGCGGCGGCAGATGCAATCGTCGCCACGATCGAGAAGCTGCTGACCGAAGGCGGCCCGCGCACCCGCGACATGGGCGGCCAGGCCGGCACCGTGGATGTCGGCAAGTCCATCGCCGAGGCGGTCGCGCGCTTCTGATCGTACGGCGGCGCCGCGCCGGGGCCGCAGTGCCCCGGCAGGTGCCGCCCTTTGCCTGGTGCAACGCCAGGTTGATGGCACCCATGCCGGCGTTTCGGGACGCAAATCCACGCCCAGCACCGCTTGCCCTGAGCCGGGGCGCTGGCTAAAGTTG
This sequence comes from Acetobacteraceae bacterium, assembly GCA_947371015.1. Classification (GTDB taxonomy): domain Bacteria; phylum Pseudomonadota; class Alphaproteobacteria; order Acetobacterales; family Acetobacteraceae; genus CAIMOR01. Next base: position 13,654 of record CANBNK010000073.1, on the reverse strand, counting down.
CGTGCACTTGCGAGTTATTCTTAACTGACTCGCAGCCAGGGGATACCGATGGGCCGCGACCTCAATCACATCACCCGCCGTTGCGAACGCGCCGTGGTGACCGCCTATCGGTCGCTGCGGGAGAGCGGTTCGGATGATCTGAACGCCTTCCGCAGCTGCGCCGATCTCTACCGTTTCCACCACCCGGAAGCGTCAGAGAACGAGGCGCATCGGCTGGTGGCGGAATGGATCGATCATCACGTGGTGCAGGGTGCCGTCGGCCCGACCGCGGGCTGCGTGTGCGATTGAACGGCTCCAGTGTGATCGTCGCAGGGGGCATCGCCGAAGACGTGAATCACACGACAAAACAATGAGCTAGAGTCTATCGGGCGCTTCTGCCTGCGCCTGAGATGTGCTAGCGCCTGATTGGCTTAGGCTGAACCGCCGGTAGCAGTGAATCAGTCTCCCAAACAACAAGGGTGGAGCGTGAGCGCTTCAGCCAACAGCGATCGCGCTTTACCCCAGCTTCAGCCAGCCGGTTTCGCCCAGGCCAGGGCGGCGCGGGCCAGGGCGTCGATGGTATCGACCACCGGAAACGGCAGGGTCGGGCCGGCGATGATGCCCAGCGGGATTTCGGTACAGCCGAGCACCACCGCGCGGGCGCCGCGGCGCATCAGGCTGGCGGCAACCTCGGCCAATGGGGCGTAGGCCTCGGCGACGCGGCCAGATTTCACCAGGGCGATGGCAGGCGTGACCAGGCGTTGCAACTGGGCCTCGTCCGGCACCAGGCAGCTATAGCCGCGCTGGTCCAGGCGCTGCTGGTACAGCCGCATCGCCAGCGTGCCGGCGGTGCCCATGATGCCGACCTGGCCCTCGGCAATGCCCTGGTCGGCCAGCTCATCGGCGGCGGCATCGACGATATGCAGGATCGGCAGGCGGGTGGCGGCCTGCATCTCCTCGAACCAGCCATGCGCGGTGTTGCAGGGAATGGCGATGGCGCCGCAGCCGGCGGTCTCCAGACCGCGGATGCCCCGCAGCAGCGCCGGCAAGGGGTCCGGGCCACCGGACAGGCGGGCTTCCGTGCGGTCGGGCACGCGGGGGTCGGACCAGAGTACAACCGGCAGGTGGTCCTGGTCGCGCTCGGCCGGGGTCAACTGGGTCAGTCGCACCACGAAATGTGCGCTCGCCAGCGGTCCCATGCCGCCCAATACGCCAAGCATCCGGTCAACCATGTCGCTCGCCCCCGTTGTCAGGGTTGATCTTGGGGCCATCGGCGGTGGCGGCAAGCCCCGCTGTTGACAGAGCGGCTTCGTGCCCTGGGCGGTGCCGGCGGCCAGGCGTTACGGCAGGACCATGAAGTTGGCGGTGGCGCTGGCGCGGCTGATCAGCGCGCGCATGTCAGGGTTTTCGTGCCCGCGCTCGGCGGTCAGCGCATCCATCGGGCAGAAGAACTCGTGCGGCTGCGGCACCTGGCTGCGGGCGAAGCCGTCGTAGTGGCGGCGATTTAGGCCGAAGACCACGCGGATGTCGCGCACCGGCAGTACCAGGGGCACCAGCGGTTCCGCCTTCAGCAGGCGGACCAACTGCCAGCGCGGCGTCGCGTCGCCGGTTTGCGCCGGGGCGAGCAGCCAAGGCACCGGACAGAGCGCCAGCAGGGAGGAGGTGGTCGGCCCGAAGCGGGAGCGCTTGTCGAGCAGGTTCTGCAGGCTGGAGCAGGCCTCAATGCAGAGGATATCGACATAGGGGTCGCTGGCATCCGGGCTGAAGTGCAGCCAGAGCCCATCCGGCAGCGTCTTCAGCCTGTTGGAGCCAGGCAGCTTGAGGAAAGGGTGCGAGGCGACCGAGGCATCCCCCGGGCGGCCGCGCAGCCAGGTGCCGGGTTGCTTGGGGCTGACCACCACGCCGGGGGGGCGTTGCGGCCATTTCTTCAGTTGCATGCGGACCTGTTGATCCAGGGCCAGATGGCGAGTGGTTTGGCTAGATTCACTCATGGGGGTAATTTGCCTGTGGATTTCAACTACAGATAGAGTGAACATTGGATGCTTCACCCAGGCAAGGCAAATTATCCACAGAAAAGCAATTAGTCCATTTCCGGTTATATACGAAGCTGGCGTGGGCAAGGCCGGAACGAAAAACGCCCGCCAGGTTCCCCTGGCGGGCGTTTCGGGTTCAGCCTTGGGGCTGGCTCACTGCCTGGTACGTGGCGGTGTTCCAGCCCGGAGGGGCGTTCAGCGCGCGTCGAGGTCGGTGTAGTCGCGCTTGCCGGCGCCGGTGTAGATCTGGCGCGGACGGCCGATGCGCTGGCCGGGGTCTTCGACCATTTCCTTCCACTGGGACACCCAGCCGACGGTGCGGGCAACGGCGAACAGCACGGTGAACATGCTGGTCGGGATGCCCATCGCCTTCAGGATGATGCCCGAATAGAAATCGACGTTCGGGTACAGCTTGCGCTCGATGAAGTACGGGTCGCTCAGCGCGATCCGCTCCATCTCCATCGCCATGTCCAGCAGCGGCTCGTTCTTGATGCCGAGCTCGGCCAGCACCTCGTGGCAGGTTTCCTTCATGATCGTCGCGCGCGGGTCGAAGTTCTTATAGACCCGGTGGCCGAAGCCCATGAGCTTGGTGTGGCTGTTCTTGTCCTTCACCTCGGCGATGAAGGCCGGGATGTTTTCCTTCGTGCCGATCTCGGCCAGCATCTTCAGCACGGCTTCATTGGCACCGCCGTGCGCCGGGCCCCACAGCGCGGCGATGCCGGCGGCGATGCAGGCGAAGGGATTGGCGCCGGTGGAGCCGGCCAAGCGCACCGTAGAGGTGCTGGCATTCTGCTCGTGGTCGGCGTGCAGCACAAGGATCCGGTCCATGGCGCGGCTCAGGATCGGGTTGCTGACCCAGTCCTCGGCCGGCACCGCGTTCATCATGTAGAGGAAGTTTTCCGCGTACTTCAGGTCGTTGCGCGGGTACATGAAGGGCTGGCCGACGCTGTATTTGTAGGCCCAGGCGGCGATGGTCGGCACTTTGGCGATCAGGCGGAACGCCGCGATCTCGCGCTGGCGCGGGTCGTTGATGTCAAGGTTGTCATGGTAGAAGGCTGCCATGGCGCCGACCACGGCGCACATGATCGCCATCGGGTGGGCGTCACGGCGGAAGCCGTTGTAGAAGTTGCGCAGCTGCTCATGCAGCATGGTGTGGCGCATCACGCCCTTCTCGAAGGTCTCCAGCTCCGCCGCGTTCGGCAGGCTGCCGTTCAGCAGCAGGTAGGAGACCTCGATGAAGTCGCTCTTCTCAGCCAGTTGCTCGATCGGGTAGCCGCGGTACAGCAGCACGCCTTCGTCGCCGTCGATGAAGGTGATCTTCGAGTCGCAGCTTGCGGTCATGCCGTAGCCGGGGTCGAAGGTGAAGATGCCCAGTTCGCCGTTGAGCTTGCGGATATCCGCGACCGGCGGGCCAAGCGTCCCGGTCAGCAGCGGCAGTTGCATGGATTTGTTGGTGCCGTCGATGGTGACGGTGATGGTGGGCTTCGCCGTGCCGCTCATGCTGACTTTCCTCAAGGACCTGATGATGCCGCCTTGCGCGGCGTTACCATGGTGCGGCGCAAGATAGGACCGCGCCGCGGCGCTTGGCAACGGCGGGGCCGCCGGCGGCAAGGTGCCGGCTGGCGGTGATGGCAAAAGCAGGCGCTACCGCGACTGGCGGCGCAACCTGCAGGCGCGCGGTCAGCGGCGCCAGCTGTCCGGCGGGTTGAAGCCACCGGCCCAGAGGCCGCGGCCGGATTGCTTCGCGGCGGCCTCGATCGGGCCGAGCGCCGGCACCGCGGTGGCATCGGCCAATGCCCAACCGGCCGCGACCATGGAGGCGTTGAGCTCGACCCCGCCGGCGCGGCAGACGCCCAGCGCGCGGCCATGGCGGTCCCGACCATGCAGGCGGCAATCCACGCCGCGTTCGGCCACCAGGTGGGCCAGCGCCTGGGCGGCGGCATTGCCGCAGTCCAGGTCGCGCACACCATCGTTGCAGCGCTCCCCGCGGCCGGGCGCACCCAGGCCGTAGAGCCGCAGCGGACGGTCGCCCAGCATCAGTGTCTCGCCGTCAACCACCAGGACTTCGGCGGAAGCCGCGGTCCAGGATTGGTTGCGCGGCGTGCTGCCGATCAACTCCGTGGGCAGGCCCACGGCAAGGAAGATCAGGCCACCGACAATGCCCACGGTCCAGGCAAGGGACCGGAAGGCGCGCTGGGTGGGGGAGGGGGAGAAGATCCGGCGCCGGTTCATGACCGAACGCCTAGCCCAGCCTCATGGTGCCCTGCAACCTCCCCGTTGCGTTATGTCCGCGGGTGAAATATTTCAGGCTCACCCCGCGTGCCAGAAGGTCTTCGCATCCCTCAATTTTTCCCAGGCAATAAGGGCTTCTACGCGGCTCTCTCCGACACGGCCCAAAGCGAAGCCCTCGGCCAGGCCGACCGCCCAGGGCAGCGCCGCCGGAGTCCCTGGGCTGGAACCGCTGGCCAGCCCGGCGACCAGGGCGCGGGCCACGCTGAGGTCGTTGGCCTGGCCGAGTGCTTCCTGGGCCGCCGAGAGCCGGCGCAGGAAGCGTCGGCCGGCGCGGCCGGGCCAAAGTGGGGCGAACAGCTCGGCAGCGTAACGCAGCCGCTTGCAGCCGAGGCGCAGCTCGTGCAGCGCCTCGGCGTCCAGGGCTCCCGCCTCCTCACCCTGATCGCACAGCTTGTGCCAGCGCTTGTCCAGCAGGCTGGCGCCGAACTCGGCGACCGGCAGGTCCAGCAGCGGGGCGGGCGTGTCCAATTCCCGCCAGGGCGTGAGCGCCACCAGGGCGATGCCGTCCAGCACCAGGCGGCGGAAGGCCGGGCCGTCCAGCGCTTCCCGCAGGCTGGCATAGGCGGCGTCGCGGCGGGCCTCGGCGGCCTTGATGAGTTGGGCGCAGCGCTTGTCGCCGGGCACCGCGGCGGCCAGGGCGGCGCCGAGCCCGCCGAGAAAGACATCCCAGTCCCGCGCGGGGCCGAGGCGGCGGGCCAGCAGGCCAAGTTCCTTGTCGAAGCCGTCCACCGCGTCGCAGCGGATGGCCGGGCGGAAGTTCTTCAGCGCGGAGCGCAGCCGGCGCAGCGCGACACGCAGCTGGTGGACGCCTTCCGGCCCGATGCCCAGCACGCAGCGTGGCGCCTGGTGCAGCATCACTTCCAGCAGATGGCCGATGACGGCCTGGACGGCCACCTCCACGCTGGCTTCGGCGGGCAGGGCCGGGGCGGCGCGGCGGCGGGCGCGCGGGGCTTCCTGTCGGGCCAGGGCGCGGCCGGCCTCAGCCAGGGCGGGGGCCGGCAGCAGGGCCAGGTCGGCGGCGAGCGACCGGGCCAGCGCCAGCACCGGGGCGGTGTCGCCGGACAGCACCAGGCGGGCGGCGGGCTGCTCATCGGCCACGGCGCGCAGCCGGCCATGGACCAGGTCCAGCGTGATGGGGTCGGTGCCGCCGAGAAGCATGGTGCTGCGCCGGCCGGTGAAGGCGGCCAGTGGCACCGGGGTTACCGCGTCCCAGCCCTCGGGGGCGTGGGGTTCCTCGGCGGGGGGCTGGCCTGGCCAGCAGGGCGTGGCTTCCTCGGGTAGGGTGCGGAAGAAGGCGGGTTGGGCGCGGCGGCGCTGTTCCAGCACCATGCCATGGCGGGCGAGCAGGCCCTCGGCGCTGTCCAGCCAGACGACTTCCTCAGCGCTGCCGCGGCTGCGGCCTTCGCGGCGGCCGGCAATCGCGGGGTGGCGCGCCAGGCGCGCGGCGGCTTCCACCGGCAGGGCGAGTTCCAGCCGGAAGGGAGGGGCTGGTTCCGGCTCCGGCGCGGGGTCCGCGGGGGTGGCGGCCAGGGGGGCGGGGGCCGGCGGGTCGGAGGTTGAGGAGGCGGAGGTCAGGCGGGCAACTCCTGTTCCGCCGTGGGCAGGTCCCGTGGCGCCAGGAAGCGGACCAGCCGGCCGCCCCCGGGTTCCAGGCCTTGCCACGGGCTGGCGATGCTGAACTCGGCCAGCGCCCCGGTGGGGTAGCCTTCCACCAGCTTGCTGGCTTCCACCGAGCCGGTGGCGCCGGCGCCGAGCAGCGCCAGCCCGAAATCATGCAGGCCCGGGTTGTGGCCGATCAGCAGCACGCTGCGGGCGGTCTGCGGCACGTTGCGCAACAGGTCCAGCAGGCGCGGCCAGGGCGCCAGGTACAGGTCGTCCATCGGCTCCACCAGGGGGCCGTCCTCGAATGGGGCCAGCGCTTCCAGCGTTTGCAGGGTGCGGCGGGCGGAGGAGACGAGCACGATATCGGGCGACAGCCGCAGGTCGCGCATGACCTGCGCCATGGCGGTCGCGGCGCGGCGACCGCGCGCATTGAGGGGCCTGGCGTGGTCGGAAAGCCGCGGGTCGTCCCAAGATGACTTGGCGTGCCGCAGCAGCAGAAGCTGACGCATGGCGGCATGGTGGCACGGCGCCGGGGAATTGTCGCCCCCTCGGGGGCGCGGATGATGGTTTCCCCCCTTCGGGGGCGCGGGATTGTCGCTCCCTCAAGCGTGTGGAGCGGACGCCGCCCGTGGTGGCGGTTTCACGACACTGCCCTTGAGGATCGACATTGGCGGCCGATATGCCGAACCTGATGCCTGCTCTGCAAAGGATGCCCCGGTTGAACACCCTGAACACGCCGCGGCGTGCCCTGCTGCTGGCGGCGCCGGCGTTGCTGCTGCCAGGCGCGGGCTTCGCCCTGCCGCCGGTGCAGAGCTTCAAGGTGGTGCGCGAGGGGCGCGAGATCGGCACCCATACGGTGACGGTGCGCGAGACGGCGGCTGGCTTCACCGCCCGCAATGAGGTCGCGATCCTGGTCCGGTTGATGGGGATCAACGTGTTCCGGATGACGCATCTGTATGAGGAAATCTGGAGCGGCGGGCGCCTGCTGAGCTTCACCTCACGCGAAGAGCGCAACGGTACGCGGAGCGAGCTGACCGCGCGGCAGCAGGATGGCGCGTTGGTGTTCAGCACCGGCGCGCGGTTGCCGGCCGAGGCGGCGCCGCTGGGCTGGTGGGACCCGCGGCGTTTCGGCACGCGACCGTTGTTTGACAGCGATGATGGCGCGCTGCTGGACGTGCAGTGGCAACGCCAGGCCCTGCCGGGTGATGAGGCCGGCTTCACCGCCAGCGGCGCGACGAATGGCGAGGCGCGCTACGCCGCCGACAACAGCTGGTTGGCGTTTCGGCAGAAGGCCGAGGATGGCTCCGCCGTGGTCTATCAGCGGGTCGCATGAGCGGGCGTTTGCGGGTTGTCCTGGGCGACCAGTGCAGCCGTGGGCTGAGCGCGCTGGCTGGGCTGGACCCGGCGCAGGACGTGGTGCTGTTGGCCGAGGTGATGGCCGAATGCACCTATGTGAAGCATCACAAGCAGAAGATCGTTCTGGTGCTTTCGGCCATGCGGCACTTCGGTGCCGCGTTGCAGGCGCGTGGTGTGCGGGTGGACTACGTGACGCTGGACGACCCGGCGAATACCCAGACGCTGGCTGGCGAAGTGGCGCGGGCTGTGGCGCGGCACAAGCCGGCGCGGGTGGTGTGCACCGAGCCTGGCGAGTGGCGCGTGCTGCAGCAGATGCGCGGCTGGGAAGCGGCCTGCGGCGTGCCGGTGGAAATCCGCGACGATGATCGCTTCCTGTGCGACCTGGCGCGGTTTCGCCGCTGGGCGCAGGGGCGAAAGCAACTGCGGATGGAGTATTTCTACCGGGAGATGCGCGAGATGACCGGCCTGCTGATGGCGGGCGAGGCGCCGGAAGGCGGCGCGTGGAACTACGACGCCGACAACCGCAAGCCACTGGCCAAGGGCGTGCAGCCGCCGGCAGCGCCGCGTTTTGCGCCGGACGCGGTGACGCGGGACGTGATGGCGCTGGTCGAGGCGCGGTTCCCGGACCATTTCGGCACGCTGGCCGGCTTCAACTGGCCGGTGACCGCGCAGGATGCGCAGGCGATGCTGGCGGATTTCGTCGCCCATCGGCTGCCGCGCTTCGGCGACTTCCAGGACGCGATGGCGGTGGACGAGCCGACCATGTTCCACGCGCTGGTTTCCACCAGCCTGAACTGCGGGCTGCTGTTGCCGCGCGAGGTCTGCGATGCGGCGGAGGCGGCGTATCGCGCCGGGCGGGCGCCGCTGAACGCGGTGGAGGGTTTCATTCGTCAGGTGCTGGGCTGGCGCGAATATGTCCGCGGGCTGTACTGGCTGAAGATGCCGGACTACGCCGCGACCAATGCGCTGGAAGCAACACGGCCGCTGCCCTGGTTCTACTGGTCCGGCGGTACGCGCATGGCCTGCCTGCGGGCGGCGGTGACGCAGACGCGTGACCTGGCCTATGCCCACCACATCCAGCGGCTGATGGTGACCGGCAACTTCGCGCTGCTCGCCGGGCTGGACCCGGCGGCGGTGAACGAATGGTACCTGGTGGTGTACGCCGATGCCTATGAGTGGGTGGAGTTGCCCAACGTGCACGGCATGGCGCTGCACGCCGATGGTGGGGTGATGGCGAGCAAGCCCTATGCGGCCAGCGGCGCCTACATCAACCGCATGAGCAACTACTGCGGCGGTTGCCATTACGATGTGAAGGACGCGACCGGCGAGCGCGCCTGCCCGTTCAACGCGCTGTACTGGGACTTCATCGCGCGCCATGCGGAACGCTTCGCCGGCAACAACCGCATGGCGATGCCGTTGCAGACCTGGCGGAAGATGGCGCTGGCGAAGCAGGTGGCGCTGCGTTCGCGGGCGGCGGCCTTCCTGGCTGGGCCGGAAATGTCAGCCGAGGCTTGACCGGAGGCCCGCGGGTCGCAACATCGGCGTGAACAGGAGTTCACGCATGCACCTCACCCGTCGCGTCGCCCTTGCTTCCGGCCTTGCGCTGCCTTCGCTGTCGCGGGCCCAGCCGGGCCCCGGGGGTTTCCCCAACCGCACCGTGCGGATCATCGTGCCGATCGCGGCCGGTGGCGCCAACGACCTGATCGCGCGGATGCTGGCGGAGCGACTGGCGCCGGCGCTGCATCAATCCGTGGTGGTGGAGAACCGGCCTGGCGCCGGCGGTAATATCGGCGGCCAGGCGGTGGTGCAGGCCGAGAAGGATGGCCACACGCTGCTGCTGACCTCGGCCAATGTCATCACTGCGAATGCCTATTTGTACGGCGCGCGCATGCCGTTTCAGCCGCTGCGCGACCTGGCGCCGGTGACCACGGTGGGCAAGGGCACGCTGCTGATGGTGTGCAACAGCAATGCCCGCTTCCGCAGCGCGGCGGAACTGCTGGCCTATGCCAAGGCCAATCCGGGCAAGCTCAGCATGGGGTCGTCCGGCACCGGCACCATCAGCCACCTGTACATGGAGAAGGTGAAGCGCGCCGCGGGCGTGGACATCACCCATGTGCCGTATCGCGGCGGTGGCCCTGCCTTCGCCGACCTGCTGGCCGGCAATATCGACATCATGTTCGACGTGATCCCGGCGATGCTGCCGCATATCCGGGAAGGCCGGTTCCGCCCGCTGCTGGCCGGCAGCGCCAGGCGGATCGACTACGTGCCGGAATTGCGCGAAGTGCCGGGCATGGACGAGGTGCTGCCGGGCAAGGGCATCGATGCGCTGAACTTCTGGTGCGTGGTCGCGCCGGGGGGCACGCCGGCGCCGGTGCTGGCGCAGCTGAACCACAGCATCGGCGAGCTGCTGCGTGGCGAGGAGCTGAAGCGCCGGCTGCTGGACCTGACGATCCTGGCGGCGCCGGATGCCTCGCCGGAGGCATTCGGCCAGTTCTGGCGGGCACAGGATGCGGTGTGGAAGGCGCTGGTGGTCGAATCCGGCGCGACGGCGGAGTGAGCACGATGACATATGAATGGATGAAGCTGACCGCGGCCGAACTGCGCGACAAGGCGGCGGCAAATGCGCTGGTGATCATCCCGGTCGCCAGCCTGGAACAGCACGGGCCGCACCTTGGCACCGGCGTGGACATCGTGTGTGCCACGGGCGTGGCTGACGCGGTGGCCGGGCGCATGGCGGCGGCGGGGCAGCCCGTGGTGGTGACGCCCTGCGCCTGGGCCGGGCTGGCCGAGCACCACATGAGCTTCGGCGGCACCGTGTCGCTGGAGTTCGACGAGTTCCGCGCGGTGCTGCGGGGCATCGTGCGCTCCGCCGCGCGCTGCGGCTTCAAGCGCGTGTTCCTGCTGAACGGCCATGGCGGCAATGCCGAGGCGGTGGGCGTCTGCGCCATGGAGTTCCAGCGCGACCTGGGCGTACGCGTCGGCGCTGGGACGTACTGGCAGCTGGTGGAGGACGCCTTCGCCCCGGTGCTGGAGAAGCAGTCCGGCGTGATGCACGCCTGCGAGGCCGAGACCAGCCTGGTGATGGCGTTGGCGCCCGAGCTACTGCGGCCGCAGCGGCTGGCGGAGGCCCATGGCCCGTTCAGCACGCGGGTTGAGGGGCAGCCCTCCGCCCTGCTGATGCGGCGCAGCTTCAAGGAAGTCTCGCCCAGCGGCGTCATTGGCGATGCGCGGCCGGCGACGGCCGAGAAGGGCGAGAAGCTGCTGGCGATTGCCGGCGAGCGGATTGCCGCCATGCTGGCCAACCCGCGGCTTTGGGGTTGAGCGCGGGGGCGTTGCGGCCCTAGCCTGCCGTCCGGCACGGCGCTTGCCCGGCGCCGGGCATCCGGAGGGGAAGACATGGCCGCCGATCCTGCAACCGCCCGCTATCGGCTTGGCTTCGATATCGGCGGCACCTTCACCGACTTCGTGCTGCTGGATGCCACCACCGGCGCCATTCGCCTGCACAAATGCCTGACAACGCCGCAGGACCCGGCGGATGGCGCGCTGGAGGGCATCGCCGCCGTCTGTGCCGCCGCGGGCATTTCTGTCAGTGAGGTCGGCGAGCTGCTGCACGGCACCACGCTGGTGACCAATGCGCTGATCGAGCGCCATGGCGCGCAGCTGGGGCTGCTGACCACGCGCGGCTTCCGCGACGTGCTGGAGTTCGGCATCGAGCAGCGCTACGACATCTACGACCTGTTCCTGAAATTCCCGGACCCGCTGGTGCCGCGCCGCCGCCGGTTGGAGATCACTGAGCGGCTGGCGTATGACGGCCGCGTTCTGGAGCCGCTGGACGAGGCGGCGGTGCGGGCCGAGGGCGCGCGGCTGGTGGCGGAAGGCTGCACCGCCATCGCCGTGGTGTTCCTTCACAGCTACGCCAATGCGGCGCATGAGCAGGCCGCCGGGCGGATTCTCCGGGAAGCCTTCCCGGGCATTTCGGTTTCGCTGAGCAGCGAGGTGGCGCCCGAGATCCGCGAGTATGAGCGCTGCGCGACCACCTGCGCCAACGCCTTCGTGCAGCCGCTGATGGACCGCTATATCGGCCGGCTGCTGCGGGAGTTGGAAGCGCAGGGCTTTGTGGGCACGCTGCGGTTGATGCAGAGCGATGGCGGCCTGTGCGCGCCCGAGGTTGCGCGCGCCTTCCCGATCCGCCTGCTGGAGAGCGGCCCGGCGGGTGGGGCGCTGGCCACCGTGCTGTTCGCGCGCGAAGCCGGGCTGCCCGACGCGATTGCCTTCGACATGGGCGGCACCACCGCCAAGTGCGCGATGATCGAGGGCGGCCGCGCCGCTGTCGCGCCGATGATGGAAGCGGCGCGGGTGCATCGCTTCAAGCGAGGCTCCGGGTTGCCGATCAAGTCGCCGGTGGTGGACATGATCGAGATCGGTGCTGGTGGTGGTTCGATTGCGTCGCTGGACGAGACCGGGCTGCTGAAGGTGGGGCCGCGCAGCGCCGGCGCCGCGCCGGGGCCGGCTTGCTACGGCCAGGGCGGCGTTGATGCCACGGTAACCGACGCCAACCTGCTGCTGGGCTACTACGACCCCGGCTTCTTCCTGGGCGGCACCATGGCGCTGGATAAGCCGGCGGCGGAAGCGGCGCTGGCGCGGCTGGGTGGCAAGCTGGGGTTGCCGGCAATGGAGGCCGCGGCCGGCATCCATGCGGTGGTGTGCGAGGCGATGGCCGGCGCGGCGCGCGTGCATTTGGTGGAGAAAGGAAAAGATCCGCGCGGCTATGCGATGGTCGCTTTTGGCGGTGCTGGGCCGGCGCATGCGGCGGATGTGGCGCGCATCCTGGGCATTGGGCAGGTGCTGATTCCGCCGGCTTCAGGTGCGGCTTCGGCGCTGGGCTTTCTGGCGGCGCCGCTGGCGTTTGAGCAGTCGCGCAGTGCCTTGACGGCGCTGGGCGCCAGCACCGATTGGGCGGCGGCGAATGCGGCGCTGGCGGAGTTGGAAGCGCAGGCGCGTGGGCGGTTGCGTGTGGCCGGTGCGGCGGATGCCAGCGTGGGGGTCGAGCGCCATGCGGAGATGCGCCTGGCCGGGCAGTTGCACCAGATTGCCGTGCCGTTGCCGGAAGGGCCGCTTTCGGCCGCCAGCCTGCCGCTGCTGACCGAAGCCTTCGCTGAGACCTATCGCACGCTGTACACCCGCGTGGTCGAGGGCACCGAGATCGAGGTGCTGTCCTTCCGCGTACGGGCCAGCGCGCCGGAGCCGAAGATTGCGCTGTCTGGCGCTGTTGCCGGCAACACCGCCGGCGCGGCGCTGAAGGGCCGGCGGCCCGCGTATTTCAACGGCAGCTTCCACGACACGCCGGTCTATGACCGCTACGCGCTGGCGCCGGGCGAGACGGTAGCGGGGCCGGCGATCATCGAGGAGCGCGAAGCGACGACGATCATCGCGCCGGGCGACAGCGTGACGGTGGACGCCGCGCGAAACCTGCGGATTTCGGTGGCGGCGGCGCAGGCAGCGGAAGCGCTGGTGACGCCGGGCATGGCGCTGGAAGAAGCCAAGGCACGGATCGAGGCGGACCCGATCGGGCTGGAGATCATGTGGTCGCGGCTGATCTCGATTGTCGAGGAGATGTGGCAGACGGTGTGCCGCACCGCCTATTCGCTGATCATCTCGGAGAGCCAGGACTTCGCCAATGAAATCCTGGACCCCAGCGGCAACCCGCTGGCGCATTCGCCGCGGGCGATGCCGCTGTTCAACCTGACGCTGACGCGGTGCGTGCAGGCGCTGCTGGAGTTCTTTCCGCCGGAGACGCTGTCGCCCGGCGATGTGCTGGTGACGAACGACCCGTGGCTTTGTGCCGGGCATCTGTTCGACATTGCGCTGGTGACGCCAGTGTTCCACGAAGGGCGGCTGGTGGCACTGATGGGCACGGTTGGCCACGTCAGCGACATCGGCGGGGTGAAGGACCCGAATGCGGCGCGCGAGCTGTTCGACGAGGGCGTGCTGATTCCGCCGATGAAGCTGTACAGCGCCGGCAAGCCCGACAAGTCGTTGCTGCGGTTGCTGCACAGCAATGTCCGCAACCCCGACCAGGTGCTGGGTGACGTGGAGAGCATGGTGACCGCGAATGCGCTGGGCGCGCAGCGGCTGTTGGCCTTCATGGCGGAATACGGCCTGCAGGACCTTGCCGCGCTGGCCGCGGTGGTGCAGGGCCGCAGCGAGGCGGCGACGCGGGCTGCCATCCGCGCCGTGCCGGATGGCGTGTATGAGAGCGAGATCGAGAACCGGCCCGTCGGCACCGAGTTGCTGCGCTTCAAGGTGCGGGTGCACAAGGCCGGTGAGACCATCCATATCGAGCATGTGGACCCGCCGCCGGAAGTGCCACGCGGTGGCGTGAACTGCACGAT
>CANBNK010000072.1 GCA_947371015.1 Acetobacteraceae bacterium | reverse complement strand
GTACGTTGTACGATGTTCGTCGGTCCACATCCCCGGGCACCACAAAGCCGTTGTGCCGCTGGGTGAATCATCCGGGAGCGAGCCGGAGCAAGATCTTTTGGGTCAGGCTCTGAGAAGTGGCAGCATCCGCTCCGTCACTGCTTGCGCGTATCTCTCGACAGACAGAGCGATTTCCTCCGCCTCTAGCTTCCCTATCAACATGGACCCCTCCTTTAAGGAAGATAAAAAATACTGTACTCTTATCACGCATAGTTTTTTTGAGTACAAAATAATTTTCATTTTCAAAAAATGCCAAAATTCTATTAAATCAATTTCAGTTATTTATCGACCAAAAACCCCAAGTCGGCGCTCCCTCTGAGTGCATGCCTCTAATTCAGTCAATGCATCTCTTGCGCCTGAAAGTGAGATTGTAAATCGATTACTATCACCAATTATTAGTGTAGCCTGCAATTTTGTTGTTGATCTTAGTGCGTCAACAGCCAGAAACATGTTTCTCTTCGAAGTTTCATCTCGATTTACCACGAGAGCATTTGTCGAATTTGGCTTTGCATCAAAAGTAAATATTTTGTTATCAACGTAAAGGGAAATGGAGGTATTTTGTTGGTATCGTATGTTTGGATGTGCAAAATTCATTCCAAGACTATCTACCCAAGCTGTCTTTGTCCTTAAGAAATAGAGAACGACACCATCCGTTCCTTGAGTTGCTGCATTACAGACTGGCCTCCCCGATTGGATTTCCACTCCCGAAATCCAATCCCCTGTGCGAGTGGCCGACCCTGGACCTGTTTGCGACCAAGAAGGGTGCGCCTGAACTATGAAAATGGTTAGGGCGAACCAAGGCCTGATGTAAGCTGCACGCATCCTTCCTGATCCTTCAGCCACATAGCCGTTACATGCCCCCTCGCGGGCAGCCCCAGCCATAAGATCGTATAACGCCTGGCAGAGAAGCGAAACCCTTACGCAGCGAGTTGAGGGCTAGGTCATGCCCTTACGCGTGCCGAGGCTGCGCCGAGCGTACTTGCCCTTCTTGCTCAGCCGCAGGCGGAAATGCCAGTAGTTGCCCCGCTTGTAGACGATAGCTGGGTCAAAGATGACGATCTCGTCCCCATCGAAATCCTGCTTCTTGATGACCATGCGGAGGTGCCCGAGTCACTGCGATTTAGAGTAGCTGCTAGGCTGTTCAGCTTTGCGTACAAAATTGCGCGGGTACCCGCTGAAGAGCAACCAGTTTTCCACGGTTGCGAAAGTTACGAGTAAGTTTTTATGTGGCGATTTCAATTTGATAGGGAATATTCGCTACTCCCACTCGATGGTGCCGGGCGGCTTGCTGGTGATGTCGTAGGTCACCCGGTTCACGCCGCGCACCTCGTTGACGATCCGCCCCGCAACCCGCGTCAGGAACGCCATGTCGTACGGGTACACATCCGCCGTCATGCCATCGGTGCTGGTCACCGCCCGCAGCGCGCAGGCGTTCTCATAGGTGCGGCCATCCCCCATCACGCCGACGCTGCGCACCGGCAGCAGCACCGCGAAGGCCTGCCAGATGGCGTCGTACAGCCCGGCACTGCGGATTTCCTCCAGGTAGATCCGGTCCACATGGCGCAGCACGTCGCACTTCTCGCGCGTCACCTCGCCAGGGATGCGAATGGCCAGGCCCGGCCCCGGGAAGGGGTGGCGGCCGACGATCTCCTCGGGCATGCCGAGTTCACGGCCCAGCGCGCGGACCTCGTCCTTGAACAATTCTCGTAGTGGCTCGACCAACTGCATCCGCATATGCGCGGGCAGGCCGCCGACATTGTGGTGGCTCTTGATCGTCACCGAAGGCCCGCCGGTGGCGGAAACGCTCTCGATCACGTCCGGATACAGCGTGCCCTGGGCCAGGAAGTCGGCGCCGCCGAGCTTGGCCTGTTCCTCCTCGAACACTTCGATGAACAGCCGGCCGATGGTCTTCCGCTTCAGCTCGGGGTCGGTCACGCCGGACAACTGGCCCAGGAACAGGTCGGACGCGTCGCGGTGGATCAGCTTGATATTGAAGCGGTCGCGGAAGGTGGCCACCACCTGCTCGCTCTCGCCGTGCCGCATCAGCCCGTGGTCCACATAGATGCAGGTCAGCTGGTCGCCGATCGCCTCATGGATCAGCACCGCCGCCACGCTGGAATCGACGCCGCCGGACAGCCCGCAGATGACCTTGCCGCTGCCGATCTGGGCGCGGATGCGGGCGATGGCCTCGGCGCGGAAGGCCTTCATGGTCCAGTCGCCGCGGCAGCCGCACAGCCGGGCGAAGTTGGCCAGCAGCGCCGCGCCATGCGGGGTGTGGACCACTTCCGGGTGGAACATGGTGCCGTAGAAGTGGCGCGCGTCATCCGCGATCAGCGCGAAGGGCGCGCCCTCGCTGGCGGCGACCACGCGGAAGCCCGGCGGCAGCTTGGTGATCCGGTCGCCATGGCTCATCCAGACCTGCTCGCGGGCGCCCTTGGCCCAGACGCCCTGGCTGATGGCGCATTCCCCGGTCACGTCGATGAAGGCGCGGCCGAACTCGCGCGCATGGCCGGCCTCGACCGTGCCGCCCAGCTGCTGCGCCAGGGTCTGCTGGCCGTAGCAGATGCCGAGGATGGGCAGCCCCATCCCGAACACCGCCTGCGGCGCCCGCGGCGACTCGCCCTCGGTCACCGAAGCCGGGCCGCCAGAAAGGATAATGCCCCTGGGCGCGAAGTCCCGGATGCGCTGTTCGCTGGCGGTATAGGGCCAGATTTCGCAGTAAACCCCCGCTTCGCGCAGGCGGCGCGCGATCAGCTGGGTGACCTGGCTGCCGAAATCCAGCACCAGGATGCGGTCATGGGTGGCGGCGGAGGCGGGGGCGACGGGGCTGTTCATGTCGCCTTCCAGCACGCCGGGGCAGGGCGGGGCAAGGGGCCGCGCGGGAATGCGCCCTCAGGCCCCGGTAAAACGGCGCAGCGCCGCGCGCATCACGCCCTGCACCGTCACCCCGTCGGAGGTCATCGCCTCGGCCGCGTACCAATGGTCCCGGCCCAGCACCACGGCGTGCTGCGCGTCCACCCCGGCGGCCCGCAGCGCCGCCACCTGCGCCGCCATCGGCTGCGGCCGCAGGTAGACGATGTCCTCCTCGGCACAAATGATCTGCACCGGCGCGTAAGGCCCCTGCCCGCCGAGGTGGCGCGGGATATCCCCGGGCTGAACCAGGCTGGACATGGCGATGATGCCGGCGCAGGGCACCTTCTCGCCATAGGCGGCATAGAGCGCGCAGCGGGCGCCGGCCGACCAACCACCCAGCACCATCCGGGTGGTGTCCAGCCGGTACTCTTCGGCGCGGGCGGCAATGGCGCGGGCGGCGGCGGCAAAGTCGTCGATGGCCGCCTCCATCACCTGGGCCACCGCTTCCGGCGTGGTCGGCGGCAGGCCCAGGATCTCACGGACCACGGCGATGCGGTCCAGCGGCGTCTCGGCGTGGTTGCCCATGACCTGAGTGTCACCCGGCACCGGCTCATCCCCCGCCAGGCGGTAGCGGATGGAGAAGCAGGCGAAGCCCTCGGCGGCGAAGCGCCGGCAATACTCGGCCTGGGCGGTGTTGGGGCCGTATTTCCCGGCGGTGGGGTAGGTGTCATCCTCCTTGCTGCCGCGCAGGAAGGCGCCGCCGAAGGCCAGCACCACAGCGGGGAAGGGGCCCGGCCCCTCCGGCAGATAGGCGTCATAGGTCAGGGTCATCCGCGCCTTGCCGCCGGCCACCAGGGCCTCAGCATACGGAACATCGCTGAGGGTGCTTATTGCCATGGTCAATCCACCTCAATCTTCGCGGCGCGCGCAACGGCGCCCCAGGCTGCCACATCGGCGCGGAAGCGGGCGTTCCAGCCGGCCGCGTCCAGCGGTTGATCCAGCGGCAGGCTGCCGCCGGCGATGATCGCCTCACGCACCCTCGGCAGGGCCACGGCCTTGACGAAGGCGTCGTTCCAGCGCGCCACCAGCTCCGCCGGGGTCCGCGCCGGGGCGAAGGCGCCGTGCCAGCCGACGGTGTCGAAGGCGACGCCGCCCTCGCTGAGCGTGGGCAGGTCCGGGAAGGCGGGGCTGCGCCGCGCCCCGGTGATGGCCAGTGCGCGCAGCCGGCCCTCGCGGACCTGCGGGCTCATCGCCACCGCGTCCAGGATGGCGATGTCGAGCGCGCCGGAGAGGATATCCGGCAGGGCGGTGGAACTGAGCCGGTAGGGCACATGCGTCATCTGCCGCCCGGCATCCTGGCCGATGCGGGCGCCGACGAGGTGCGGCGGGGAGGCGATGCCGAAGCTGCCATAGGAAACGCCGTCGCCCTTCTGCCGCACCAGCGCCAGCAGGTCGGCGATGCTGCGCAGCGGGCTTTCCGGCCGGACCACGATCAGCAGCGGCACCATGGCCAGCAGCGCCACGCCGGTCAGGTCTTCCAGTGGGCTGTAGCTCAGGTGCTTGTTGACCGAGGGGGCGATGGCGATGGCGCCGGCGGTCAGCAGCACTGTCTCGCCGTCCGGCGCGGCGCGGGCCACCACCTCGGCGCCCAGGTTGCCGGAGGCGCCGGGGCGGTTATCGATGACGATAGGGCGGCCGAGCGTCGCCTGCATCGGCTCGGCCACCAGGCGGGCGACGATGTCACCGCCGCTGCCGGGCGAGGCCGCCACCAGCAGCCGCAGCGGCCGCCCGGCGGCGGGTTGCGCCAGGGAGGCGGTTACGAGAGCGGGGGTTACGAGGGCGCCGGTAAGCCCGGCCAGCAGCAGGTTCCGCCGGCCTGGCCCGGCGCCCATGGTCATGGCGCTAGACCCGTTCGTAGGGAAGGCGCTTGAACTTGTCCATGTTCAGCCCCTCGATCCGCACCAGCCGGGTGGCGCCATTGCGGTGCGGGCTGTGCAGCACGCCCGGCTCATACAGGTAGGCGTCGCCCGGCTTCAGCGTGTAGTCGCGGGTCGGCTTTGCCTTGCCGGGGGAGACGCCATCAGGGCGGGCCACGCACTCGTAGTCGGTCATGATGGTCTCGCCCTCGGCCTGGCCATAGATGGCCCAACCGGCGGCATGGTCATGCGGGGCCCCGCCCTTGGCGCCCTCATAGGCGTGGGCCAGGATGGTGAAGCCGTAGGTCGGGTCCTCGTACAGCACCTTGCGCTCCGGGGTGCCGGGCGGCAGTGCCTCCGCAACGAAACCCGGGTCCTGCAATGCCTTGCGGACCGCCAGCACGACTTTCTTGCGGCCGTTGTGGTCGGGCTCGGCGTAGATGATCTTGCGGATGCCGGCGATGAAGTCTTCGAGCGTCGTGGCCATGGCGGTGACCTCCTCCTGCGGATGGTTGCGTAAAGGCTAGGCCCACCTGCGCCTGGGTTCAAGGCACCAGGCCGGGGCCGAATATCTCCCCGATCTCGGCATCGACGCGCGGGTTCAGCGCCGTGGCGGCGGCGATGTCGGCCCGTGCCGCGGCCGCGTCGCCGCGCCGCTCCCGCAGGACCGCCCGCAGGCGCAGCGCCTTGTCGGCCTGCGGGTCCCGGCGGAGCACTTCCGTCAGGTCGGCGGCGGCGGCGCGGTCCATGCCGCGGCGCAGCGAAAGGCCGGCGCGGGCGACCAGCGGAAAGCCGTTGCGTGGCTCTGCCCGGGCCACCGCGGCATCGCAATCCGCCAGGGCCGGGTCGCCCTCTCCCAGGCGGCGGCGGGTGATGCAGCGATTGGCCAGGATATTGGCATTGCCCGGGGCGGCCTTCAGCGCCGCGTTGAGATCGACCAGCGCCTGCGCCCGGTCGCCCATGGCGCGGCGGACGATGGCACGGTTGAGCAGTGCCCCGGCGTCATTCGGCAGAATCGCCAGCGCGGCGGTGAAGTCCTGCAGCGCGGTCTCATGTTGGCCCAGGCGGCGGTGTTCATTGCCACGATTGTACAGCGCTACCGCCACGTTGGTGGGCGGTTCCCGCTGCTGGTCCAGCAGCCAGGTGCAGGCCGAGATGGCCCGCGCTGGCGAAACGCCCGGCAACTCCCGGGTGCAGGTCTGCCAGCCGGCCAGACGCAGTTCCGCCGACGATACCTCGGTTTCGGCTGGCAGGAGGTCAGCGGGTGGGGCATCAGCAGGCAGAGCATCCGCCATCGGCAGTGCGCCCGGCACAGCGGCAACTGCTTCGGCGGCGGGCTCGGCCGCCGCCATCTGGGCCTGGGCTGCGACGGAAGCCACCAGCAAGGTCAGGAACAACAACAGCAACGGCATGGTAAGGCCCCGGAATACTGCGCGGCACCATACAAGCAGTCGCGATTGAGCCGGAAGGGTCGATGCCCGCCATGCCGCCGGGCCGCGTCATGCTAGCCGTTCAGACTTCCCGCGCCGGTGCCGTCGCCGCCAGCAGGCTGTCGATCGGGTCCCACAGGAAGGCCATCTGCGGCAGGTCCATGCCGGCGAACCGGATGATCTCCTGCGCCTGCAACCGCCCGCCCAGGTGCTGGTAGAACCACCGGGTGGGATTGGCAGCCAGTACCCACAGCATGACAGAACGGCAACCCACCGCGGCCAGATGCGCCGCCATGGCTCGCATCAGTCGGCGGCCGACGCCGCGGTCGCGGTAGTCATCCAGCAGGTACAGCGTCTCGACCTCCCCTTCTGCCACCGCCGGCTGACGGGACCGCCCACCCGAGGCGAAGCCGACTACCACTCCGGCCTCTCGCCCCATCGGCGCGTCCGCCCCGCTGGCCACGGCGACGAAGATGGCATGCCCTTCCGACCGGTCGGCGATGCCGCGGCCATATTGCGCCGCGTGCCGCACCACCGAAAGGTTGGCCAGGTAGGAATCGGGCAGCATGCCGGCATAGGCACTGCGCCAGGCAGCCACATGCACGGCGCCGATGGCGGCGGCGTCGCCTGGTCTGGCGCGACGGATGCTGATCATCTGGCGCCTCCCTGGCTGCCCGGAGAGGAATGCGACACCAATCCCGCGGTTCCGGCTAGAGCAAACCGACGCCCGGGGGGTATTTACCTGCGGGCGGCGTTCACGCTGCCGCGGCGCGGCGCAGCACGGCGGCAAAGAAGCCGTCGGTGCCGTGTGCCGCCGGCGAGAGCGCCATGTAGGGGCCGGGGCAGGGCGCTTCGCCCGGCAGGCCGGCCGCGGGCCAGGCTTCAGCCAGCGGCAAGACGCTGAAGGTCGGGTTGCCGGCCAGGAAGGCGGCTACCTGGTCCTCATTCTCCTCGGCCAGCAGGGAACAGGTGGCATAGACCAACTGCCCGCCGGGCCGCACCAGGCCAGCGCCGATGGCCAGGATGGCCGCCTGCTTCGGCAGCAACTCGGCCAGGTCCTGCGGGCCAGTGCGGAAGCGGCCATCGGGGTTGCGGCGCCAGGTGCCGGTACCGGTGCAGGGGGCGTCCACCAGCACGCGATCAAACGTGCCGGCACGGCGCTTGGCCCAGCGGTCGCCGACTTCCAACAGGTGTCGCTCGGCATTGTCCACGCCGGCGCGGGCCAGGCGCTTCACCGCGCCCTCCAGCCGGGGCGCGGAGACGTCGCAGGCGGTGATGCGGCCCTTGTTCTGCATGGCGGCAGCCAGCGCTAGGGTCTTGCCCCCGGCACCGGCGCAGAGGTCCACCACCTTCATACCCGGCCGGGCATCGGTCAGCGCGGCGATGAGCTGGCTGCCTTCGTCCTGCACTTCGATCAGGCCATCCTGATAGGCGCGCGTCGCGGTGACGGGCCGGCGGCCGGGCAGCCGCAACCCCCAGGGTGAGAAGGGTGTCGGCTTGGTTTCCTGGCCTTCTCCGGCCAGGGCGGCGGCGGCCTGGGCGCGGTCGATCTTCAGCGCATTGGCGCGCAGGTCCAGCGGCGCCGGCTGGTCCAGCGCGGCGGCTTCGGCGGCCAGCGTCTCGCCGAAGCGGCGCGTCAGGCTGGGCAGTGCCCATTCCGGCAGGTTGAACCGGACAGGGTCGGGCATCTTCGGGTGGACCGGGCCCTCGGCGCCGAAGCGGGCATTGTCCAGCACTGCCAGCAGCTTCTGTTCGGGAATGGTCAGCGGCGCCGCAGCGTAGTGCCCGCCCGGAAAGGCGCGGGCGATGGCGGCCACGTCCAGCCCCTCTACCAGCAGCAGGTGGGCAGCGACCAGGAAGCGGGCGGAGGGCCGCGCCTTGATCTTCTCCAGCCACCAGTCCAGCCGCAGCCGCTGGCGGATGATGGCCCAGGCTCTATCAGAAACATCGCGTCGGTCGCCGCCGCCGATGTAGCGGCGGGTGCGGAAGAAATCATGCGCGACGGCATCGGCCGGGCGGCGGCCGGCAGCTTCCAGCGCGTCCAGCAGGTCGATGGCGGCGGCGAGCCGGGCGGCGGGGGTCATGCTGCGAGCAACTCCGGCAGGCCGGCGAGGTCCGCCAATTCTGGCACCACGCCGCGCAGGTTGTATTCATCCGGCGCGCCGTCGCGGTTCACCCGAATGGCCTGATAGCCATAGGCCAGCGCCGCCTGGGTGTCCCACGGGTTGGCCGAGACGAAGGCCATCATGCTGGCATGCAGCCCGAAGCGGCGCTCCGCCAAGCGGTACACGCTGGGATGTGGCTTGAACACGCCAACGGCTTCCACGCTCAGCACATCATCCAGCAGCCCGGCAATGCCTGCTGCCTCAACCGCGGCCGCCAGCATGACAGGCTCGCCATTGGACAGGATTGCGATGGCCATGCCGGCCTCGCGCAGGGCCCGCAGCATGGCCGGTGCTTCCGGATAGGCCGGGCAGGCGCGATAGGCGTTCAGCAACGCAGCCCGCAACCCATCGTCGGACAAGGCGTGTCTGGCAAAAACCCAGTCCAGCGCGTCCTGCGTGCAGCGCCAGAAATCCTGGTGCTCGCCGGGGCCGGTCAGGCTGCGGACCCAGCTGTATTCCAGCTGCTTCATCCGCCAATCCGCCGAGACCTGAGGCCAGTTCTCGCCGATGCGGCCGGCCAGCGCCGCCATCGGCGCATGCACGTTCAGCAGCGTGCCATAGGCGTCGAAGATGCAGGCGCCAATGGACGGAGCGGGGGCGGCCATCAGTCGCCCTGGCGGTAGTTCGGCGCTTCCCGGGTGATCGCCACGTCGTGGACATGGCTTTCGCGCAGGCCGGCGCCGGTGATGCGGCGGAAGCGGGCGTTCTGCTGCATCTCGCCGACCGTGGCGCAGCCAGTATAGCCCATGGCCGCCTTCAGCCCGCCGACCAGCTGATGGATGACGTTGCCGACCGGGCCCTTGTAACCGACCCTGCCCTCGATGCCCTCGGGCACCAGCTTCAGGCTGTTTTGTACGTCCTGCTGGAAGTAGCGGTCCGCGCTGCCGCGGGCCATGGCACCGATGCTGCCCATGCCGCGATAGGATTTGTAGCTGCGCCCCTGGTACAGGAAGACCTCGCCGGGGGCTTCGTCGGTACCGGCGAACAGGCTGCCCATCATCACGCAGTCGGCGCCGGCGGCGATGGCTTTTGCGAGATCGCCGGAGGTGCGGATGCCGCCATCGGCAATGGCCGGCACGCCCTTTTCGCGAGCGGCGGCGGCGCTTTCCATCACCGCGGTCAACTGCGGCACGCCCACGCCGGCGACGATGCGCGTGGTGCAGATGGAACCCGGCCCGATGCCGATCTTCACCGCATCGGCGCCGGCTTCGATCAGCGCCAGCACGCCTTCCGGCGTGGCGACGTTGCCTGCCACCACCTGCACGCTGTTGCTCAGGCGCTTGATGCGTTCGATGGCGGCCAGCACGCCGCCGCTATGGCCATGGGCGGTATCCACCACCACCACATCTACCTCGGCATTCACCAGCGCCTCGGCGCGCCGAAAACCGTCCTCGCCCACGCCGGTGGCGGCAGCGACGCGCAGCCGGCCGAGGCTGTCCTTGGCCGCGTTCGGGTGGGCCTGGGCCTTGTCCATGTCCTTTACCGTGATAAGGCCGACACAGCGGTGCTGGTCGTCCACCACCAGCAGCTTCTCGATCCGGTGCTTGTGCAGCAGGTCGCGGGCGCGCTCCGGCGATACATCGACAGACACCGTCACCAGGTTGTCGCGTTTCATCAGCTCATAGACCCGGGTATTCAGGTCGGTGGCGAAGCGCACATCGCGATGGGTGACGATGCCAACGAGACGGCCGGTTTCGCGTTCCACCACCGGCAGGCCGCTGATGCGGTGCTGTTCCTGGATGGCACGGATATCGGCCAGGGTCTGGTCCGGGTGGATGGTGACGGGGTTCACCACCATGCCGCTCTCGAACTTCTTCACCCGGCGGACCTGGGCGGCCTGTTCGGCATCAGTCATGTTCTTGTGGACCGCGCCGATGCCGCCGGCCTGGGCCATGGCGATGGCCATGTTGGCCTCGGTCACCGTGTCCATTGCCGCGGCGAATAGCGGAATGTTCAGGCTGATCTCGCGGGTCAGACGGGTCCGTGTATCCGTCTGGTGCGGCAGCACCGTGGAATAGGCGGGCACCAACAGCACGTCGTCGAAAGCATAGGCTTCCTCGATGATGTGGCGGGCGGGACGGGAGACAATTGCATCTGATGCCATGGGGCGACCTTTCGCGTGGCGCGATCCGCGACCTTGGCGGCCCCGCTTACCCCCGAACGGGGCCGCGCCGCAAGCGGGGCCGCCACCGCCGCCATGTGAAAATCTGGGGGTGGACCCCGCCAGGGCCGAGGAATTCGCAGCGGTGGCCGGCTTCCTGCTCGGGTAAGGTCGCCGCGAACCCTCAGGAAGGCCCACCCATGCTCGCCAATCGCCTTGCCGGAGCGCTCGCCGCCCGGGGTATCCATTACGGATGGGTCATGGTCTTCCTCGCCTTCCTGAACGCGGTGTTCTCCTCCTCCGCCCTCGGCGTACCGGCGGTGCTGATGCTGCCGATGTCGGAGGACCTGGGCTGGAGCATCGGCGAAATGTCGGCGCCGCAGGGGCTGCGCCTGGCGCTGTTCGGCCTGGCCGCGCCCTTCGCCGGCGGGTTGATGCTGCGCTACGGCCCGCGGCGGATGCTGGGCTGGTCCGGCCTGCTGCTGCTGGCCGGGCTGACCTTGACCGTGCTGATGACGGAACGCTGGCAGATGTGGCTCGGCCTCGGCGTCGTGCTCGGCATCGCGCCGGGGCTCACCGCGATGCAGTTGGGCGCGGTGATATCCTCCCGCTGGTTCGCCGCGCGGCGCGGCCTAGTGGTGGGGCTGCTGAGCGGCGCGGTGGCGACGGGCACGCTGATCTTCATGCCGCTGGGCGCCTGGCTCAGCGAGAATTGGGGTTGGCGCGTGGCGCTGCTGCCGCCCTTCCTTGGCGTGGCGGTCAGCCTTGTGCTGTTCCTGCTGCTGGCCAAGGACCACCCGCAGGAGCTGGACCTGCCGGCCTATGGCGAGACCGCCGTGGCGCCGCTGCCCCGCCCGAGCCATGAGCACTTCGTGTTGCTGAGCTTCCGGGCGCTGGCCCTGGGCGTACGGCGGCGGGTGTTCTGGGTGCTGGCCTTCACCTTCTTCATCTGCGGCGCCACCAGCTTTGGCCTGACCCAGGCGCATTTCGTACCATTCTGCGGCGACATGGGCATCCCCATCGTCACTGCGGCCAGCCTGATCGCCGTGATCGGGATATGCGACCTGGTCGGCACCATTGGCTCCGGCTGGCTGTCGGACCGCTATGACAATCGCTGGCTGCTGGGCTGGTACTACGGGCTGCGCGGGCTTTCGTTGATATGGCTGGTCTATGCCGATGTCTCGATGCTGGGGCTGACGATCTTCGCGGTGGTCTATGGGCTGGACTTCATAGCGACCGTGCCGCCTTCGGTGCGGCTGGCCGTGACGGCCTTCGGGCGGGAGATGGGGCCGGCGGTCTTCGCCTGGATCTTCGCCGCGCACCAGCTGGGGGCGGGGTTGATGGCCTTCGGCGCCGGCGTTTCCCGCGACGCGCTGGAAAGCTACGTGCCGGCCTTCTTCTTCGGCGGGGTGCTTTGCCTGCTGGCGGCAGCGGCTTTTATACTGGTGCGCAAGCCAGCGGCGCCATTGGCCGCGTGAGGGAAGCCCGATGAAGATCGCCATCCTGGACGACTATTTCGACACCATCCGCACGCTGCCCTGCTTTCAGATGCTGGCTGGGCATGAGGTGGTGATCTTCAACGACCACGAACCCGACGTGGCCAGGCTGGCCGCGCGGCTGGCCGGCGTGGAAGCGCTGGTGCTGATCCGTGAACGCACCAAGGTGCCGGCGGCGCTGCTGGAGCAACTGCCGGCGCTGACGCTGATCAGCCAACGCAGCGTCTTCCCGCATATCGACGTGCCCGCCTGCACCCGCCAGGGCGTGGTGCTGAGCAGCAGCCAGCACCCGGGCACGCCGAGCTACGCCACCGCCGAGTTCACCTGGGGCCTGGTGCTGGCGGCGATGCGGTCCATTCCGCAGCAAATGGCCAGTCTGCAACGCGGCGACTGGCAGTGCGGCGTCGGCCGCACGCTGCGCGGCAAGGTGCTGGGCATCCACGGCTATGGCCGCATCGGCAAGGAAGTGGCCGGCTATGGCCGCGCCTTCGGCATGGATGTGCTGGTCTGGGCGCGCGAGGCCACCCGCGAACGCGCCCGCGCCGAGGGCTGGGCCACCGCTGCCTCCCAGGCCGAGTTTTATGCCAGTTGCGACGTCATCAGCCTGCACATGCGCCTGGTGGAAGCAACGCGTGGCGTGGTGACGGCGGCCGACCTGGCGGCGATGAAGCCGACCGCGCTGCTGGTCAACACCTCCCGCGCGCCGCTGATCGAGCCGGGCGCGCTGGTCGCGGCGTTGCAGGCCGGGCGTCCTGGCATGGCTGCGGTGGACGTGTTCGAGAACGAGCCGATGCGGGATACGACCCACCCGCTGCTGCATATGCCCAACGTCGTGGCCACGCCGCACCTGGGCTACGTGACGTCCGACGAATACCAGATCCAGTTCACCGAGATCTTCGAGCAGATCCTGGCCTACGCCGCCGGCGCGCCGATCAACGTGATCAATCCTGAGGTACTGGCGCCTCGCCCCGCGCCTTGAAGCCGGTGGCGACCACGTAAAGCTCGGACGAGTCCTTGCGGCTGGCCGGTGGCTTGGCGTGTTTCACACTGGCGAAGTTCTGTTTCAGGCGGTCGAGAAAGGCTTTCTCGCCGCCGCCCTGGAACACCTTGGCGACGAAGGCGCCGCCGGGGGCCATGACCTTCAGCGCGAAGTCCAGTGCCAGCTCCGCCAGCCCCATGATCCGCAGGTGGTCGGTGGCGCCATGGCCTGTGGTGTTGGGCGCCATGTCGCTCAGCACCAGGTCGGCGGGGCCGGCCAGCGCGTCCAGCACCGCTTGCTCGGCGGTGTCGTCCTGGAAGTCTCCCAGCAGCACGATCGAGCCGGGGAGGGGGTCCATCGGCAGGATGTCCAGCGCCACCACCTTGCCGCGGTCCCCCACGACGCCGACGGCCACCTGCGTCCAGCCGCCCGGCGCGGCGCCGAGATCGACCACCCGGCCGCCCGGCTTCAGCAGGTGGTACTTCTCGTCCAACTCCTTCAGCTTAAAGGCCGCGCGGCTGCGCAGCCCCGCCGCCACGGCGGCGCGGACGTAAGGGTCGTTCAATTGCCTTTGCAGCCAAATTTGGCTGCCGACGCTGCGGCCCTTCGCGGTCTTGACGCGCGTGGTCAGCCCGCGGCCGCCGCCGGGGGCGGAGGGTGGCTTCATGATGGGAAGTTCCTAACTGGCGCGGCGACGATGCGCCTGGTTGGTTCGGTCGGCGCGCATCAGGCGCAGCAGCATGCCCTCGCGCAGGCCGCGATCGGCCACGGTGAGGCAGGGCAGCGGCCAGACCTGACGGATGGCGGCATAGATGGCACAGCCGGGCAATACAAACTCCACCCGGTCCGGCCCGACGCAGGGGTGGGTGGCCAGGCCGGCGCGGCCGAGCGCGAACAGGTCGCCCAGCGCCTGGTCGGCGACATCGGTGGCAAGGGTGCAGCCATCCACCAGCGGGCGGCGGTAGCGCGGCAGGGCCAGCGCCACGCCGGCCAGGGTGGTGACGGTGCCGCTGGTGCCGATGAGCCGGACGCCGCCGGCGCGGATTTCCTGGCCGATGCAATGCACCGCGTCGAACCCACGCAGGTGGCCGGCGACTTCCTCCGCCACTGCGGCGAAGCCCTGCTGGGTGAAGCAGTCGGCCCCGGCGCGTTCCGCCAGGGTGACCACGCCGAGCGGCAGGGAGATGTAGCCGATGAGTTCAGGGATCGATTCGCGGCCACATACCCTGATCCAGGCGATTTCGGTGCTGCCGCCGCCGATATCGAACAGCAGGGCGCGCCGGTCGCCCGGTTCCATCAGCGGCGCGCAGGATTCCATTGCCAGCTCGGCTTCTTCCCGGGCCGAGATGATGCGCGGCTTGAGGCCGGTTTCCGCCGCCACCCGGGCCAGGAAGGCGGCGCCATTGCCGGCGCGGCGGCAAGCTTCGGTCGCCACCGCCTGGAATTGCCGGACCGGACGCTTTGCCAGCTTCTCAGCGCAGGCGCCCAGTGCCCCGATCGCGCGGTCCATCGCCGCTTCCGAGAGCCGGCCCGAAGCCGCCAGGCCCTCCCCCAGGCGGACAATACGACTGAAGCTGTCCACCACGCGGAAGCCCGGACCGGAGGGCGTGCCGACCAGCAGGCGGCAGTTGTTGGTGCCTAGATCCAGCGCTGCATAGGCGATGCCACCGGGCGCGGCCCCGCGGCCCGCATCATGGCGGGGCGGCAGCAGGGTGTGAGGCGCGGCGTCATCTGGCATGGCGGTGGGAGAGGGTAGCTCCGTTTCCGGTGGTTTGGGGTGGCGATTGCCGGAATATCCTATAGTCGGCACCGCAAGCCGCCCCGGCAAGCAGTTTCCGCATGGCAGGCGGTTGCGAAGCGCTGCGGAGCATGTTAGTCCCCGCGACCTCGGCGACGAGGGCACCTTTTGGGTGTCCTGGAAGGCGGGTCCCTGCTGGGGGATAGTTTAACGGTAGAACTTCCGACTCTGACTCGGACAGTCTTGGTTCGAATCCAGGTCCCCCAGCCAGCGCCCCCCCCTAAGTGCTTGAGGGGCTAAAACAATAACCGAGATCGGCAGGCCAGTACGCCCCCCTGGTACAAAGGGGCGGTATATGCCTTCGCCTGTGATCCTACCCCCGCGCCCCCCCAAAGACAGGCCTCTGGTACCTTCGTAAGGTGGTCCCGAAGCAGCTTCGTCCCGTCCTTGGAAAGGTCGAGTTGAAGTGGAGTCTCGGCACCAAGGACTGCCGGGAGGAGAAGGTCCGCGCGTTGGACGTGGAGGCCCGCTTTGATGCGGTCCTGGCCCATGCCCGCAACTCCTCCCCCACCGCAACAGGCCGCGAGATAAATGGCCTTGGCAACGAATGGTGCGGCCGGGAGCGCGCGCGGTACGGCGACAACATCTTCGCCCGCCTGCTTACTTTCCCGAATGTCCTGGTGAGCAGGCACCAGGGATTCTTCACGGTGAAGGCCATGGCGGCGATAGCCGAAACCACCATGGCGAGCATCACGTCCTTCGAGGCGACGGGGCCTGCCCTGCATGAGATCGTCGCCCACGGATCCAGGTGACGCCTGCTGGCGCGGCATTGCAATTCCGGCAAGCCGCTATGCGGATATGCAAGGCCCCGCGCTTGCGATGGCGCATGGCGTCGCCCACCCCGAGCCTTTACCCCTGGTCCGCCGGCACCACTGAACATGTTGTGGATGCTCATCTGCACCAAGCTGCTTGCTCGTAAATGCGCATGGTGAACGTCCGTCAGCGAAGCCTTGAAAGGTCGGTACCATGCTAAGGCTTGGGTCAATCCTGCGCGGCTACGCCATCGAGGCGACCGACGGTACGATCGGCAGCGTCTGCGACTTCCTGTTCGACGACCGCAGTTGGAAGCTGCGCTGGATCGTGGTCGACACCGGATCCTGGCTGGTCGGCCGGAAGGTGCTGCTGCATCCCTCCGCCGTGGCTGGCGTGGATGACGAACGGAAGCGGCTGCAGGTGCATCTCACCATGCCGCAGGTGAAGGCCAGCCCGGGCATTGCATGGGACGACCCGGTCTCGGCGCAGATGCAGGACAATCTGTACCGATATTACGGCTGGGACCCCTATTGGGGCAGCAGCTATTTCGGCAGTGACCTGGTGGCGCCCGCGCTGGCGCCACCGCAGCGGGACATGGTGGCGCTGCGCGCGGCCGATGGCATCGACTTTCCGTCCGACAACGCCGAGCCGCACCTGCGCAGCGCCGTCGAGGTTACCGGCTATCACCTCAAGGCTGCCGACGGCGCGATCGGCCATGTCGAGGACCTGTTGGTGGACGACGCGAACTGGGGCATTGGCTACCTCCTGGTCGACACGCGTGACCGGTGGTTCGGCCAGCACGTGTTGATCTCACCCCATGCGGTACAGGAGGTGATCTGGGCAGACCGCGAGGTGCTGCTCAACGTGACACGCGAGAAGGTCAAGGCAAGCCCACCCTGGGACCCGGTTGAGACCGTGGACATGGGCTATCAGGAACGCCTGCACGGCTACTACGGCTGGCCGGGCTATGGGTGGTAGCCCCGGCGCCACGCCATTGCATGCCGCCGGCGTCAGCCCGGCCTTGGACATCCTCGCCGCCCAGGGTGACGCCGCCGTCGTTGGAGCGGCACCCGGGCCGACGAATGAGGTCGTGCCCACCTCGGCCAGCCCAATTGTACTCCGCACCTCCTTGCTTGCGCCAGGTCACGCAACCCTGCCGATCAGCCTCGGGCATCGGGCGCTGCTGGTGCTGCAACGCAGCTGGCGCTGGTCGCTCGCCCTTGTGCTCGCAGGCGCTGTCGCCGCTGCCTTCGTCCCGGCCTTGGTATTGGGCCCGCGACTTGCCGCGGAAGCGGTGCTGCGCGGCACCTTGGTTCGCAGTGTGGTTGCGGTTGGGCAGGTGGTCTCGCCGTACCGCATCAATATCGGCAGCCAGGTCACCGGCACCGTGGCGCGGGTTGCTGTGGCGGAAGGCCAGACCGTCAGCGAAGGCCAACTCCTCATCCAGCTCGATGAGCGTGAGGCCAGGGCCGGCACCGATCAGGCCATGGGCATCGAGGCGCAGGCCAGGGCGCAGCTGGCGCATCTGAGAGGCGTGTTGCTGCCGGTGGCGATCGAAAGCAACCGCCAGGCCGAGGCAACCCTGCTCAACGCCCAGCGCCAACTGGCCCGGGCCGCGGCACTTGTCGCTTCCGGCGACGCCACGCGGGTGACGCTGGATGCGGCCAGGGCGGCGCACGACATCGCCGCCGCCCAGCTTGCAGCGGCGCATCTGCAGGTGCTCAGTGACCAGCCCGGCGGCAATGACGAGAAACTGCTGCAGACGGCGCTGAGCCAGGCGCAGGCGGGATTGCGGATGGCGATGTCGCGGCTTGGGTATACCAGCATCGTGGCGCCCTCGGCCGGGGTGCTGATTGCCCGCAATGTCGAGCAGGGCGATGTGGTGCAGCCCTTGGCGACCTTGCTGGTGCTTTCCCCCTCCGGGCCGCCGCAGTTGCTGCTGCAGGTGGATGAACGCAGCTTCGGTCAGCTGCAAGTCGGCCAGCGCGCCCTGGTGCGGGCGGATGCCTACCCTGACCGACGCTTCACGGCTCGGGTCAGTTTTATCAACCCGGCCGTGGATGCCAGCCGAGCCTCCGTGCTGGTCAAGCTGGATGTGGTCGACCCGCCCTCGTGGCTGGTCCAGGACATGACGGTGAATGTCGACATCACCGTCGCCGAGCGTGAGAACGTGTTGATCCTCCCGCTTTCCGCGGTGCATGACCTGGCTGGTGCACAGACCTGGGTGCTGCGGGCCGAGGCTGGGCGCGCCCGACGGGTGGCGGTGCAACTCGGCCTGCGCGGCACCCGACAGGCGGAGGTCCTGGCCGGCCTGGCTGAGCACGACCTGGTGCTGCCGGCCGCAGCCGCGGCCGCTGCCGGCGACAGGGTGCGGGTCCAAGGCCCATGATCCGCTGGCTGCCCTTCGACTGGTTCACCGCCATGCGCTTCATGCGCGATGGTTGGGTGCAGACCATCTTCATCCTGGTGGGCGTCTCGCTCGGGGTCGGTGTCACCATCTTCATGTCCGAGATGCTGAGCGGCGTGCAGGCCAACTTCCTTCATCGCGTCCTTACCGCCCAGGCGATGATCGTGGTGCTGCCGCCGGATGAGTTGGCAGTTGCGCTGCATACTGCGCCCGGCGTGGTTGAGGATGCGGTACTGCAGAGGCCCAACCAACGGCCGCGCTCGATCGACCAGTGGCAGAACATCCGTGGCCAGATCGAAGCCACGCCAGGCGTTTCCGTGGTGGCGCCGATCATCACCGGCCCAGGGCTGGCGGTGCGTGGCAATGCCAGCGCCTCCATCTCGGTCATCGGCTCCGACCCGGCCGACTACTTCCGCATCGTGCGTGTGCCGGACTACATCGTGCACGGGCAGCTGCGGCTTCGGGCCGACGACATCCTCATCGGCGTGGATCTGGCGCAGCAGCTTGGTGTCGCGGTGGCCGACAAGATCACCGTCGTGGCCGGCACCGGCGGCCGCGCGCCCCGGCCGCTCACTGTCACCGGCATCTTCGACCTTGGCAGCAAGGGCGTGAACCTGCGGACCACCTTCGTGGCGCTGCGGACCGGCCAAAGCCTGGTGGGGTTGCCTGGCGGGGTGACCAGCCTTGAGATCGCGCTGGCCGACCCCTTCGCCGCCGAGGCCACCGCGCAGTTGCTTGCACCACGCTACGGCGTGCGGGCTGACAGCTGGATCTTCACCAACAAGCAGTTCTTCATCGCGGTGCAGGCGCAGAATCTCTCCAGCCTGTTGATCCGCATCTCGGTCGGCCTGTCCGCCGCCTTCGGTGTTGCCAGCGTGCTCGTGGTCTCGGTGGTGCAGCGGGCACGCGAGATCGGCATCTTGCGGGCCATGGGCGGCCGACGCGGCCAGATCCTGCGGGTATTCCTGATCCAGGGCGGCATCATGGAGTTCGGCGGCGCCGTCCTTGGCTCCGCGCTGGGCGCGGGCATCCTGCTGGCCTGGAACCGCCTGGCGCGACAGCCCGATGGCAGCGAGATGTTTCCCTTCCTTCTGGACCCCTGGCTCGTTGTCGGCACGGTCGCCGTCGCCACCCTGGTTGGCGTGCTGGCCGGCATGGCGCCGGCGATGCAGGCCGCCCGCCTGGACCCCGCGGTGGCGATCCGTGGCTGAGGCGCCGGAAGCGCTGCGCCTGAGCGGGATTAGGAAAAGTTTCAGCGCGGGCACGCCGCGCGAGGTCGAGGTGCTGCACGGCATCGACCTGGTGCTGCAGCATGGCGAGTTCTGTGCCCTGATCGGGCCCTCAGGTTCCGGCAAGAGTACACTGTTGAACATCATTGGACTGCTCGACCGGCCGAGCGCCGGTGCGCTGTTCATCGGTGGCGAGGCGACGGCCGGGCTGGCCGATACCGCGCTGACCACGCTGCGTGGACGGCGGATCGGCTTCGTCTTCCAGGCGCACAACCTGATCGGCGCCTTCACCGCGGCTGAGAACGTGATGATGCCGCGGCTGCTGGAGCGGAACTGGCCCGACGCCGCCATGCGGGCGGAAGCCGAGGCGCTGCTGGAAAAGGTTGGCCTTTCGCGATGGCGCGACACCCGGGTCAACAACCTCTCGGGTGGCCAGGCCCAGCGGGTTGCGATAGCGCGGGCGCTGGCGATGAACCCGGTGCTGGTGCTGGCGGATGAACCGACAGGCAACCTCGATACCGCTGCCGCCGATGGTGTCTTTGCCCTGCTGCGTGAGATCAACGCGCAGAACAGCACAACCTTCCTCATCGTCACGCATGACGTGCGGCTGTCGGCGCTCTGCGACAGGGTCGTCGAATTGGTTGACGGCCGGATCAGCACCGACAAACGGCAACTGCATCCGGGCTGACCACCTGGCGCGTCATCAATGGAAACGCGAAGCGTGCGCAGGCGTTGCGCAGGTGCAGTGAAGCAGAATTCAAGTGCGTTGCTGCCCGCTTGCAACCCGAAAGGCCCAGGATGACATCGAGCGCTGTACACTACCACGCGGTGGTCTGGTTCGACCACCACGAGGCCCGCATCATTCATTTCAACGCCGATGCTGCCGAGGAGGAAGTCGTGCGGCGCTCACCTCCGCCGCCAGCTTCGCGGTTGGCGCAGCGTTGCCGCTTGCCACGGCACTGATGGCGCCAACCCACCTCATAGCGATGACTGTCTCAGTCGCTGCCCTGGCGTTCCTGGCGCTGCTGGGGGCAATCGGCGCCCGGATCGGCGGCGCCAGCATGCTGAAGCCGACGCTGCGTGTCACCTTCTGGGGGGCAGCCGCGATGGCCATAACCGCCGGAATAGGTTCCGCCTTCGGCGCGGCCGGCTGAAACGGTGTGCGTGACCATTGTGCCCGAACACCAGCGATGCGATCACACCTCCGACACGGCTGCTCAGTGCGTCATCAGCACGGCCAGCGGGGCGCCTCGTAGCAGGCGCTGGGTGAAGCCGCCGAACACCGTCTCCCGCAGCACGCCGTGGCCATAGCCACCGGCCACCAGCAAGCCTGCGCCGGCGTTGCGCGCGGCGCTTAGCAACGCCTCGACAGCCGTACCACCGCTCTCGACGCTCCGCGCTGCAACGTTGGGATTGTGTCGCCGCAAGGCGCGTACCACGCGGTCCAGCGAGTCATCACGTGCGGGGCCATCCTCGCCGGCACTTGGCTCGGCCACGTCGATAACCAGTACCTCCGCCGCGGCTTCGATGAACGGCAACGCGCCGGCGATGGCGCGCGCCGCCGCTGCGCTGTCCTTCCAGGCGATCGCCACCGTGCCGCCACGCGCTACCGGCGGCGTGGATGCAGCCAGCAGCACCGGCCGCCCCACGCCCAGCAGCACGGTCTGCAGCAGGCCCATATCCACATCGCCCTCACCGCGTTGCCGGCTGAGGACGACCAGGTCCGCGGCTCGGCCGTGCCCGACCAGCCAGTAGCCTTCGTCGCCGGTTCGGACGCTGAACTCGGGCTGCGCCCCCATGTCGGAGGCGGCGCAGAAGGCCAGGAAGGCGGCGCGTGCCTTCGCCTCACCCTCGATCGCCTGGCGCTCGATCACCTCCATCAACTCAGCGACGGCATAGCCGCCGCCCATGTCGCCGCCGGCCATGCCGATGGCGGAGGCCGCAGGATCAGGCCGGACATGCAGGCATTCAAGCTGCGCACCGAAGCCGCGGGCAAGTGACAACGCAGCCGCCAGCGCCTGGGTGTCGTGCACGGTGCCGGTGATCGGCACCAGGACCTGTTTGAGCATGCGGTTGGCTCAGGCGATGGCAGCGGCGGGAGTGACCGCGGCGTCGGCATGTGCGTCCAACTGGATCGGGCCGGTCAGGTGCAGCAGGCTGCGTGCGCGCTCCATCTCGGCCACCGGCCCGTTGGCCAGCACCACGAACTGGTCGGCCTTCAGCGCCTGCTCGTACTGCAGCACGCTCTTGGCCGGCACGCCGATGCCGTACAGTGCCGCACCCAGCGCGCCCAGCCCGCCCAGGACCACCGCACCTTCGATGCCGCCCGCCAGCGCGGTGAACACCACGCCGGCCAGCTGGCCAAGCACCATCACCGGCCCCACCACCGGCAGCGTCAGCATCATGCCGCCGAACAGCAGCCCCCACAGCCCGCCCCAATAGGCGCCGCGGCTGCCCCAGAACTTCACCCGGTCGCCGGCGCTGTAGAAGCCGACGACCTTCTCCTCGGTGTGGTAGCCTTTGCCGATGATGCTGAAGTGCTGCATCTCCAGCCCGGCATCGGCCACGCGGCGAATCGCGGCTTCGGCCGCATCATGCGTGGCGTAGATCGCGACAATCGAGTGCTGCTCGGTCATGTTCGTCACCTTCTGGTTGCTCGGTCGCTCAGCCGACGTGGATGTCGCTTTCCACCGAAGTCACGCCGGGCGTGGCCCACGCCGTTGAGAGCGCGATCCGCTCTTCGTTCATGGAACGCGCGGTGCCACCGAGACGGACCTTGCCGCCATGGGCGTGCACGGTGACGGTGTCGGGGTCGAAGAACCAACTGCGGCCCAACGCGGCGATGATGGCGGTCTTGATACTGCTGGTATCGAGGTGCGGCCGGACCGTCACCTGATCCGACACACCGATGACGCCCCAGAGGCCGCGCACGTCATGCAGCGCCGCTTCCTTCTGGAAGAACCAGTGCACCTCGCCGGTCAGCGTGACCCAGCCCTGCTCGACCTTGACCTTCACGGCATCGTCGGGGATCGAGCTGTCCCACATCATGCGCTGGATCGCGGCGGCGGCGATCTCCTCGTCGGTGCGGGTGGTTTGGCTGGGCAGTTGCACTTCAATCTCCTCGGCAACGGCGCGGACACCCTTGACCCGGCCGGCGGCGACCTCGGCGGCATGCTTCTCGGCATAGCTGCCGACATGCCCGCTCAGCGTGATGACGCCGTCATGCGCCGCCACGCCGATATGCGCGGCAGTGACGCTCGGCTCCCAGCTCAACTCTTCCAGGACGGCCTTCTTCAGCTTGCTGTCGTTGCCCATGATTTCCCTCGGTGCTTGATGGCTGGCGACGCCGGCGTTCGGTGCAATCCGCGCGATGGTAGATCAGCCTGGCATGCGGTGGCGCCGAGCCGGCTCGGTGCAAGGATTGGTACGCCCATCCATCAGGTCAGCCGCACAGCTGTTTCCGGGCCTCGACTATGCGAAACTGCAACGCAACCCAGCCGGCACAGCGACAACGCTGGTGCCTTCGTCGGCGATGAGGCCGTTCGACGGAAGGCAGGAGCGGCGAGGCGCTAGCCGAGTCCGTCCGCCACCGGGTCGAGCAGCGTCCGCATCGCCCGCACATGCTCGGTGATCAAGGACAGCACCACGCGGATCCGCGGGGTCCGCCGGCTGTCGCTGTGCACCACCAGCCAGATTCCCGCACTCGGTACGGCGCTGGGCGGCATGATGCGGCGCAGCGTCGGTTCAAGAGCGGCCCTGAAGCAGGCGAGGCAAGCGAGGCCGGCACCGTGCACCGCCGCGACGACGGCCGCCTCGTGACTGGTGGTCTGGATAGCGATCCGCGCCTGCGGCATCAGGTCGCCCAGCCAGGCGGCCTGAGTCGCGTCCTGTACGTCCTCCTGCTGTGTGATGCAGTGATGACCGAGCATGCCGCTTACAAACTCCACCGGGCCATGGCGTTCCAGGTAGGCGGTGCTGGCATAAAGGCCAAAGGCGAGCGTGCCGATGCGACGCACGACCAGGTCGTGCTGCTCTGGTCGTTTTAGCCTTACCGAGATGTCCGCCTCCCGCATCGCCAGGCTCAACTCGCGCGGGTTGGGTATCAGTTCCAGCATGATGTCAGGGTGCGCATCGTGCAGCGCCGCCAGCGCGGGCGCGAGGATATGTGCGGCTACCGTCTCTGCACAGGTAACGCGCACCAGGCCGGCCAACGTGGTGTCGCGCCCGCTGACGCTGCGTTCCAGCAGCAGCGCCACCGCTTCTAGCCGGATCGATTGCTCCAGCACTTCCTGCCCAGCGAGCGTGGTCTGGTAACCATCGGGCGTGCGGTTCAGCAGCCGCACGCCCAGTGCGGCTTCCAGCGAACCCAGGCGGCGCCCCACCGTGGAGAGCGCCACGTGCAGGTCCTTGGCGGCGGCGGAAAGGCTGCCGTGCCGCGCCAGCGACAGGAAGAAGCGCAGGTCGTCCCAGTCAAGCATCTCGTGGGGCCGTGGCGTTTGTGCACATCCGGTCAGCGGTAATGCGCGGCCGACCGCGGTTCAAAGGGAGTATGGCTGGAGCTGAAGATCGCATCTGACGGGTGCCCCACAGGCGTAACGGAGAGGGCATTCGCCGCACACGCGCTGCGGCAACGCATCGGAGGCATCCAATCGCCAACGCAGAAAAGGCAGCATGATGGAAAATTCGGTCGGTCAGCCAACGGCACCTACGGAGGCGGCCGGGATCGAGGCTCTGGTCTGGCGTTGCATGGCGGCCCCCTCGGCGATGCGCACGCTGCGCTGCCGGACTGTGGCCCAGGGCCGCTTCAGCCAGCTCAACTACATCCGCGACCTGCCGCCACAGCCGGTCACGGAGGAGGAGCCAGCCGAGTTGCTGGCAGAGGCGACCGCGCCCAACGCATCGGAGGCATTGCTGGCCGCCTTGGGCTCCTGTCTCGCCATTGGCATCCATGCCCATGCCGTGGCGCAGGGCCTGGCGGTGCACAGCCTGCAACTGGAGCTGGCCGCCGACATCAGCACCACGGCGGCATGGGCTGCCGGCGACCTGCACGCGAAGGTCATCGGGTTCGAGGCGATCAGCGTGCTGGTCCATATCGAGGCCGACGCCAGCCGCGCGACCCTGGATGCGCTGGTCAAGCACGCCGCGCTGTGGTCGCCGGTGGCGAACACGCTGCACAACCCGGTCCACCTCGCCGTCACCTTGGCGTCGGCCTGACCCCATCAGATCCTCGAATGACCCGAAGGAACGAACGCCATGGCCAGTCCCCCCGTACAAGCCCCTGACGACGCCTATCAACTCGTTCGAGCGCTGTCCCGCTGGGACAATGAAGGCGGGGCCGGCGAGGATGGCCCGCAGGTCGGCACCGTCCAGGAGTTGCGGCAACTGCCGCTGGAGAACGAGGTCGTGGCGCTGCGCATTCGGGTGATTGCGCTGGAGAACCTGGCCATTGCCTTGCTCGCCGCCGGCAATGGCGCGCAGCGACAGGTGGCGCAGCGAATGGTGAACCAGTTGGCGCCGGACGGCACCATGCCACAGCGCATCACGGCCCATGCCGCTGCGCATATGGGTGACCTGATCGAGCAGGCTGTCAGCATCCGGGCTGAGCAGTTGGGCTGATAGCGCGGCCGCTCCGCCAGCCGGCTGGCTGCCACCACAGGCTGAGAGCCTGACTCAAAAGCCTACCCCCTGGCCAGGCGGCGGACGCCGAGTTGGATGGCTGCGAGCATGACGAAGCTGGCGAGAGTTGCGGCGAGGCTTTCGTAGTCCTTGGCCAGACGCCGGTTGCGGCCGAACCAGGAGAAGGTCCGC
>CANBNK010000071.1 GCA_947371015.1 Acetobacteraceae bacterium | reverse complement strand
GCTGGCTGGCCAGGGCCGGCCCGGCGGCGGCGGGTTCGCCCGGCGCGGGCGCTGCCAGGGCGCGGTCGGCGCCCAGCAGCCGGGCGCGGGCAGCCAGGTAGTCCGGCGCGAGCAGCCCGGCCAGCGGCACCGGCACGAAGTCGGCATCGGCCAGGTAGCGATTGCGGTCGGCGAAGGCGAGACGCCCGGCCTGGCCCAGCCAATGGGCCGCCTGCACGCTGCCGGGCGCCAGCGCCCCCAGGTCCTGCGGTGCCAGCAGCGCCAGCGTCATCGCCACCGTGGCGCCGCCCGAGGAAGGCGGCGGGAAGCCGCAGACCACCCATGTGCGGTAGGGCGTGCAGAGCGCGTCGCGTTGGCGGGGCCGGTAGCCGGCCAGGTCGGCGATGGTCATGCCGCCGGGGTTCACCGGGTGGTGCTGCACCGCCTGGGCGATGGCCGTGGCGATCTCGCCCTGGTGCAGCGCATCGGCGCCGCGGGAGGCCAGGGCGCGCAGGGTCGCGGCCAGGGCGGGGTTGCGCAGCGTCGCGCCGGGCGGCAGCGGCGCGCCCTCGGCGGTGAAGAACAGCGCGCGGGCGGCGGGGTCGGTCGCCAGCCTGGCCTGGTCGGCGGTGATCTGCCGCGAGAGGCGGGGAGTGACCGCAAAGCCCTGCTCCGCCAGCGCGATGGCCGGGGCCAGCAGCGCCGCCCAGGCCAGCCGGCCATGGGCGCGATGCGCCGCTTCCAGCATCCGCAGCACGCCGGGCACGCCGACGGCGCGGCCACCCACGGCGGCCTCATGGAAGGCCATGGGGCGGCCTTCCCGCAGGAACAGCTCCGGCGTGGCGGTGGCGGGCGCGGTCTCCCGGCCATCCCAGGCGCTGACACGATGCGCCGCGGCGTCCCAATGCAGCAGCAGCGCGCCGCCGCCGAGGCCGCTGGACTGCGGTTCCACCAGCGCCAGCACCGCCTGCACCGCAATGGCTGCGTCCAGCGCCGTGCCGCCCTGGCGCAGGGCCTGCATGCCGGCGGCGGCGGCCAGCGGGTGGGCAGCGACCACCATGGCCCGGGCTGGCGCGGCCGGCGCCGTGGCAAGGGGCGCGGGGGCGCGGGCCTCGCCGGCATCGAGCCGTTGCTGCGCGCCGGCGGGGGCGGCCAGCAGCAGCAGGGCCAGCAGCCAGCAGGCCAAGCCCTCCGGCCTCACGTCCGGCACCTCCCGGCGATCATCCGTGCCCAGGCTTAACGTGCCCCGCTTCACGCCCGGTCGCTTGCGAGGCTGCCGGTATTGGCGTTGGGCCGCGGGCCGCCGGGCGGGCGGCGGCGGAAGGCCAGCGCCTCGGCGATGTGGGCGCGCTTGACGGTCTCCGCGCCGGCCAGGTCGGCGATGGTGCGCGCCACCCGCAGCGTGCGGATGAAGCCGCGCGGCGACAGGCGCAGGCGCTCGGCGGCCAGTTCCAGCAGTTCGCGCGCCGCCGGTTCGGCCTGCACGGTGTTTTCCAGCACGGCGCCATCGGCCTCTGCGTTACAGCGCGGGCCGTCCTCGCCATAGCGGTCGCGCTGGCGCTGCCGCGCCAGGTGGACGCGGGCGGCGACATCCGCGGTCGGCTCCCCGGCGGGGGCGCGGGAGAGTTCCGCCGGCGGTACCGGCAGCACCTCGATCGTCAGGTCCATCCGGTCCAGCAGCGGGCCGCTCAGCTTGGCCTGGTAGTCCTCCCCACAGCGCGGCGCCCGGCCGCATTCGCGTGGGGTGTCGCCCAGGTAGCCGCAGCGGCAGGGGTTCATCGCCGCCACGCACTGGAAGCGCGCGGGGTAGGTGAAGTGGTGGTTGGCGCGGCTGACGGTGCTGCGCCCGGTTTCCATCGGCTGGCGCAGGGCCTCCAGGGCCGAGCGGGGAAACTCCGGCCATTCATCCAGGAACAGCACGCCATGATGCGCCAGGCTGATCTCCCCCGGCCGGGCGCGGGCGCCACCGCCGGCCAGTGCCGCCTGGCTGGCCGAGTGATGCGGTTCCCGGAAGGGCGGGCGGACCACCAGGTTACCGTCCTGCAGCAGCCCGGCCAGGGAATGCACCATGCTGACCTCCAGCGCCTCACGCGGGGTCAGGTCCGGCAGCAGCCCGGGCAGGCGTGCGGCCAGCATGGACTTGCCGGCGCCGGGCGGGCCGATCATCAGCAGGTTGTGGCCCCCGGCGGCGGCCACTTCCAGCGCGCGGCGGGCGCTTTCCTGGCCCTTCACGTCGATCAGGTCCGGCCCGAAGGAGGGGTGGCGGCCGACCGGCGGCGGCTCCGGCGCTGCCAGCACCTGGGTACCCCGAAAATGGTTCAGCAGCGCCAATATGTCGGGCGCGGCCAGCACCTCGATGGCGCCGGCCCAGGCGGCCTCGCTGCCCTGGGCCGCCGGGCAGATCAGCCCGAGGCTCAGCGCGGAAGCCCCGAGCGCGGCCGGCAGCACGCCGGCGACCGGCTTGATGGACCCGTCCAGCGACAACTCGCCCAGCGCCGCGAACTGGGCCAGGTCCTCGCGCGGCAGCAGGTCCATCGCTGCCAGTACCGCCAGGGCGATGGGCAGGTCGAAGTGGCTGCCTTCCTTGGTGATGTCGGCCGGCGCCAGGTTCACCAGCACCCGTTTGGGCGGCAGCGACAGGCCAAGCCCGGACAACGCCGCGCGCACCCGCTCGCGGCTTTCGGCGACGGCCTTGTCGGGCAACCCCACCATGAGGAAGGCCGGCAGTCCGGAACTGATCTGCACTTGCACTTCCACCGGGACGGCTTCGATGCCGGCAAAGGCAAAGGTGGCGATTCGGGCGAGGGTCATGGGCGACCCCAACCCTGGCGGCAAGCAGGCGTTGCGGCAACCATTGCTTGAAGCGGTCGGTTTCGGACAAATCCCCGGCCCGCCGGTTTCGGACAAATCCCGGGTCCGGGCGATGATGTAATGACAATAGTCCTATATATAAGGAATCACCAGCGGGATCAGCCGCGCTTCACGCCCCAGGCCAGCGGCACCGGCGCGCGGATCAGCCCCGTCAGGTCTCGGCGAAAGGCGGCGGGCTGGCGGTAGTGGCCGAGCGGCCAATAGGGCGTGTCCTCGAAGGCCTGTTCCTGGATCTCCCGGCAGAGCCGCTGCTGGGTGGCCAGGTCGGGTGCCTCGAACCAGGCGTTGCGCAGCGCTTCCAGCCTGGGGCTGCTCGGCCAGCCGAACCAGGTGCCTTCCAGCCCGCTGCTGCGCATGACGTGGTTGCTGGCGGGGTTCAGCGTATCGGCGCCGGTGATGTTGGACATGAACAGGCTCCAGCCGCCCTTCTCCAGCGGCTCCCGGCTCGCCCGGCGCTGCACCACCGTGCCCCAGTCGGTCGAGACCAGCTCCGCGTTCAGGCCCAGCTTCTGCAGCATGTCGAAGATGACGGCGCCGGAGGCGAGCTGCGCCGGGTTGTCGCTGGCCATCATCAGGACGATCTTCTCGCCCTTGTAGCCGCTGGCGGCGACCAGGCGCCTGGCGGCCTCGATGCTGCGTGGCGTGGTGATGTGCTGCATGCCGGCATCGCTGGCCAGCGGCGTGCCGGGGGTGAAGAAGCCCATCCGGTCGGTCCACAGGCTGCTGTCGGTGCCGTTGACCGCCGTCATCACGTCGGTCTGCGACAGTGCCGGCCAGATCGCGCGGCGCAGCGCCGGGTTGTCGAAGGGCGGGTGCAGGTGGTTGGGCCTGAGCACCGTGACGTAGCCGAAGGGGTCGAGCTCCTGGATGACCACGTTGCGGTTGCGCCGCAGCGGCGGCAGCAGGTCGTTCGGCGGGTTCTCCCACCAGTCGATCTCGCCGGATTGCAGCGCCGCCGCCGCCGTGCCGGGGTCCGGCATGATGTGCCATTCGAAGCGGTCCACATGAACCTGCTTGCCGCCGCCGAGCAGGTCCGCGGCTTCCTGCCGCGGCTGGTACTGCGCGAACTTCTCATAGACCGAGCGCGAGCCAGGCACCCATTCGTCCCGCTTGAAGCGGAACGGGCCGGAGCCGGTGGCGTC
The DNA here is from genome assembly GCA_947371015.1 of Acetobacteraceae bacterium. GTDB lineage: Bacteria > Pseudomonadota > Alphaproteobacteria > Acetobacterales > Acetobacteraceae > CAIMOR01. The sequence goes on along the minus strand of CANBNK010000071.1, from coordinate 21,529 downwards.
GGTGACGGCGGTGAATGGGTCCGTATTGGCCAGGCGTTCCGGCATGACGAAGACCGGGGCCAGCTTGGCCATGGCGTCGATCAGCAGCGGGAAGGGCTTTTTGAGTTTGATCTCGAAGCGGCGGTCGTCCAATGCCGCGATCTCGGCCACTGCCTGCATCATGGTGGAGCCGAAGCCGTCTCGCCGCGCCCAGCGCTTGATGCTGGCGACGCAGTCCCGCGCCAGCACCGGCGTGTCGTCGTGGAAGCGCAGGCCGTCGCGCAGGGTGAAGGTGTAGCGGCGGCCGTCGTCTTCCACCGTATGGCCGGCGCACATCTGCGGCTTGGGCACCAGGTCGGCGCCGATGGAGTACAGCGTGTCGTACACCGCATAGCCGTGGTAGCGGGTGATCCAGGCGGTGGTCCAGACCGGGTCCAGGCTGGTCAGATTGGCGTGCGGCACGAAGCGCAGCACCGAGGCGCGTTGGGCCTGCGCGGCAGGGGACGCCAACGGCGCGGCCAAGGCGGTGCCGGCAGAGGCGAGGAGGTGGCGGCGGGTCAGCATGCTGCGGGTCTCCGGACGCCGAGAGGCTAGCGCGAATGCCCCGCAACATGCAGCCGGAAAGGCGGCGTGGCGGGCGCGGTTCGGGCGCCGCCTGCTGCCAGCCGGGGCGCCGGCTGCGCGGGTTTTGGGCAGGCGCCCGGTGTCAGCCCGCCGCGGCCTCGGCGGCGCGCCAAACCCGCAGGAAATTGCCGCTCCACAGGAGGCGCAGTGCCGCTTCGTCATACCCACGCGCGCGCAGCGCCTGGGTCAGGCCGGGCGTCTCGCCGGCATCCTTCCAGCCCTGCACGCCGCCGCCGCCATCGAAGTCGGAACTCAGGCCGACATGCTCGATGCCGATGCGGGCGACGGCGTGGTCCACATGGCGAGCCATGTCGTCCACCGTCGCGTGGTAGCGGCCATTCGGCGGGGTCTTGTTCAGGAAGGACATCACGGCGGTGATCTGCACCAGGCCGCCGACCTGGCGCAGCGCGTCCAGCTGTTCGTCGTCCAGGTTGCGCGGGTGGTCGCACAGCGCGCGGCAGGCGGTGTGGGTGGCCAGCACCGGGGCGCGGGAGAGTTCGGCCGCCTGCAGCATGGCCGGCTTGGCGACATGGCTGATATCCACCATCACGCCGGCCTGGTTCAGCGCGCCGATCGCCTCGCGCCCGAAGGCGGAGAGGCCGTTATGTTCGGTGGGGCCGTCGCCGAGTTCCGGGCGCGGGATGGCGCTGTCTGCGATCTCGTTGTGGCCGTTATGGGTCAGCGTCAGGTAGCAGGCGCCCTGCGCCTTCCAGCGGGCGGGGGCGGAGAGGTCGCGGCCCATGGCGTAGCCGTTTTCCACCGCCGAGAGCACGCCCAACGCGTCGGTCTCGTACAGCGCTGCCAGTTCGGCGGCGGTGGCGCAGAAGCGGCGCGCCTTGCCATCGGCGCGGCCGCGGATATGCGCCAGCATGGCCTCGGTGCGCTCGGCGGCGGCGGCATGGCCCTCGGCGTCGCGCTTGCCCTGCGGCAGGTAGGCGACGAAGACCGCCGCGCGCAGCCCGCCCTTGCGCATCTTCGGGAAATCGACGCGCATGGCGGTTTCCGCCACCGCGTCGGGCGGGTTGGGCCAGCGGATGTCGATATGCGTGTCCAGCGTCGGCAGGTCGCTCATGCGTGCCTCCACTCGTTGGAGGGCCAGAGGCGTGAAGCGGCGGGCCTCATGCCTCGCTCCAGCCGGTCAGGAAGCGCTGCAATAGCGGGCCGAGCAGGTCCACGTTGTAGCCGCCTTCCTGGACGATGGCGCTGGGCAGCTTCAGCGCGCCGATGAGGGCGCCGGCCCGGGCAAAACCCTCGGCGGTGACGTTCAGCGCGTTCAACGGCTCATGCTCGGAGGCATCGAAGCCGAGCGAGACCACCAGCGCTTCCGGCGCGAAGCCCTGCACCGCGGCGACGCCGTGCTGCACGGCGGCCAGCCAAGCGGCATCCGGGCTGCCGAAGGGCAGCGGCAGGTTCAGGTTGCGGCCCAGGGCGTCGGCGCCGCCGGTTTCCTCGGCATAGCCGGTGAACCAGGGGTAGTAGCTGCCGGGGTCGCCATGGACGGAAACCGTCAGCACATCCGGCCGGTTCCAGAAGATGCCCTGGGTGCCATTGCCGTGGTGGCTGTCGATATCCAGCACCGCCACGCGGGCGGCGCCGGCGGCGCGCAGCGCTTCCACTGCCAGGGCGGCGTTGTTCAGGTAGCAATGTCCGCCGGCGCGGGCGGCATAGGTGTGGTGGCCGGGCGGGCGGCACAGCGCATAGGCCTGGCGCCCGGCGGCGGCCTCGGCGGCGGCGGCCAGCGCCACGCCGGCGGCGCCCAGGCTGGCTTCCCAGGTATGGGCACCGATGGGGCAGGCGGCGTCGGCGGTGTACCAGCCGACCTGGCCGACCACCCCGGCCGGGCGGCGGCCGCCGCTGTTGAGGGCGTCGATGGTCGGGAAGGTGTTGCCCACGGCCTCGGCGCCCGCATTGGGCAGCGCCGCCCAGGCCGGGCCTATGGCTTCCAGGAAGGCCAGGTAGTCCGGCGTATGCACGGTGTGCAGCTGCGCCGCGGTGGCGGGCGGCGCCAGCTCAGGCGGCAGGCCCAGCGCATGCAGCCCGGCCAGCAGGCTCTCGGCCCGGGCGGGGACTTCGTAATTCGCGCGCACCTGGCCGCGGATCAGGAAGAAGTTCGGAGAGTGCCGGGCGTGGCCCGGATCGTGGAAGCTTCGCATCGGTTGATGGTAGCGGCCTGGGTGGGGCTGTCCAGGCAAAGCGGTGGCGGATAGCCTGCGGCTTTGCAGGAGATGCCGATGCTGGACCCGGGCGCGCGCCGCGCGATCCTTGCCGCCGTGGACGCGTTGCAGGCCGAGGCGCTGGCGGCCGTGGTCGCGCTGGTGCGGCATGACAGCACGCTGGGCCGCGAGCAGGGCGCGGTGAACGAAATGGCCCGGCTGTTCGCCGAGACCGGGCTGCCGGTGCAGCGGATCCCCGTCGAAGTCGCGGCGCTGGAGGGACATCGCGGCTTCTCGCCGCCGCTGATCAGCTATGCCGGGCGCGACAACGTGGTGGCGCTGCACCAGCCGCGCGGCACGGGCGGCCGCAGCCTGGCGCTGAACGGCCACCTGGACGTGGTGCCGGAGGGCGCCGCCGACATGTGGCTGAGCCCGCCCTACCAGGCGGTGGTGCGCGACGGCCGCATCTATGGCCGCGGCGCCGGGGACATGAAGGCCGGCCTGGTCAGCAACCTCTTTGCCTTCAAGGCGCTGCAGCTGGCCGGGCTGCAACCCGCGGCGCCGGTGCAGTTGCAGGCTGTCATTGAGGAGGAATGCACCGGGAATGGTGCGCTGGCCACCATGCTGGCACTGCCGAAAATGGATGCGGTGATCCTGCCGGAACCAGGCCCGGGCGTGGAGGCGATGTGGACCGCCGAGGTCGGCGTGGTCTGGGCCTGGGTCACGGTTTCCGGCCGCCCGGCGCATGTGCGGGACATGCACAGCGGCATCAACGCCATCGAAGCCGCCGGCGTGGTGGCCGCCGCCTTCAAGGAATACGAGCACGCGATGAACCGCGCGGAGCTGGTGCATGCCAGCTTTGCCGGCGTGAACCACCCGGTGAACGTCAACCTCGGCACCTTCCAGGGCGGCGAGTGGAACAGCAGCGTCGCCACCCGCGCCAGGCTGGGCATGCGCGTCGGCGTCATGGTCGGGCGCGACCCGCGTGAGGTGGCCAGGGAGATCGAGGCGCTGGTCGCCAAGGCGGCGGAGGACCCGCGGCTGCGCAGCTGCAAGGTCGGGCTGGAGTTCAAGGGCTTCATGGCCGAGGGCTGCGTCTTCGACCAGTCGGCCGAGATCGTGCGGCTGGCGGCCCGCAGTTATGCCGAGGTGGCCGGCAGCGCGCTGCGCGACTACCCCGCGCCGGCGCTGACCGATGGCAGGCACTTCGTGCTGTACCAGGGCACGCCGGTTGCATGCTTCGGCCCGGATGCGCAGGACATCCACGGCATTGACGAGAGCGTCGGTATCGAGAGCATGCAGAACATCACCCGCAGCATTGCCCTCACCATGGCCGAATGGTGCGGGGTGGAGAGCATCCGATGAGCACGAACATCCCGTTGAGTGGCGCCAGGCTGTGGGACAGCCTGATGGAGATTGCCAAGATTGGCGGCACCGCGAAGGGCGGCTGCAACCGGCAGACGCTGACCGAGTTGGATGGCGAAGGCCGCGCGCTGTTCCAGCAATGGGGCGAGGCGTGCGGGCTGACGCTCAGCGTGGATCGGGTGGGCAACATGGTGTTCACCCGGCCGGGGCGCGACCCCTCACGCAAGGCGGTTGCCATCGGCAGCCACCTGGATACGCAGCCGACCGGCGGCAAGTTCGACGGCATTTTGGGCGTGCTGGCCGGGCTGGAACTGATGCGCGCGCTGCACGAGGCTGGCGCGGAGACCGAGGCGCCGCTCACGCTGATCAACTGGACCAATGAGGAAGGCGCCAGGTTCTCCCCGCCGATGATGGGCAGCGGCGCGGCGATGGGCGTCTTCACCGAAGCCGAGGTGCTGGGCAAACAGGATGCAGAAGGAAAAGTCTTCGGCGAGGAGTTGCGGAAGATCGGCTGGCAAGGCAGCGCCGACCCGGCCGAATTGCAGAAGCTGGGCGCCTATTTCGAGTTGCATATCGAGCAGGGGCCGCAGCTGGAGAATGAGGGGCTGGAACTCGGCGTGGTCACGCACGCCCTGGCGCAGCGCTGGTATGAAGTGACGGTGCTGGGCGAGGAAAGCCACGGCGGCAGCATCATGGCTGGGCGGCACGATGCGATGATGGGCGCGGCGCCATTCATCGCGGCGGTGGAGGAGATTGCGCTGGCCGCCGTCTCGCCGACCGGGGAGCCGGGGCGCGGCACGGTGGGCGTGGTGAATGTGTATCCCTCAAGCCGCAACATCGCACCCAGCCGCGTCTGGTTCAGCATCGACACGCGCCATGGCGACGAGGACCAGCTTGAGCTGATGCGCCAGCAGATCCACGCGAAGGGCGCCGAGATTGCCGCCAAGCGCGGCCTGAAGGTGGAGGTGGTGGATTTCTGGCACTCGCCGATGATGCCCTTCACGCCTGAACTGGCGGAGCGGCTGCGCGTCGCGGCGCGGGCGCGCGGCCACAGCTTCAAGGACATGCCGACGGGCATTGGGCACGACGCGGTCTATATGGCGCGCAAGGTGCCCACCGTGATGCTGTTCTGCCCCTGCCATGGCGGCATCAGCCACAACGAGGCCGAGAGCATCACGCCGGAATGGGCGACGGCCGGGCTGAACGTGCTGGCCGATGCGGTGCTGGCCGAAGCGGGGTTGGTGCGGTGAACCTGCCGCTCTCGCCGGACCGGCTATGGGACAATCTGATGGCGCTGGCGCAGATCGGCGCCACGCCTGGTGGCGGCAACAACCGCCCGGCGCTGTCCGCGCTGGACAGCCAGGCGCGGCACCTGCTGGTGCAGTGGGGCCGGGCGGCGGGGCTGACGTTGAAGGTGGATCGCTTCGGCAACATGGCGCTGCGGCGCGAAGGCCGCGACCCCGCGCGCCCGCCGGTGCTGGTGGGCAGCCACCTGGATACGCAGCCGACCGGCGGCAAGTTCGATGGCCCCTATGGCGTGCTGGCGGGGCTTGAGATCCTGCGCGCGCTGGAGGAAGCCGGCACGGTGACGGAAGCGCCGATCGTGCTGGTGAACTGGACCAGCGAGGAAGGCTGCCGCTTCAGCCCCAGCATGATCGGCGCGGCGGCGGCGATGGGCGTTATCCCGGCGGAGCAGGCGCTGGATGCGCCGGCGCTGGATGACGGCGAACGCCTTGGCGACGCGCTGGCGCAGCAGGGCTGGGCCGGCAGCGATGACCTGGGCCTGCTCGGCGCCGCGGCGTATTTCGAGGCGCATATCGAACAGGGGCCGATCCTGGAGGCCGAGGGCTGCGATATCGGCGTGGTGACCGGCGGCTTCGCTACGGAACGCGCGCTGGTGACGGTTGTCGGCAAGGACGGCCATGCCGGCTCTACGCCGATGGCGATGCGCCAGGACGCGCTGCTGGCGGCGGCGGAAATGGCCGTCGCGGCGGAGCGAATCCTGCTCGACCGTGCGCCGGAAGGGCGCTTCACCGTCTGCCGCTTCATCCCGATGCCCGGTGCGGATGGCGTCGTCTCCGGCGAGGCGCGGCTGGCGATGGATTTCCGCCACCCGGAAACGGCGGTGCTGGAGGCGCTGTGGGCCGAGGCGGACGCGGCCTTCGCCGAGATTGCGCTGCGCCGGCGGGTGCAGGTCTCCCGCGCCGCGTATTGGCGTTTCCCGCGCGTGCAGTTCGACACCGCGCTGGCCGAGCGGCTGCGCGCAGCCGGGCGGCGGCATGGGGTTTCGCAGCGCGACATCCTCTCGGGCGCCGGGCACGACGCCTACCATGCGGCGGCGCGCATGCCCGCGGTGATGCTGTTCATCCCCTGCCACGGCGGCATCAGCCACCACCCGAGCGAAAGCATCTCCCGCGAATGGGCGGAAAAGGGCCTGCGCGTGCTGGCTGATGCGGTTCTCGAAACAGCGAACGCAAGGAACTGAGCGGATGCGCATTGCCATTGGCGGCTTTCAGCACGAAAGCCATTCCTTCGCGCCGCTGCCGACGGGGTGGGAGCAGTTCCTGACACCCGGCGGCTTCCCTGCGTTGCAACGCGCGGCCACGCTGCTGGAAGCGCTGCGGCCGACCAGCCTGCCGAGCAGCGGCGCCATCCGCGCGGCGGAAGCGGCGGGCGCCGAGATCGTGCCGCTGGTCTGGTGCATGGCCAACCCGGCTGGGCCGGTGACGGCCGAAGCCTTCGAGCGCATCACCGCGCTGCTGGTGGCGGAACTCTCGGATGCGCTGGAACGCGGGCCGATCGACGGCGTCTTCCTGGAGTTGCACGGCGCCATGGTGGCAGTCGGGCATGACGACGCGGAAGGCGAGGTGCTGCGCCGCGTGCGCGCGGTGGTCGGGCCGGATGTGCCTATTGCCGCCAGCCTGGACCCGCATTGCAACCTGACCGCCGAGATGACTGCGCTGGCCGACGTGCTGGTGCCCTATCGCACCTATCCGCATGTGGACCAGGCTTTCGCTGGTGGCCGCGCGACGGAGCTGCTGATCACGCGCATCCGCACAGGCAAGGCCTTCGCCAAGGCGTTTCGCCAGGTGGACTTCCTGATTCCGCTGACCATGCAGTGCACCATGGTGCCGCCGATGTCGCTGGTGCTGGACGAACGCGCCAGCCTGGAAGCCGCCGAGGGCGTGCATGAGGTGGCGTACTGCTTCGGTTTTCCCTACGCCGATTTCCCCGGCTGCGGCGTGGCCGTCACCGCCTATGCCGAAACGCAAGCGGCGGCGGATGCGGCGGCCGATGCCCTCTGCGCCTACCTCAACGCGCATGAGCCCGACTTCAATGGCAATGTGCTGGAAGCCGCCGATGGCGTGGCTCAGGCCATCGGACTGGCGCGTGGCGCCAACAAGCCCGTGGTGCTGGCGGACACGCAGGACAACCCCGGCGGCGGCGGCCATGGCGACACCACCGGCCTGCTGGCGGAACTGATCCGGCAGGACGCCCAGGGCGCCGTGCTGTGCCTGATCAACGACGCCGAGAGCGCGGCGGCCTGCCATGCGGCGGGGGAGGGCGCGACGATTGCGCTCTCGCTGGGCGGTAACAGCGACGGCGTGCCGCTGGCGGTGCAGGCGGTGGTGGAAAAGCTGACCGACGGCCGCTTCACCTGCACCGGGCCGATGGGCCGCGGCAACCCGGCGAACCTCGGGCCTTCCGCGCTGATCCGGGTTTCATCCGGCGTGCGGGTGGTGGTGGTTTCGCGCAAGATGCAGGCGCTGGACCGGGCGATATTGACGCATATCGGCGTGGAGCCCGCCGCGCAGAAGATATTGGCGCTGAAGTCCAGCGTGCATTTCCGCGCGGATTTCCAGCCGATCAGCAGCGCCGTGCTGGTGGTGGCGGCGCCTGGCCCGGTGGTGGCGGATCCCGCCACGCTGCCCTTCACCAACCTGCGGCCGGGGTTGCGGCTGCGGCCTGGTGCGAACCGGTAGCGGCTGATCTTCGCCGGCGGCGTGAATCAGCCGCCGAAGCGCGCGGGCGTTACCGCCCGGCGCGGATCGCCTCGGCGCGCTGGGTCAGCGCGGCGCCATCGGGGCCGGAGAGGAAGCCGTCCATCCGTTCCACGTCCAGGCGCTTCGGGTTGCAGTATTGCGCGCGGTCCTGGCCGCGGCGGCGTGGGTCGAAGGTCGGCGGCTGCACGCTGCGCAGGTAGGTGTCGCGCGCGGTCATGCCGCCCTCGCGCACCGCGATATCCAGCGCCGCGGCCTCGATGCGCGCGGCGCGGTCCTGCGCGGTGATGGAGACGGGCACGCCGCAGACCGAGGCGGCGCGGACCAGTTCGCCCACCACCGGGGCGCTGGCCTTTACCTGGTCCACGTCCAGCTGTGTGCTGCGGGCGGGCTGCGGGGCAGTACCACCGCCGCTGCCGCAGGCGGCGAGCGAAAGGGTCAGCAGCAGGGCAGGCAGGGTGGTGTGTCGCATGCCGCAGGCATAGCGCGGTAACGTGCGGAAATAAACCCGTGGCTGAATCATGCCATGCTGCAATGCAACAAGGCGTTGATGGCGGCGGGGTGCGGGATCGGCGCGACGGCGCCATACCCGGTGGTGGAAAGTGCGGCGGCGGCATTGGCATAGCGCGCCGCCTGTTCCAGCGTATCGCCGGCCAGGTGCCGCGCCAGGAAGCTGCCGGCAAAGGTATCGCCGGCGCCGGTGGCGTCCACTGCCGCCACCTGGTGCGGCGCGATGCGCTGGCGGCCGTGGCGCGTGGCGACCAGGGCGCCGGCGCGGCCGAGCTTCAACAGCACCACGGGGCAGAGCTTCAGGTAGAAATCGGCAATGGTGTCGGCGTCGGTCAGGCCGGTCAGCTCGGTGGCGTCGTCCAGCGAGGGGAGGCAGAAATCCGCCATGGCGATGGCGGCGTGCATCACCGCCGCGGCCCGCGCGCGCGGCCACAGCTTCAGCCGCAGGTTGGTGTCGTAGCTGATGGCCACGCCGGCTTCGCGCGCGATGTGCATGGCGTGGAAGCAGGCGTCGCAGGCGCTGGCGGAAATGGCCTGGCTGATGCCGGACAGGTGCAGCACCTGCGCGGCGCGGATGGCGTTCGCCGGCACGTCGGCGGGCGTATAGCGCGCGGCGGCGCTGTCGGTCCGGTGGAAGCTGAAGCTGTGGCCCTCAGGCCCGTGGGTGACGAAATACACCGCCGTTGCCGCCTGCGGGTCGCGCTTCACCGTACTGCTGTCCACGCCTTCGCGCGCCCAAAGCTGCAAAAAACTCTCGCCCGGCGCGTCCTGGCCGATGGCGGTGATGTAGCCGACGCTGGCGCCCTGGCGTGCGGCCGCGACGGCGGCGTTGGAGGTATCGCCGCCATACCCGCGCAGGAAGTTTTCGGAGTTCGGCTGCTGGTTGAACTCCTGCATCGGCTCGCCCATGCACAGCAGCGCGGGCATCGTCACGCCCCCATCGCCGCGCGGGCGGCGGCCAGGATCGCGCCCTTGTCGTTCGCCGCCAGCCTGGCCTCGTCCACCAGCTTGCCGCCGATGCCGACAAAGGCGGCGCCGGCCGCCAGATAGGCCGGCAGCGTCGTCGCATCCACGCCGCCGGTCGGGCAGAAGGCGACGCCGGGGAAGACGCTGCACAGCGCCTTGATATGCGCCGGGCCGCCGGCCGAGCTGGCCGGGAAGATCTTCACCGCATCGGCGCCGGCGGCCAGCGCGGCGCGCACTTCGGTCGGCGTCAGCGCGCCGGGCAGTGCGGCGGCACCGGCCTGATTGGCCACGCGGATCACCGCCGGGTCCACCCAGGGCGTGACCAGGAAGCGCGCGCCGGCGTGCAGGCAGGCCTCCGCCGCGGCGGCATCCGGCACCGTGCCGGCACCCACCACCAGCCCGGGTTCGGCCGCCAGCGCGCGGATCAGCGGGATCGCGTCCGGAATGGTCAGGGTGATCTCGACGATGGTGCAGCCGGCCTCCCGCAGCCAGAGGCAGGCGCGCTCGGCCAGGGCGGCGGTGCTGGTACGCACCACCGGCACCAGGCGGGCCTGGCGCAGCACCGGCAGCAGCGGATGGGTCATGGCGGCTTCGGCCCCTTCGGCGTTGCTTGCGGCCCGGGCGCGCGAGGCCCGGCCGTGGCGTCCAGCCTGCCCGCAAGCGGCGCCAACAGCCAGGGGGGTACTGGACCCGAGACGAAGCCGGCGTCAGGCTGCACGCCGTGCGGGCAAGGATGGCGGCGATGATCTGGCGAATGGATGCGACGGCGCTTTCGGGCTTGCTCGCCACCGGGGAAGTGACGCCGCTGGCGCTGCTGGAGGTTGCGCTGCATCGGCTGGCGGCGCTGGAGCCGAAGCTGAACGCCTTCACCCATGTGGACGCCGCCGGCGCCACCGCCACCGCCGAGGCCGCCACCGCCCGGCAACGCGCCGGCACCAGGCTGGGGCCGCTGGATGGCGTGCCGGTCTCGGTGAAGGACAACCTGTTCGTCAAGGAGATGCCGGCGCGTTGGGGCAGCCTCCTGTTCGCCGACCATGTGCCCGAGCAGGATGACATCTGCGTGGAGCGGCTGCGCGCGGCCGGGGCGGTGATCATCGGCAAGACCACCACGCCGGAATTCGCGCTGATGGGGCGCACCGAGAGCCGGCTGTCCGGGGTGACGCGCAACCCCTGGAACCTGGCGCTGACGCCGGGTGGGTCCTCCGGCGGGGCGGTGGCCTCCGTGGCGGCGGGCATCACCACGCTGGCGGTGGGCACCGATGCCGGCGGCAGCACGCGCCAGCCCGCCGGTTATACCGGGCTGGTGGGCATGCGGCCTTCGACCGGGCGGCTGGCGCGGCGTTTCGGCTTTCCGCCGATGGCGATCGACTTCCAGGCCATCGGCCCCTTCGCCCGCACCATGCGCGACATGACGCTGCTGTATGGCGTGCTGGCCGGGCCAGATGCGCGCGACCCCTATTCCCGCCGCTTCCCGGCCGAATTCGCGGTGCCGCCGACAAGGCGGTTGCGCGTCGGCTGGTTCACCAGCATCGGCAGCGAGGGCGCGACGCCGGAAGTCGCCGCCAGCGTGGCGCGGGCGGCGGCAGACCTGGCCGGCATGGGCTGCGAGCTGACGGAGGTGGCGGCGCCCTACGACCTGGCCGGGCTGCGTCGCGCCTGGGGCACGCTGACCGCGGCCGGCGCGGCACGCTTGGCGGCGCGCTTCCCGGACCGCTGGCGGGCTGAGGTGACGGACACCATTCGCGCCACGGCGGAACGCGGGCTGGCGCTGACCGCGGCCGAGCATGTGGAAGCGCTGGACGCCTTGCAGGCCTGGCGCTGCGACGTCACCGCCAACTGGGGCGACTACGACGCGCTGCTGATCCCGACCGGTGCCGCCCCGGCCTGGAAGGCCGAGGACGAGGCCCCGCCCGGCCTGACGCCGGCGACGCAGGGCATGTTCTGCGGCTGGGTCAATGCGGCGGGGCTGGCGGCGATCAGCGTGCCCGGCCTGCCGCACCCGGACGGCCGGCCCATCGGCGTGCAGCTGGTGGCGCCCTTCGGCGGCGATGCCGTGGTGCTGGAACTGGCGCGACGGCTGGAAGTGGCCAACCCCTGGTCCGACCGCTGGCCCGCCCTGGCCAGCGAGGTCTAGCGCGCATGTACGACGTGGTGGTGGTCGGCGCTGGGTCTACCGGGGCGGCGCTGGCGGCGCGGCTGTCCGAGGACCCGACGCGCCGCGTGCTGCTGCTGGAAGCCGGCCGCGACTGGCGCCCGGCCGAGGCGCCGCACGCGCTGCGCAGCATGAACATCGTGCCGTTCATGCATGACCCCGCGCACCAGGCCGCATGGCAATGGCCGGGGCTGCTGACCAGGCGCACGGCGGCGCAGGAGGCCAAGTTCTACTGGCGCGGCAAGGCGCTGGGTGGATCTTCCGCGGTGAATGCGCAAATCGCCATCCGCGGTGTGCCCGCGGCCTTTGACGCCTGGGCCGAGGCCGGCTGCCAGGGCTGGGGCGCGGCCGAGGTGATGCCGATCTTCGACGGCATCGAGGACGATGCCGATTTCGGCGCGCCGGGCCTGCGCCAAGGCGGGCCACTGCCGGTGTACCGCATGCCCGAGGCCGAATGGGGCGCCGTGGACCTGGCGCTGCGCGATGCCGCGCTGGCCGCCGGACACCGCTGGAAGGCCGACCTGAACGCGCCGGAGGGCGAAGGCATTTCCTGCAACGCCATGAACATCCGTGGCGGCCGGCGTGTGACCACCAATGACGGCTATCTGGAGCCGGCGCGCCGCCGGACGAACCTGGAGATACGCGCCGGCGCGCTGGTGGACCGGGTGCTGTTCGACGGTGCGCGCGCCTGCGGCGTGCGGGTGCGCTTCGGCGAAGTGTGGGAGGAGATTGCCGCGCGGGAGGTGGTGCTGTGCGCCGGCGCCATCCATAGCCCCTGCATCCTGATGCGCTCCGGCATCGGCCCGGCGGCGGCGCTGCGGGCCTTGGGGCTCGCGGTGGTGCAGGACCTGCCGGCGGTGGGGCAGCACTTCATGGACCACCCGGTGCTGCGCGCCACACTCGCACTGAAGCCGGAATACACCGCGCAGGGGCGGGATGCGCGGCACACCAACCTCTGCGTCACCTACAGCAGCGGGCTCGGTGGTGGTGGCGAGCGGGACATGATCATGGTGGCCTACAACCATCGGGGCTTGAGCGCGGATGGGCTGCCGACCGCGACCGGCGCGCTGGGCGTGGCGCTGTATGATGCCTTCTCGCGCGGCGAGGTGCGGCTGTTGAGCGCCGACCCGGAGGCGCAGCCGGTGGTGGAGGAGAACATGCTGGCCGACCCGCGCGACCTGCTGCGGATGCGCGATGGCGTCCGGCGGATGGCGCGGCTGGCGGCGCTGCCGCCGCTGGCCGGGATTGCCACGGCGGCGACGCTGGGCGAAAGCGGTGTCGGCATGGCGGAGGCAGCGGCGCTGCCGGATGCCGAGTTGGACGCACTGATGCTGGCCGAGGCGGGCGACGGCCAGCACGCCGCGGGCAGTTGCCGGATGACGGCCTATGAGGACCCGCGCGGCGTGGTGGACCCGGATTTACGGGTGCGCGGCGTGGCGGGTCTGCGGATCGCGGATGCCTCCGTGATGCCGACGGATTGCCGCGCCAACCTGCACCTGACCTGCGTGATGATCGGCGAGATGCTGGCGCGGCGGATGCGGGCTGGCGTCTGAGCGGCCTTTGTTCGAGCGGCTGATTCACGCCGCCGGTGATCCACCGGCGACGATCAGACGCTACGCCGCGGCCCAGGCCGCTTCCAAAGCGCTGCCCAGGTTGGCGCCGAAGCGCGGCGCATCGCACAGCGGCGAGGCCAGGGTGCGCTGCCGCAGCGTGGCGCGCACCGCGGCCAGGGCGGGCAGGTCGGCGGCGGCGGCATGGGCGCCGGCCAGGTAGCCTGCCGCGTCCGTTGCCACCCAGTCGGGCAGGCCGACATTGCTCAGGTGGCTCAGCGCATGGCGGCCGGCGAAGCTGTCCCCCGCCAGGGTCACCACGGGCACGCCCATGTACAGCGCCTCGCATACCGTCAGCCCGCCGGTATAGGGAAACGGGTCCAGCGCGATATCGATGGCGTTGTAGCCGGCCAGCATCTCGGTGTGTGGGCAGCCGCCGTGCAGGTCCATGCGGTCCAGCGGCAGGCCGGCGGCGGCGAAGCGGTCCCGCGTCAGCGCCAGCGTACCCGGGTCGCTCAGCGCATGGGTGCGGATGACCAGGCGCGCATCTGGCAGGTCCCGCAGCAGTCGTGCCCAGAGCCGCAGGACGGTCGGCGTCAGCTTGGCCAGGTTGTTGAAGCAGCCGAAGGTGACGTGACCGTTCCGCAATGCCGGCAGCGGCGAAACCGCCGGCGCGTAGCTCGGCGGCAGGTAGCAGACATAGCCATCCGGCAGGCGCAGCAGCCTTTCGGAGTAATGCGGCTCGAACCCTGCCGGCGTCTCCCAACGGTCGGTCAGCATGTAATCCACGCCGGGCAGGCCGCTGGTACAGAACTGCGAGCCCACCCACTTCAGCTGCACCGCCGCCGGGCGATGCGTCAGCACGAAGGGGCGGCCGGTGTCGCCATAGCCGCCCATGTCGATGAGGATGTCGATCTCGTCGGCGCGGATCAACGCGGCGAGGGTCGCGTCGTCGCGCTCGCTCACCTCATGCCAGCGGGCGGCACGGGCGCGGAAGCGGGCGTTCAGCGCATCGCGTCGCGGCTTCAGGCTGTAGGCGGTGAGCTCGAAGCGGTCCTCCGGCAGGGCTTCCAGCCCGGCCAGCGTCAACCAGCCAACCGGGTGAATGCCGAAACCGCCGGACAGCAGGCCCAGGCGCAGCCGCGGCTTTGGCTTACGCGGCGCGGCGGGCAAAGGGGTGGCGACCGGCAGCGCCGCGGCGATATCGGCGGCGGCGGCGGCCAGCACGGCGGCGGTGCCCTGCGTCTCATGGTAGGGCAGCACGGCGATGCGGTTGACCAGCGCGGCGATGTTGCCCGGCGCCTGGGCGATGGCGGCATCGGCGGCGTCCAGCGCTTCCTGCTGGCGGCCCTGGGCGTTCAGCACCAGCGCCAGGTTCAGGTTGAGCGTGGGGTGCGGGCCGAATTCCGCGATGCCGGCCTGCAGCATCGCCACCATCTCGGCGTAGCGATGGCGGCGCCACATCAGCGTGGCGGCCAGGTTGCGGAAATCTAGGTTGGCCGGGCGCGCCGCCAGCGCCGGCAGCAGCGCGTCCAAGGCCTCGTCCGGGCGGTCCTGCTGCGCCAGCAGGCGGCCGAACTCGCCGAGGATGTCCGGATTGTCGGGGGCCAGGGTGTCGGCCAGCTGGAAGGCGGCGATGGCTGGCTCAAGCTGGCCCAGCTCGGCGCAGGCAAAGCCCTGCGCCAGCGCCCAGGCCGGCGCCAGTGGCGCGGCGGCGGCATGCCGGTCCAACAGCGCCAGGGCCGCGGCCTCGGGGTGGCAGCGCAGCAGCGCGCGGGCCAGCAATTGCGCGGCGGCGACATGCAGGGGCCGGCGGTGCAGCACGGCTTCGGCCAGCGTGGCGGCCAAGGCGGCATCCTCGGCCGCGAAGGCGAGGCGGGCGGCAGCGAAGTCCAGCTCCGGCTCATCCGGTTCCGCGGCACGGGCGCGGGCGAGCAGCGCCGCGGCCTGGTCCAGCGCGCCGGCCTTTTCCGCCAGGGCGGCCAGCCCGGCCAGCGCCGGCACATGCTGCGGATGGCGACGCAGCACCGCTTCGTAGCAGGCGCGGGCTTCGGTGCTGTCGCCGCGCATGGCGGCGATGACGCCCAGCCGCATGCCTGGCTCCGGCAGTTCCGGCAGGGCCAGCAAGGCGTGGCGCAGATGCGGCTCCGCGGCGTGGAACTGGGCCAGCGCGGTCAGCGCCATGCCAAGGTTCAGCTCGGCATAGGCGCCGCCCTCGCCGCTGGCCAAGGCGGCACGCAGCAGCGGCACGGCGGCGGCCGGGTCGTCGCGGGCCAGCGCCGCGATGCCCGCCGCGAAGGGCGATTGCAGCGCGGCCGACATGCTAGCAGACCAGCCGGCGGGCGATGACGAACAGGCCGCCCACCCAGTCGCCGGCGTTCTGCCGCAATGGCTCCGGCGCGATGCTGACCGCGCTGAGACCGGCATCGCGCAGCGCCGAGTTGACATAGGCCAGGCTGTGACGGTAGCGGCCGCTGTCGCCGAGGTGCCAGCCGCTGGCCTCGGGCGCGAGTTCCACGCTGAACATCATCACGCCGGCATCGGCCAGTCTTGCCGCCGCCGCCTGCAAGGGTTCGGTCAGGTCGCCGAAGTAGCAGAACAGGTCGGCGGCGGCGACCAGGGCGAAGCGGGTTTCGATGCTGGCCAGGGCGGCGGAGAACTCGGCCTGGTGCAACTCGGTATAGATGCCCTTGGCGCGGGTCTGCGTGATCATGTTGCGCGAGATATCAACGCCGCACAGCCCGGCCTCGGTCAGGCCGAGCAGGGCGACGCCGACCAGGCCGGTGCCGCAGCCCAGGTCCAGCACCGGGCCGGGGATGGCGCTCTGCCCGGTCTCGGCCAGCCAGCGCTCCACCGCCAGCCGGATCAGCCCGGGCACGCGATAGCCCAGGCTGAGCAACTCGGCCTCGAAGCGGCCGGCATAGCCGTCGAACACGGAGGCGACATAGGCATCCGAAGCACGCTCCGGCGTGCCGCCTTCGGAGGCGCTGGCGAGGTGGGCGAGGTAGGCATCGTGCGGCGCCAGCCGGGCAGCGGCGCGGAAATGCACGCCGGCTTCCGGCAGCCGCGACTGCGCCACCAGGGCATGCGCCAGGATGCTGTGCACCGAGGCCTCGGCCAGGCCGCGGTCCAGCGCCGCGCGGGTCATGCGCTCCGCCTCGGCGGCGTCGTTCATCAGCAGCTTGTTCTGTGCCCGCAGCGCGACCGGCTGGCCCAGCCGCGGGGCGCGGGCTTCCAGCATGGCCAGCAATTCCTCGGCGGCCACGTGCCGCCCAGCCATGATGAAGGCCTGGGCCAGGCGCAGATGCGCCTGCATGTCGTCCGGCAGGGCCTGCGCCACGCGCCAGGCCAGGAAAATCGCCTCGTCCGGCTTGCCGACCTTCATCAGCGCTTCGGCCATCAGGCCCTTGGCGTCATTGCTGGCGCTGTCGGCCATCACCGCGGCGGCGGCGTCGTCCAGCGCCTCGATGTCGTGGCCCATGGCCAGGTGCGCCCGGCCGCGGATCTGCAGCAGCGCGGCGGAACCGGGCAGGGCATCCAGCGCCTCACCGGCCGCGCCGATGGCGTCGCCAAAGCGGCCCATCGCCAGCAGCGCGATGGCTCGTGCTTCGCGCGCCGGGGCGGGCACCTCGGCCAGGTGATGCAGTCGGTCCAGCAGAGGCAGCGCTTCCGCCGGACGGCGGCTTTCCAGCAGCAGGTGGGCCTTGGCCATCAGCCGTTCGGTGACAACCTGCTGGGCGCCCTGGGTCTGGCCGGACATGCCGGGCTCAGGACCACAGGCCGGAGGCGAATTGCTCGTTGATGCCGGCGACGAAGCCGAGGTCCGGCTCGCGTGCTTCGCATTCCCGCACCACGGTCAGCGCCACGCCGGCAATCTGGCTGCGCAGGGCGGTCGGCAGGGCATTGGTCGGGTCGATGACGGAGGCGTGGACCGCGCTCCAGAGGCGGCGGTTGTCGGCGATGGCGCGGGTACGGTCGATCGCCGAGCCGGTTTCGGCCAGCTTGATCGAGCGGTTGGCATGGGCGAAGACCTCGGCCTCCAGCTGCTTGCTGGTCAGCCGGCGACGATAGGCAGCGGCGCGTTGCGCGTTGAGGGTCTCGGTGGACATGGTGGCCAACATCCTGTTGCGGCGGGCGGTGCGGAGCTAGGCAGCCTTGCGGCAGGCTGGCTTCGGCCGTCATCCTGACGGCCTTACCAGGTGGATGGCCCGTGCCGCCGCAGTTGCCCGCCGGCGGCGCCAGCCCTTGGCGCCTGACCACTTCCGACGGAAGCAACCTTGCACCAGCGGCGTTGCCTGAGGGGCCGAGGCGCGCCTTTCGACGCAGCCGTCCCAGGCGACCAGGCGTTAGCGGAACAGGCTAAGCAGCGACTGCGGCGCCTGGTTGGCGATGCTGAGCGCCTGGGTGCCGAGCTGCTGGCGGATCTGCAAGGCCTGCAGGTTCGCCGACTCCTTCGCCATGTCGGCATCGACAAGCGCGCCGAGGCCGCTGTTCTGCGCGTCCATCACGTTGTTGTTGAACGTGATCTGCGCGCTGACGTACTTCGCGTAGCTGCCGAACTGGTTCAACTGGCCCAGCGTGGCGTCGATGGCCTTGGTAAGGGCGCCCGTCGCCGTCAGGGCCGCCTGGGCGTCGCCGGCGGTGAACGCATTGGCGCCGGACACCACGTTGTAGACGTTGGTGACCGCCTTGTAGCCGTTGATCGTATAGACCGTGCCGCTGCCGTCCTGGACGATGTTGTTGGCCGTGGTGGCCGGGTCGTTCAGCACGTTGATGCCGTTGTAGCTCGCGCTCTTGATGAAGGAGTTGATGTTGTTGGTCAGCTCCTTCGCCTGCGCCTGGTACTGGGTGCGCTGGCTGGTTGTCAGCGTGCCATCGGCCAGCTTCACCGTCAGCGCCTTCAGGTCGGACAGCGTGCTGTCCACGTTGTTCAGGGCGGTGTTGGTGACGGCGATCATGCCCTGGGCATTGCCCAGCTGGTCGTTGGCTGAGGTGGTCGCGGCGATGTCGCCGCGGACGCGTTCGGCAACGGCATAGGCAGCGCCATCGTCCTGCGCGTCGGCGACGCGATAGCCGGTGGCGATGCGCTTCTGCGTCATCGACAGGTCGTGGGTGGTCTTCGTCAGAGACTCCAGGGCAACCATGGAGCCGATGTTGGTGTTCACTGAGAAGGGCATTGGGTTTTTCCTTCGCTCAACGGACCCAGGTAATCCAGGTCCAACTCCACGATCCCGCCTTTGAGTGAATTCGGGGTTAAACCGGCCAGGGTTTTTGTGGCGCCGGGCCAACGGGTGGGCGCCGTGAATGGTGCTACGGTTTCGCCTCCAGCGGGTTAATCCCCGCGCTGCGTTGAGGAGGAAATGACATGCCGGCAAAGCCGATGATCGCCAGCCATCGGGGTGGGTCGTACCTGTGGCCGGAAAACAGCCTGCTGGCCTGCCGCCAGACGCTGGGACTCGGCGTGGAGCAGTTGGAGATCGACGTGCATGCCGCGGCCGATGGCGCGCCGGTGGTGATGCATGACGCTACGCTGGACCGCATGACCGACACGGCCGGGCCGGTGCGGGCGCTGAGCGCCGCGGCGCTGGGCGTGGTGCGCGTGCGCGGCACGGGTGGCGAGCCGGTGCCGCTGCTGCGCGAGGTGGCGGCGCTGCTGGCCACAACCACGCATGGGCTGCGGCTTGAAGTGAAGGCGGATGCGGATGGCCGCCCCTACCCCGGCCTGGTGGAGCGCAGCGCGACGGTGCTGGACGCCGCTGGGCTGCGCGCCCGCACGCTGCTGATGGCGTTCCAGCCCAGTGACGTGGCGCGGGCGGCGGCGCTGGGTGGCTTCGGCGGCCTGGTGCTGCTGCTGGAAAGCCGGCCCTGGCGCGGCATGGGCGTGGCTGGCGCGGTGGCGCTGGCGCGGAGTTGTGGCGCGGATGAGATTGGCCTGCCGCTGGGCGAGGTGGATGCGGCCGCGGTGGCGGGGCTGCGCCAGGCCGGGCTGGCGGTCAGCGCCTGGGGTGCCAACCGGGCCGCGGATATCACCCGCGCGCTGGATCTGGACCTGGATGCGATGACCAGCGACGACCCGGTACGGGCCTTGCAGATGCGCGGGGAATGGTTGCTCCGGCGCTGACGTGCGGGGTATGTTGCGGCAACGGAGGAACGCTGGGCATGACGTTGCGTGAGGCTGCGCCGATTCTGCAGGCGGATGGCATCAGCTTGCGATTTGGCGGTGTACGCGCGCTGACCGACGTCTCGCTTTCGGTGGTGCCGGGAGAGATCTTCTCGATCATCGGCCCGAACGGTGCCGGCAAGACCTCCTTCGTCAACTGCGTCTCCGGCCGCTACAGCCCGACCTCCGGCAAGATCCTGTTCGAGGGGCAGGACATCACGCGGATGCGCACCAACCGGCGTGCCGCCGCCGGCATCGGCCGCACCTTCCAGAACCTGGCGCTGTTCGGCCATATGACGGTGCTGGAAAACATCATGGTCGGCCGCCACCACCTGCTGCAGAAGAACTTCCTGGCGGGCATGGCCTGGTGGGGTGCGGGTGCCGAGGCGGAGGAGTTGCGGCACCGCGAGGAGGTCGAGAAGATCATCGATTTCCTGGAGATCCAGCATGTCCGCAAGGCCATCGCCGGGCAACTTCCCTATGGCTTGCGCAAGCGGGTGGAACTCGCCCGCGCCATGGCCCTGCAACCCAGGTTGATCCTGCTGGACGAGCCGATGGCCGGCATGAACCTGGAGGAGAAGGAGGACATGGCGCGCTACATCCTCGACCTCAATGAGGAATGGGGCATGACCGTGCTGATGATCGAGCACGACATGGGCGTGGTGATGGATATCAGCCATCGCGTTGCCGTGCTGGATTTCGGCCGCTGCATCGCCACCGGCACGCCGGAGGTGGTGCTGGCCAATGAGCATGTGAAGCGCGCCTACCTGGGCGAGGTGGATGAGGCCGTGGCGGAGCCGGCGGCGTGAGCGCGTTGGACACGCTGCCCAAGCTGCTGCGGCACAATGCCGCCGGCCACGCCGATGAGATCGCGCTGCGCGAGAAGGACCTTGGCGTCTGGCGCAGCATCACCTGGGGCGGCTACGAGGCGCGCACGCGGGCGATGGCGCTCGGCCTGCGGGCGCTTGGCGTCGTGGCGGGCGAGGTGGTCGGGCTGATCGGCGACAATCGGCCGGACTGGGTGATGGGCGAGATCGCCGCGCATGCGCTGGGCGCGCAGTCGCTGGGGCTGTACCGCGACGCGCTGGATGAGGAAGTCGCCTATCTGCTCGACTTCGCCAAGGCCAGCATCGTGATCGCCGAGGATGAGGAGCAGGTCGATAAGCTGCTGAACGTGGGCGACCAGCTGCCGGGCCTGCGGCACATCGTCTATTGCGACCCGCGCGGCATGCGCAAGCATGAGGACCCGCGCCTGGTGCCGCTGGTGGAAGTGCTGCGGCTGGGCGAGGCGGCGCATGCGGCGGCGCCGGCGGCCTGGCAGATGCTGGTCGAGGCGACTCGGGCCGCGGATGTCGCGGTGCTCTGCACCACGTCGGGCACCACGGCGCGGCCGAAGCTGGCCATGCTGACCAGCGGCGCGCTGGTCAACCATTGCCGCGCCTATCTGGAAGCCGACCCGCGCGACGCGACCGATGAATACGTCTCGGTGCTGCCGCTGCCCTGGATCATGGAGCAGATCTACGTGCTCGGCTGGGGGCTGCTGGCGCGGATGAAGGTCAGCTTCGTCGAGGAACCCGAGACGATGATGGCCGACATGCGCGAGATCGGCCCGAGCTTCGTGCTGTTCGCGCCGCGCCTGTGGGAGAGCATCGCCGCCGAGGTGCGGGCGCGGGTGCTGGAGGCTTCGGTGCTGAAGCGGTACATGTTCGACTTCGGCATGCGGCTGGGACTGGCGGCGCAGGCGAAGGGGCGGCGTTCGCTGCTGGCGGAGGTGCTGCTGTTCCGCGCACTGCGGGACCGGCTGGGCTTCACCCGGCTGCGCAGCGCGGCCACCGGGGGCGCCGCGCTGGGGCCGGATACCTTCCGGTTTTTCCTGGCGATGGGCGTGCCGCTGCGGCAGCTATATGGGCAGACCGAAACGCTGGGTGCCTTCACCGTGCATCGGCCGCATGAGGTGGATTTCGACACGGTCGGTGTCGGCTTCAATGACAGCGTGGAGATCCGCATCGACCAGCCGGACCATAACGGCGTCGGCGAAATCCTGACGAGGCATCCGCACATGTTCAGCG
>CANBNK010000070.1 GCA_947371015.1 Acetobacteraceae bacterium | reverse complement strand
CAACCCGGGCGGGCCGAACCTGCTGACCGAGAACCTCGTCGCCTCCGGTGGCGAGCAGTTCGGCGTCTCCGGCGGCACCGACAGCGTGTTCTCCGCGCGCGAAAAGGGCCTGCCGATCGTCTGCGTCGGCGTCACGCATCAAGTGACGCCCTTCGTCTTCGCCGCCAAGGCAGATGGTGCGGTGAAGACGCTGGAGGATATGCGCGGCCGCAAGGCCACGGCGTGGTTCACCGGCGCGCACCTGGTGCTGTACGGCATGCTGGCCAGCCGCGGCATTGCGAAGGAAGCGGTGAACATCAGCCCGCAACAGGTCTCGGTCACGCCCTTCGTCAATGGCGAGGTCGATGTCGTCGCCGCCACCTGGTACAATGAGCTGAACGTGCTGAAGGCGCGGCTGGGCGGTGTGGACAAGCTCAAGCTCTTCGTCGCCGAGGACTACGGCATCACCGTTCCGCGCGACACCGTCATCGCCAACGAGGCCTTCGCCACCGCCAACCCCGGCGCGGTGCAGGCCTTCCTGCGCGCCAGCATCCGCGGCTGGAAGGCGGCGGCGGCCACCCCGGTGGCAGGCGTGGAGGCGGTGATGAAGATCGCGCCGACCATCGACCGCGCGCATCAGGAAGCGATGCTGCCGGAATGCCTGCGGCTGATGAAGGCGGGCGCGGCGGCGCAGCACGGGCTGTTCGCCATCGACCCGGTGGCGGTGAAGAAGGCGCATGACTTCTTCGTTGAGCAGAAGGTGCTGGCGGCGCCGATCGACCTGGCCGCGGCGTACCAGGGCAAGTACCTGGAGGCGATTCCGCTGGCCGAGCGCATGGCTTGAAGGACGCGGCCGACCAGCTTGACCAGTTGCTGACCGTCGGCGCCATGCCGACGGCCCGGCCGAAGCTGGCGCTGCGTGGCGTCTCGCGCCACTTCGGCGCGGTGCAGGCGCTGGCCAAGGTGGACCTGGGCATTGCCGAGGGCGAGTTCGTCACGCTGATCGGGCCTTCCGGTTGCGGCAAATCGACGCTGTTCAACATTGTCGCCGGACTGCTGGAGCCGGATGCCGGCGGCGAGGTGCTGCTGGACGGCGTGGCGACCAGCCTGCTCGGCAAGGTCGCCTTCATGCCGCAGCGCGACCTGCTGCTACCGTGGCGCAACGTGCTGGACAACGCGATTTTGGCCGCGGAAGTGGAGGGCCGGCCGAAGCGCGAGGCGCGCGAGACAGCGCGCGCGATGGCGGCGGATTTCGGCCTGAAGGGTTTTGAGAGCCACTACCCGCAGCAGCTTTCCGGCGGCATGCGCCAGCGTGTGGCGCTGATGCGGACCTTCATGTTCGACCGCGACCTGATGCTGCTGGACGAGCCCTTCGGCGCGCTGGACGCGTTGACCCGGGCGATGATGCAGCGCTGGCTGTTGGATATCTGGTCGCGCTATCGGCGCACGATCCTGTTCATCACGCATGATATCGACGAGGCGATCTTCCTGGGTGACCGCGTGGTGGTGATGAGCGCGCGGCCGGGCAGCATCAAGCTGGAGCGCCGCATCGAATTGCCGCGCCCGCGCGACCCGGCGCTGCTGACTACGCCGGCCTTCAACGCCATCAAGCGGGAACTGCTGGATGCGGTGGAGGAGGAGAGCCTGAAGACCTTTGCGGCGGGCGCGGCGTGATGGCGTTGCTCCGCCTGGCGGTTCCTTTGCTGCTGCTGGCGGCGCTGTGGGAAGGCGCGGTGGCGCTGCTGCACATCAGCCCCTTCTACCTGCCGCCGCTGCGTCAGGTGCTGGGCTCGATCTACGCGTTCGGCCCGGCTTACGCGCAGGCCTTCCTGGTGACGCTGGGCGAGGCCACCGTTGGCTTTGTCGCCGGCGCGCTGGTCGGCGTGGTCAGTGCCGCGGCGTTCCACCACGCGCGCTGGTTGCGCGACATGCTGTTCCCGTTGTTCATCGCCTCGCAGACCGTACCGGTCATCGCCTTCGGCGCCATCGTGGTGCTGTGGTTCGGCAACACGCTGCTGGCCAAGGCGGCCATCGCTTTCTACCTGACGTTCTTCCCGGTCACGGTAAATGCGCTGGCGGGGGTCGAGGCGGTGGATCCGCGCCAGGTGGCGTTGCTGCGCAGCTTCGGTGCGTCGCGCCGCGACATCTGGTGGAAGCTGCTGCTGCCGAGCGCGCTGCCGCGCATCTTCACCGCGCTGCGGCTTTCCGCCGGGCTGGCGCTGGCGGGCGCCATCGTGGGTGAGTGGTTCGGTGCCAGCATCGGTGTGGGCGCCATGCTGCTGGCGGCGCTGTTCAACGAACAGGTGGTGGCGATGTGGGCTGCCATTCTCGCCGCCGCGGCAGTGGGCGGCACCATCTTCGGCGTGGTCGCTCTGGTGGAGGCGCGGCTGGTGTTCTGGCGAGACGAGCTGTGAACGCCGCCCTGGCGCGGGGCCTCGGCGGTGGCGTGCTGCTGCTGGTGCTGTGGGAAGCGGTGGTGCGCCTGGCGCAGGTTCCGCCATGGATATTGCCGCCGCCGAGCGGCATTGTCGCCACCACCTGGCTGGTGCGCAGCGCGCTGCTCGACGCGGGGGCGATGACGCTGTTCGAGGCGGTGACCGGCTACGGCATCGGCGCGGCGTTGGGGCTGGTGCTGGCCATGCTGCTGGCGCTGGCGACGCCGGTGCGCAAGCTGGTGCTGCCGATGGTGGTGGTGGTGAACTCGGTGCCCGTGGCGGCCTATGCGCCGCTGGCGCTGCTGTGGTTCGGCACCGGGGCGCTGTCCAAGATTGTGATGGTCGCCTTCATCGTCGGCTTCACCGTGTTCCTGAACGCGCTGGACGGGCTGCTGCGGGTAGACCCCGCGGCGGTGGCACTGCTGCGCAGTTTCGGCGCCGGGCCGCTTGGTGTGCTGTGGCGGCTGCGACTGCCGACGGCGCTGCCGGCGATCATGGTCGGGCTGCGGGTGTCCACGGTGCGCAGCATGATCGTAGCCATCGTGACGGAAATGCTCGGCAGCCAGAAGGGGCTGGGCTGGACGATCTTCGAGGCGGTGCTGCAGATTGACTTCCTGCGGGTCTGGGCCGCCATTCTTGTGGCTTCGCTGATCTCGCTCGGCTGCTTCGCGGCGGTTAGCGCGCTGGAACGCCGGGTGGTGTTCTGGCGCTAGTTCTGGAGAATCGAACGATGGACATGCGGATGCGCGGCCAGGCCGTGCTGATCACCGGGGCGTCGAAGGGTATCGGCCTGGCTTGCGCCGAGGCCTTCGCCGCCGAGGGCTGCACGCTGCATTTGGCGGCACGCTCGGCTGACCTGCTGGCGGCGGCCAAGGCGCAGCTGGAAGCGGCGCATGGCGTGGCCGTGCATACCTATGCGCGGGACCTTTCGGACGACGCCGCGATGCGCGCGTTGGCCGATGCGGTCGGCGACGTGGACGTGCTGGTGAACAACGCCGGCGACATTCCGGCGGGGCCGCTGGATGTGGTGGATGATGCGGCCTGGCGGCGCGGCTGGGACCTAAAGGTGTTCGGGTATATCAGCCTGACGCGGGCGTATTATGAACGTATGCGCGCCAAGGGCGCCGGCGTGATCGTCAACGACATCGGGAATTCCGGCGAGAATTTCGATGCCCGCTACATTGCGGGGTCGTCCGGTAACGCGTCGCTGATGGCCTTCACCCGCGCGCTCGGCGGCGCCAGCCTGGACCATGGCGTGCGCGTGGTTGGCGTGAACCCCGGGCCGGTGGCGACCGACCGCATGCTGAAGCTGATGAAGCGTCGGGCGGTGGACTGGTACGGCGATGAATCCCGCTGGGAGGAATTGTATGACAAGTACCCCGGCAAGCGGCCGGCGACGGCGGAAGAAGTGGCCGACCTGATCCTGTTCCTGGCCAGCCCTCGGGCCGGCTACATTACCGGCACCATCGTCACCATCGATGGCGGCATCGCCTCGCGCGGGAGCATCATCTGATGGGCACGTACGTCACCACGCCAGATGGCGTGAAGCTGTGGGTGGAGGAGGCCGGCAGCGGCACGCCGATCCTGTTCATCCATGAGTTCGGCGGTGACCATCGGGCATGGGAGCCGCAGCTGCGCGCCTTCGCCCGGCGGCATCGCTGCATCACCTACGCCGCGCGGGGCTATCCGCCTTCGGACGTGCCGCCGGATTGGCAGCACTACAGCCAGGCGCTGGCGGTGGCGGATGCCGTTTCGGTGCTGGACGCGCTGGATGTTAAGACGGCGCATATCGTCGGGCTTTCCATGGGCGGGTTCTGTGCGCTGCATTTCGGGCTGAACCATCCGGACCGGGCGCTGTCCATCCTGGCCGCCGGCGCGGGTTATGGCGCGGAAAAGCACCTGGAGGAGTATTTTCGCGGCGTGTCGCTCGCCGTGGCGGATGGCTTCGAGCAGCAGGGTGCCGAGGCCTTCGCGCGGACCTATTCGATCGGCGCTTCGCGCGTGCAGTTCCAGAACAAGGACCCGCGGGGCTGGCAGGAATTCGCCACGCAACTCGGCGAGCATTCCGCTGTGGGCGCGGCAGCGACGATGCGCGGGCTGCAGGCGCGGCGACCCTCGCTGTACGACCTTGAAGCGGGGTTCCGTGCCATGGACCTGCCGGTGCTGGTGATGACCGGCGATGAGGATGACCACTGCCTGATGCCGGCCTTCTTCCTCAAGCGCGTCATTCCGCGCGCGGCGCTGGCGGTGTTCCCGAAGACCGGGCACACGCTGAACCTGGAGGAGCCGGAACTGTTCAACCGGCACCTGGCCGAGTTCATCGCCACGGTGGAAGCCGGCCGCTGGGACCGGCGTGACCCCCGCGCCAACCCGGACGAGGTGATGAAGACCGACTGAGCCGATTCCGGGTTGCCGGGCGGGTGGCGGCGATGCCAGCTTGCCGGCAACGACGGGAGAGAAACCATGCGCTGGATCCGCTTCACCACCGAAGGTCGCACCGCCTACGGCATCCTGGAAGCTGACCGCATCGCCGAGGTGGCGGGCGACCCCTTCGCCGGCTGGCAGAGCACGACGCGCCGGCATGACCTGGCCGCGGTGAAGCTGGAAATCCCGGTGGTGCCGCGCACCTTCTACTGCGCCGGGCTGAACTATGTGGAACACGTGATCGAGGGCGCGAAGAAGCGCGGCGAGACGCCGAACATTCCAGAGCGGCCTGAGATCGGCTACCGCGCCAACAACGCGCTGATCGCGCATGGCGAGACGGTGATCATCCCTGCCGACGCCACCGAGAAGATCCACTACGAGGGCGAACTGGTCGCGGTCATCGGCAAGCAGGCCAAGAACCTTAGTGAGGCTGACGCGCTGTCCTGCGTGATGGGCTGGACTATCGGCAACGACGTCAGCGAGCGGACCTGGCAGCGTGCCGACCGCACCTTCTGGCGCAGCAAGAACACCGACACCTTCAAGCCGATGGGCCCCTACATCCAGACCGAGTTCGACATGGACGCGGCGCAGACCAATGTGCGGCTGAATGGCGAGGTCCGCACCAGCTTCGCCACCGGGCACATGCTGTTCAGCTGCGCCAACTTCATCGCGGCGATGACGAAGTACATCACGCTGTATCCGGGCGATGTCATCTGGCTGGGCACCGACGGCCAATCGCCGGATGTGAAGTCCGGCGACGTGGTTGAGGTGGAGATCACCGGCCTCGGCACGCTGCGCAACCCCTTCCTGCGGGCGGCGGCATGATGCGCAACTTCGATTTCCCCACGCGCTACGGCCGCATCTTTTCGCCCAACCTGGCCTGGCTGGCGCAGCGCCCAGTGGAGCCGGCGCTGGAGCCGGAACTGCCGATCATCGACGCGCACCACCATCTTTGGGACCGCAAGGATCAGCGCTATCTGCTGGACGAGTTCCTGGCCGACCTGAACACCGGCCACAACATCATCGGCACCGTCTTCATCCAGTGCCACACCATGTACAAGGCGGACGGGCCGGAAGAACTGCGGCCGATCGGTGAGACCGAGTTCGTCAACGGCATCGCTGCCATGAGCGCAAGCGGTGGCTATGGCGCGACGAAGATCGCCGCGGGCATCGTCGGTTATGCCGACCTGGCGCTGGGCGAGGCGGCCGGCGCCGTGCTGGACGCGCAGAGCCGCGCCGGCGGCGGGCGCTTCCGCGGCGTGCGGCATTCGGCGGCCTGGGATGCCGATCCGGTCATCGGCAATGGCTGCCCGGTGCCGGGGCTGCTGGCGCAGCCGGCCTTCCGCGCAGGCTTGCGGGAGCTGACGAAGCGCGACCTGGCCTTCGACCTCTGGTGCTTCCACACGCAGCTGCATGAGGCGCTGGACCTGGTGCGGGCGATGCCGGAGACGAGCTTCGTGCTGGGGCATTGCGGCGGGCCGCTGGGCTACGGCCCCTATGCTGGCAAGCATGATGAGGTCTTCACGCAGTGGAAGGCGGCAATGCAGCCGCTGGCGCAATGCCCCAACGTGGTGGTGAAGCTGGGCGGCATGATGATGCGCCTGG
This sequence comes from Acetobacteraceae bacterium, assembly GCA_947371015.1. Lineage (GTDB taxonomy): Bacteria > Pseudomonadota > Alphaproteobacteria > Acetobacterales > Acetobacteraceae > CAIMOR01. The sequence goes on along the minus strand of CANBNK010000070.1, from coordinate 19,200 downwards.
CCGCCTACGACTACGGTGCGCTGGAACTGCCGCCGAGCTCAGCCGACCTAGCTGAATGGTGGAAGCCCTACATCCTCACCTGCATCGAACTGTTCGGCGCCGAGCGCTGCCTGTTCGAGAGTAACTTCCCGGTGGAGAAGATGGGCATCGGCTTCAGCGAGATCTGGAACGCGTTCAAGCTGCTGTCGGCGGGTGCTTCCGCGACGGAGAAGCAGGCGCTGTTCGCGGGCACGGCGGCGCGGGTGTACCGGCTGTAGCGCGGGGCGGCGCCTTCAGCCATGCTGGGAGCAAGCAAGACCGAGGAAGCCCAATGCCGTTGATCCGTATGCTAGCCATGCTGTTGCTGTGCCTGGCTGTGCCAGCGGCAGCGCGGGCGCAGGCTTTCCCCGAGCGTCAGCTGCGCGTCATCGTGCCCTTCGCGCCTGGTGGCAGCACGGATGTCACCGCCCGCGTGCTGGCGGAAGCGCTTGGTTCCGTGGTGGGCACGCCGGTGCTGGTGGAAAACCGCACCGGCGCCGGGATAGTGGTAGGCACCGAGGTGGTGGCGAAGGCCGAGCCGGACGGGCATACCTTCATCATCACCTCCAGCTCGCACGCTATCGTGCCCACGCTGATGGCGCGGTTGCCGTTCGACCCCGTCAACGACTTCACCGGCGTGTTTCTGGTGGGCTCGCTGGCGCAGGTGCTGGTGGTGAATGAGCGGCTGCCGGTGCGGGACCTGCAGGGCTACATCGCGCTGCTGCGAGCGTCGCCGGGCAAGTACGCCTATGCCAGCGGCGGCATCGGCAGCGCCATTCACCTCGGCAGTATCAACTTCCTCGCAGCAGCCGGGGTGGAGATGCTGCATGTGCCGTATCGCGGCGGTGGGCCGGCGATGCAGTCAGTCATCACCGGCGAGACCGCGATGATGATCGACCCGGTTGCCTCCTCCGCGCCGCATATCCGCAACGGCACGGTGCGCGCGCTGGCCATCGGCGCGGCGCAACGCAGCCCGACCTTGCCGGAAGTGCCGACCGCTGCTGAAGCCGGGCTGCCGGCGTTCCGCGCCGAGGCCTGGATCGCCGTACTGGCGCCGGTGCGGACGCCGCCGGCCCGGGTGGCGCGCCTCAACGCGCTGCTCACCGAGGCAGCCCAGCGCGGTGCGGTGAGGCTGGCCGGCATCGGGGTGCAACCGATGCCCGAGGTGGCGACGCCGGAGCAGGTGACGCGCTTCTTCCGAGACGACATCGCCAGGTTGGGCCCAGTGATGCGCGCCGCGGGCGTGCAGCCGGAGTAGGCAAGCGACCTGCCGGTCAATCGATGATCTGGTAATGCGCCTCGGTGATTTTGCAGGCGGTGCCGTTGATCGGCAGGATGTCCTGCGGGCAGCAGGACATCGCCACGATGCAGTCCAGCTCCGCCCGCAGCGTCACGAAGTCGCCCGGCTTCGTCGTCGGTGGGTCGAAGGACAGGCCGCCGAGCGGGGTCCAGGGGATGTTCATGAACAGGTTCAGCGGGCTGGGGCATTCCGGCGGCGTCAGGCCCAGGCCCTGCATGGCGGCGAACAGGTTGTCGGTGCAGTTGTCGTGGTATTCCTGCACGCCCAGCAGGATGTAGCGCTCGCTGTCGCAGGCGGCCATCAGCGTATCGTGGTCGCCCTTGGAGGTGTCGGCGGTCATCGTCAAAATCTTGCGGCGGCGGTTGGTGTAGAGCCCGTCGCCGACGCGCGGCACCAGCTTGGTCAGGCTGGCGCGGGTGTGCTCCATGGACATGAACTCGGTCAGCATGTGCGCGGTGAAGGCCCATGTATCCACCACCTGCGTGCCATGCGTGTTGATGATGCGGATGGACTGGCCCTGCTTCAGGTAGGTGGCCTTGCCGCGGCGGGCGGGAACGGTTTCCATGGCGCTCTCAATCCTGGATCTGCACGCGGATCGGCGTGGGGTTGAAGTTGTTGCAGGGGTTGTTGACCTGCGGGCAGTTGCTGATGACGACCAGCGCGTCCATCTCCGCCCGCAGCGCCACCTGGCAGCCGGGCGGCGAGACGCCGAGCGCGATGGTGGCGCTGCCATCGGCGTTCACCGGCACGCGCATGAACCAGTTGATGTTGGGTACGATGTCGCGCCGGCCGAGGCCGTGGCAGGCCAGGCCGGCGAGGAAGTTCTCGCGGCAGCCCGGGCAGTTCTGCACGCCGTAGAGCATGGCATTGGACGGCGCACTGCAGCAGCCGCCGATGGTGTCATGCCCGCCGAACTGATCTTCCTCGATGGTGAAGATCGGCCGGGCGATGTCGGAATACAGCTTGTGGCCGGTGGTCAGGAAGACGGTGCCGGCGGCCTTCATCGTATTGGGCGCGTGGTAGCGTTCCAGCGGGTCGGTCGCGTTGTAGCAGAGGAAATCAACCGCCTGCTGGCCCTCCAGGTCGGTGATGCGCAGCAGCTTGCCGCGCGGCACGATGCCGTTCCACGGCGCGCCGGCGGGGATGATCTGGTCCAGCATCACGGCGCGTCCAGCACCTTGTCCAGCACCCAGTTGTCGATGGTGTGGACCAGCGGTTCGCGGTGGCTGAAGCGGCCGGGCAAACAATACGGCGAGGCGACGCCCTGCTGCTGCCGGTCGGAGGCGATGATGTCCTCCTCGATGGTGATGTCCCAGCGCTTGTAGTAGTTCGCCGCCAATTGCTCGAAGTCCGGCCGCTGCATGCGGCTGCGCGGGAACAGCGCGCCGTGCACCAACCTCGTGCGGTTCGGGCCGAGCGGATGCAGTTCCAGATACCAGGCGCAGTCGATGGTGCAGGCCAGGTAGGTGCTGGGGTAGAGCAGCGGCGCATAGGTGCCACCAGCCTCGCGCCGGCCGGCCAGTGTCTCTATCGGCGGGAATCCGGCATCGCCCTGCAGCAGCGCCATGCTGTTCTCATGCTGGGCGAAGGTGACGACGTATTCGCCCGTTGGCTCTTCCACCCAGTAGCCGGCGCTGCGGGCGCTGGCGTATTTGTTGATGGTGGCCTTGTGCACCGTGCCGATGTGGTAGGATTCCTTGGCGTTCTCGACGAAGATCTTCCAGTTGCACGCCATGTCGAAGACCTTGCGGCGGGCCAGCACCATGTCGTCCAGCCCGTAGCATTCCAGCTTCTCCGGCAGCCCGCCGAGCCAAGTCGCCAGCGGTGGCGCCGCGTTGTCGAAGCAGACGAACAAAAAGCCGCCCCAGGTGCCGAAGCGTAGTTCCACCAGGCCGTTCTCGGCGGGCTTGAAGCCTTCGGTCTTGTGCATCTCCGGCGCACCGAGCAGCGTGCCGTCGAGCCCGTAGCTCCAGGAATGGTAGGGGCAGACGATGGTGCTGCAATGGCCGGTGCCGTCATCCAGCAGCGTGCTGCCGCGGTGGCGGCAGGCATTGGCGAAGGCGCGGATCACGCTGTCCTTGCCGCGCACGATGATGAGCGGCACGCCCGCGAACTCCATGGCCAGGTAGTCGCCAGGCTTGGCCACCTGATCGACATGGCCGACGAAGTTCCAGGCACGCCGCCAGATGCGCTCGACCTCCCGCTGGTAGAAGGCGTCCGAGGTGTAGCACCAGGTTGGCAGCGTCTCCGCCTGCAGCAGCGGCTTGCGCACCGCTTCGTAGTGGCGCGGATGGAACAGGTCGGCGGGCGGCTGCATGCGGGTCACTCCTCAGTAGCCGGTGGCGGGGTCAACCGCGTTCTTCAGCTTCTTGCCATCCCGCAGTCGCGCCAGGTTGGCGAAGACCAGATCGAGCGTCAGCGGCAGGTAGTGGTCGAGATCATCCGAGGAGCAGTGTGGCGTGATGATCAGGTTGGGCACCTGCCACAGCGGCGAGGAAGCCGGCAGCGGCTCGGGGTCGAACACGTCCAGCACGGCGCCGGAGAGCTTGCCGCTGACCAGTGCCTGGGTGAGCGCGGCGTAGTCCACCACCGCGGCGCGGCCAACATTGACCAATCCGGCGCCGGGCTTCATCGCGGCGATGGCCTTCGCGTCGATCAGGTGATGCGTCGCCGGCGTCAGCGGCGTGGCGACCAGCACGAAGTCGGCCTTGGCCAGCCCCCTGTGCAGCTGGCTCAGCGGCAGCATGGCGTCGGCGTAGCGGTGCGGCTTGGGGTTGCGGCGCATGCCCAGCACGGTCATGCCGAGTTTCTTGGCCGACTTCGCCGCAGCGCCGCCCATGTCGCCGAGGCCCACGACCAGCAGCGTCTTGCCGGCGATGCTGGGGGTGAAGATCTGCTGCCATTTGCCTTCGCGCTGGTTGGTCATCAGCTGTGGCAGGCGCGTGCAGAGTGCGAGCAGCGCCATGGTGGCGAACTCGCCGACCTTCTGCACGTGCACGCCGCTGTTGTTGGTCAGTGTTACGCCGGGCGGCAGCCAGTCCAGCGGCAGCAGCGGCTCGATCCCGGCGCCGGTGATGTGGATCCAGCGCAGCTTCGGCGCGGCTTCCGCCAGCGTCTGCAGCGGAAAGGCGGGGTCGGTCAGCATGTCGTTGCTGGCAACCAGGCCCTCCGCGGTCTTCAGCCAGGCCAAGTCCACCAAATCCTCGCTGACGGTCCAGCGCAGGCCGCGCGCTGGCTTGGCCCGGCGTGACGCCGCCTTGACCAGTTCCGGCGTGATGCGGAAGACGCTCGGCTTGTCGGCCCGGGTGGCGAAGTGCAGATGGGTCATCGGGTCTCCGTCGGGCCGGATTGGCCGACTTTCGGTTGGGTGATGATGCGGCCGAGCGTGGCATGATTCGGGCCACCCAGCCGCGCGATCGGGCGGAAGCGGTCGATGGCGATGCGGTTGCCGTTCAGCAGCACTTCGTCCACATGGAAGGCGAGAACTTCGCCGATCACCAGGCCGCTGCGCTGTTCACCCAGTTCCACCAGGCGTTCCAGCCGGCACTCCATGGCAATGGGCGAGCAGGCCAAGGGCCAGCACTTCGCTTTCGCAGGGCGAGTATTCGGCTGATGTCGCGTGTATGGCGACCAGCGTGTCCTCCGTCGCCACGTTGACGGTGAACTCGCCATTGGCGGCGATGTTGGCCGCGGTGTCCTTCAGCGTCTCACCGCGCCGGCCGATGTTGACGGCGAGCATCGGCGGCCGATTGCAGACGAAGGTGTAGCAGGAGAAGGGCGCGGCGTTGACGATGCCCGCGGCATCCACCGTGGTGACCCAGGCGACCGGGCGCGGCAGCACGATGCCGACCAGCAGCGCATAGGCCTCGGCCGCCGAGAGGTCGGCGGGGGCGAAGCTGCGCATCATCTGGCGACCGGCGCTGAGGCGGCCATGCCTGCCGGCATGGTTGGCGCATTGCTGTTCATGCATCCCCCTTGCTGCGTCGCCAGCAGCGAAGCGCAGCTTGCGGCTGCGTGCAATCGACTTTTGTGATCACAGCGAGCATTGCCGCGCCACTGGGCAGTATTGGTGAGTGGCTGCATGCGCAAGGCGCAACCTTTGGCAGAGAAAACATTTGAGGCGCGTTTGGTGCTTGCTGCTGTGCCCCGAGCCTGCTTGGATTTTGTGATCGCGCAGGAGTTCGCACCATGCTCGACGCCGCTTTTATCACCGATGACCAGGCGCTGTTCCGGGCCGGGACCTATGCCGGCGTGCGCAAGCCGCTGCTGGAAGCCTCGACGCTGCCGCCGGCCTGCTATACCTCCCCGGCATTCTACAAGCGCGAGGTGCAGACCATCTTCATGAAGGTCTGGAACTTCATCGGCCGCGCCGACCGCATCCCCAACGCCGGCGACTACTTCACGCTGGAGTTCGCCGGCGTGCCGGTCATCATCGTCCGCGGCAAGGACGCGGTGGTGCGCGCCTTTGCCAATACCTGCCGCCACCGCGGCGCGCTGCTGGCTGAAGGCGAGGGCAATTGCCGCGCCTTCCGCTGCCCCTACCATTCCTGGACCTTCGACATCGACGGCAGCCTGATGGTGGCGCCGGAGATGGAGCAGACGCTGGACTTCAAGCCCGAGGATTGGCACCTGACGCCGATCCGGCTTGAGAGTTGGGGCGGCTTCATCTTCATCAACTTCGACAGCGCCGCCGCGCCGCTGATGCAGTACCTGGGCGATCTGCCGGGCAAGCTGGCGAGCTATCGCTTCGAGGAGATGGCCTGCGTGCGCCGCAAGGAATACGAGCTGGCGTGCAACTGGAAGATCTATGTCGAGAATGCGATGGAGGCGTATCACATCGCCACCGTGCATCGCAGTACACTGAGCCGGCAGAAGGGCAAGCCGAGCGAGGCGCAGCCCTCGGCCGGCGAATACTGCGGGCTCTTCAAGGAGCACAAGGGCAGCCGCGCGCTGCTGGCGGGCGACACCGGCTTTCCGGAGATGGATCACCTGGAGGGCCTGCCCGCAACCGGCAGCTGGTATCCGTTGCTCTATCCCAGCACCATGTTCGGCTGCACCTATGACTGCATGTGGTGGCTGGAACTGCACCCGATGGGGCCGGACAAGACGAAGCTGATCGTCGGTTCCTGCTTCCCGCGCAGCACGGTGGAGCGCGCCGACTTCGAGGAGGTGGTGCAGCGCTACTACAAGCGCTGGGACATCAGCATCCCCGAGGATAACGGCATCTCGGAATTGCAGCAGCGCGGCCTGGCCTCACCCTTCGCGCGCCAAGGCCGGCTGGCGGCGGCGGAGCCGCTGGTGCACACCTTCGGCAACTGGGTGCTGGACCGCGTCCTTGGCGTGACGGGCTGATTCCGGCGCATGGACTACATCTGGCAATGGAACCAGATCTGGGATTATCGCCAGGTCTTCGTGCGCGGCATGCAGGTCACGGTCATCCTGACCTGCTGGGCGCTGCTGATCGGCCTGGCGCTGGGGCTGCTGCTCGGGCTGATGCGGTCGTCGCGGCTGATGGTGCTTCGCATCCCTGCGGCTGTTTACATCGACATCTTCCGTGCCACGCCAATCCTCGTGCAACTGGTCTGGATCTACTACGCGCTGCCGATCCTGTCCGGCGTGCAGATGGGCAACATCGCCTCGGCCAGTGTCGGCATCGGGCTGCACGCGGCGGCCTATATCGCGGAGATCTTCCGCGCCGGCATCGCCAGCATTGACCGGGGCCAATCGGACGCCGCGAAGTCGCTGGGCATGGGCTACGGCCAGGCGATGCGGCGCATCATCCTGCCGCAGGCGATCCGCCGCATGGTGCCGCCTTTCATCAATGAGTTCGCCACGCTGATGAAGCTGACCACGCTGGGCTCCGTGCTGGCGGTGAACGAGTTGCTGCACGAGGCGGAGAACCTGATCAACAACACCTATCGGCCGCTGGAGACCTACACCGTGGTCGCGGTGCTGTTCGGGCTGATGATCTACCCCTTCATCTGGCTGTCGCAGCGGCTGGAACAGCGCTGGAAGGCCAGGGGATGAGTGATGCCCCCATCATCCGCGTCCAGGGCCTGCACAAGAGCTTCGGCAAGCTGGAAGTGCTGCGCGGCCTCAGCTTCGAGGTGAAGCGCGGCGAGGTATTGGCCATCATCGGCCCCAGCGGCTCCGGCAAGTCCACGCTGCTGCGCTGCCTGAACTTCCTGGAGGAATACCAGGCCGGCGAAGTGCGCTTCGACGACGAGCTGGTCGGCTATCGCCGCACCGCCGCCGGCAAGCTGAAGCTGGACAGCGAGAACACTGTCCGCCGCATCCGCGCCCGCATGGGCATGGTGTTCCAGAGCTTCAACCTCTTCCCGCACAAGACGGTGCTGGAGAACGTGATGGAAGGCCCGCTGGTGGTCCAGCGCGTCTCCCGCAATGAGGCCGAGCTGCGCGGGCGGACACTGCTGCAGCGCGTCGGCCTCATCGACAAGATCGGCGCCTATCCGCCGCAGCTTTCCGGCGGCCAGCAGCAGCGCGCCGCCATCGCCCGGGCGCTTGCCATGCAGCCGGACGCCATGCTGTTCGACGAGCCCACCAGCGCGCTGGACCCCGAGTTGGTCGGCGAGGTGCTGGAGGTGATGCAGTCGCTGGCCGCCGAGGGCATGACCATGGTGGTGGTGACGCATGAGATGGGCTTCGCCCGCCAGGTTGCCGACCGCGTGATGGTGATGGACCGCGGCGAGATCATCGAGCTGGCGCCGCCCGCCCAGGTCTTCGGCGCCCCTGAATCGCCGCGCACGGCGGAGTTCCTGCGCCGCGTCCTGCACTGACCCCGACCGCACAACAGGAGAGCACGCATGACCGAATGGAGCATCCCCCGCCGCCTCGGCTTCGCCAGCCTGGGCGCCGCCGGCCTGGCCCCGCTGATCGCCGGCGCCGCGCAGGCGCAGGGCGCCGGCGGGGTGATGGACAGGATCATCCGGGAAAAGCAGTTCAAGATCGGCTACATCCCGTCGCCGCCCTCCACCATCAAGGACCCCGCGAGCGGTGATCTGAAGGGCTTCGGCGTGGACGCCATGCGCTTCATCTGCACCACGCTGGGGGTACAATCGGTCTTCGTCGAGACCACCTGGGCAAACTTCGTCTCGGGCCTGAATTCCGGGCAGTTCGACCTTTCCATCGCGGGCACCTTCGCCACCATCCTGCGCGCCGGCGCGGTGCAATTCACCAAGCCGATCTGGTATCTGGGCTACAGCGCCGTGGCCAAGCGCGGCGACACGCGCTTCGCCAAGCCGGCCGACCTGAACCGCGAGGGCATCAAGATAGCGCTGATCCAGGGCGGCGCCAGCGTGGAATATGCACGGGAGAATTGGCCGAAAGCGCAGCACATCCTGCTGGCCACCGGCAACCTGACCGCGCCCTTCGTGGAAGTGGCCGCCGGCCGCGCCGATGTCGGCGTGGAGGATGCCTGGCAGGCCCGGCGCTTCGCCGCGGCGCAGCCGGCCGTCACCGATCTGTTCGGCAACGAGCCCTACAACGTGCTGCCGATCAACTGGGCCATCAAGCGCAGCAACCAGGACCTAGTGGAGTTCATGAACATCGCCATCGACTTCCTGATGACCACCGGCCGCTGGGAGAAGATGGCGGAGCCCTACGGCCCCTCCGGCCGCTACTTTGTCAAGCCGACGCTGTCGGTGTTCGGCCCGGCGGCCTGAGTTCAGGGGAAGCGGCTACCGGACAGGAGATTAGGCCCTCCGTAGTTTTTATGACAATTCCATGAACTGGAGCCCGCCCGCTCGACTCGGCGCGGCGGCCGCCAATGCATGAGGGTTGGTCATGGTTGCTTGGTTCCGTCGGCTGCTGCCGCGTGAGGACAGGTTCTTCGAGATGTTCGCCCGCCACGCGGATTGCGTGGTGCTGGGGGCGGCCGAGTTGCGCGCCATGCTGGAAGGCGGCGACGCCGTGCAGTGCCACTATCCCGCGGTGCTGGCCGCAGAGGAAGCCGCCGACGCGGTGACCCGCGAAGTGGTGCAGGCGGTCCGCCGCACCTTCGTCACGCCGTTCGACCGGGGCGATATCCAGGGCCTGATCAGCCGGATGGACGACACGATCGACCAGATGAAGAAGGTGGCCAAGGCCATCGTCCAGTTCGAGAGGACCGAGTTCGACCCCGAGCTGCGCCAGATGGGCGACGCCATCCAGCGTTGCGCCGGGCTGCTGCGCGACACGGTGCCGCTGCTGGCGGGTATCAGCGCCAATGCCGGCCGGATCACCGAGTTGTGTGAACAGATCCGTGTCGTCGAAGGCCAGGCCGACGATATCCACGACATCGGCGTGACCGAGTTGTTCCGCCGCTCAGGCCCGGCGGATGCGCTGCGCTTCATCGCCGAGCGGGAGGTGTTCGACCTGCTGGAAAAGGTGGTGGACCGGTTCGACGACGCCGCCGAGGCGATCGAAGGTATCGTGGTCGAGCACGTCTGAGGGCTGGACCATGGATGCCACCCTGTCGCTGCCCCTGCTCTATGGCCTCATCGCCGTGGCGCTGCTGTTCGACTTTCTAAACGGGCTGCATGACGCCGCGAACTCCATTGCCACCATCGTGTCCACCCGCGTGCTGCGGCCGCAATACGCCGTGGCCTGGGCCGCCTTCTTCAACTTCATCGCCTTTCTGTTCTTCGGCCTGCATGTCGCGGAGACCATCGGCACCGGCATCGTCAATGCGCAGATCGTCGATGCCCGGGTGATCTTCGGCGCGCTGGCCGGCGCCATCACCTGGAACCTGGTGACCTGGGGGCTGGGCATCCCGTCCTCCAGCTCCCACGCGCTGGTCGGTGGCATCCTGGGGGCTGGCACCGCCAAGGCGGGCTTTGGCGCCATCGTCTGGTCGGGCCTGGGCAAGACGCTGGCTGCCATCGTGCTGTCGCCGGCCGTTGGGCTGCTGCTGGCGCTGGTGCTGGTGGTCGTCGTCTCCTGGGGCTTTGCCAGGCAGACGCCGTTCAAGGTGGATGGTACCTTCCGCTGGCTGCAATTCGTCTCGGCCTCGATGTACTCGCTGGGGCATGGCGGCAACGACGCGCAGAAGACCATGGGCATCATCGCGGTGCTGTTGGCATCGCAGGGCCTGCTGCCCGGTGCCTTCCATGTGCCGTTATGGGTGGTGCTGTCCTGCCAACTCGCCATGGGGCTCGGCACGCTGTTCGGCGGCTGGCGCATCGTCCACACCATGGGCTCGAAGATCACCAGGCTGACGCCAGTGCAGGGCTTCTGTGCTGAAACCGGTGGCGCGATCACGCTGTTCCTGGCCACCTGGCTCGGCGTGCCAGTCTCCACCACCCACACCATCACGGGGGCCATCGTGGGGGTCGGCGCGGCGCGGCGGGCTTCGGCGGTGCGCTGGGGTGTGGCGGGCCGCATCGTCATCGCCTGGGTGGTCACCCTGCCGGCGGCAGCGGCGGTAGCGGCGCTGAGCTATTGGGCGGCCGGGCTGGCCGGCTGGTAGCGGCGGCACAGTGGCGGTGATCCGGCTGCGGCCGGTTTTTGCTCGGCTGGTCCACGTCTTTCGACGATTTCGTCCCAGCCGATCAGGCGCTAGCCTGCGGCCCAACCAGAAATGCGAGCCCCGTCCATGACCCAGCCCTTTACCAGCATCGGCGTCACCACCGCCGGCCATGTCACCACCATCGAGATCCAGCGCCCGCCGAACAACTTCTTCGACATCGTGCTGATCGACGAGATCGCCTCCGCCTGCGAAGCAGCCGATGCCGACCTTGGCGTGCGCGCCATCGTCCTGGCCGCGCAGGGCAAGGCGTTCTGCGCCGGCGCCGATTTCTCGCGGCGCACGGCGGGCGAGGGGCCTGCCACCGGGCCTTCCCCGGGGCGCCACCTGTACAAGGAAGCGGTGCGGCTGTTCCGGGTGCGCACGCCGATCGTCGCCGCCGTGCAGGGCCCGGCCATCGGCGGTGGGCTTGGCCTGGCCTGTGCCGCGGATTTCCGCGTGACCTGCGCCGAGGGCCGCTTCAGTGCCAACTTCACCCGGCTGGGCTTCCACCCGGGCTTCGGGTTGACTGCCACGCTGCCGCGCCTGGTTGGGCCGCAGCAGGCCACCATGCTGTTCTATACGGGACGGCGCGTGGGCGGTGAGGAAGCGGTGCGGATCGGCCTGGCCGACCAGTTGGTGCCGCTGGCGGAGGTCCGCGCCGCCGCCACGGCGCTGGCAACTGAGATCGCCCAGTCGGCGCCGCTGGCGGTGCGCTCCACCCGGGAGACGATGCGCTGGGGCCTGGCGGATGCGGTGGAGCGCGCCACCGAACGCGAGTTGGTCGAGCAGGAATGGCTGCGGCAGACCGCCGACTTCAAGGAAGGCATCAAGGCCACGGCGGAGCGTCGCCCGGCCGATTTCCGCGGGTGCTAGAGTAAAGTGCCTTCAGCTGAAAACAGCTGAAGGCATTTCTTGCCCTGGATTCAATGACGTCTAGGGCAGGGCAGGTTGCCCGCCCTGCCGGAGCCTGTCCGTGACCGAAGCTGCCGCGCCCACCAGGCGCTATCTCGCCTATGGCTCCAACCTCTGCACCGACCAGATGGCGCGGCGCTGCCCGGCGGCGATGCCAGGCGAGGTGGTGCCGTTGGACGGTTGGCGCTTCGTCATCAACCGCGAAGGCTTTGCCACGCTGCTGCCCGCGCCCGGCGCCCAGGCCTGGGGCCTGCTGTGGCACCTGACGCCGGCCTGCGAGGCCGCGCTGGACACCTATGAGGGCGTCGAGACCGGCGAATACCGCAAGGTGGAATGGCTGGTCAGGGCGGCGCCGGCGCTGGTCTATCTGGCCAGCGAGGAGCGCCCCGGGCCGCCCCGCGCGGGCTACCTGGAGCGCATCCTGGGCGGCGCCGCGGTACTGGGGATGCCCGGCGCCTACCTGGCCGAGATCGGCGCCTGGGCCGGCGCGGTGCGCTGACCCAGGCTTACGCCGTCTCGGCGAAGCCGTCTTAGGCCTTGTCCAACTCGGCGAAGACTTCCAGCGCCACGCGCACCGCGGAAACCGCCGTCGGCACCCCGGCATAGACGCCGACATGCAGGAAGATCTCCTTCAGTTCATCCCGCGTCAGGCCATTGTTGATGCCCATGCGGATGTGGCCCTTCAGTTCCTCGGTGCGGCCCAGCGCGGTCAGCACCGAGATGGTGATGGTGCTGCGCGTGCTGCGCTCCAGGCCGGGCCGCGCCCAGACCGCGCCGAAGCAATGCTCGAACAGGAACTGCCGCAGCTCGCCGCTCATGTCGTGCTGGGCGGCCTGCTCCATGGCCTTCTCGGCCACCTGCTGGCCGCGCATCTCGAACCAGATGTCGCGGCCGGCGTTGAAGAATTCGTTCTCGGTAAACTCGTACTTTGACATGGGCTTTTCCCCTGGTGATGGTTGTTTCAGCCGAGCGGCGCCAGGCGCGCGCGCGGATCGGTGCGGCCGACGCGGCCGAGCAGGTATTCCACCTCGGCCCGCGCCTTGGTGCTCATGGCGCTGCCAGGGCGGCGCTGCGCGTCGGAGGCGATCATGCCGCGGCGCATCATGACGTATTTTCGCACCGCCAGGCCGACGCCGGGCTGCAGCTCGTAGCGGATCAGCGGCAGGTGGGCGTCGAACAGGTCGTGCGCGCGGTCGCGCTCGCCGGCGGCGCTGAGCTTGACCAGGTCGACCAGCATGTCGGGGAAGGCATAGCCGGTCATCGCGCCATCGGCGCCGCGCTCCATCTCGAAATCCAGGAACAGCCCGCCATTGCCGCAGAGGATGCTGATCGACCGCATCGAGCCATCGGCCTGGAAGCCGCGCAGCGTGCTGATCTTCTCCAGGCCGGGATAATCCTCGTGCTTCAGCATCACGCAGCTGGGGTTTTCGGTGATGATCCGGCGGATGATGCCGGGCGTCATCTGCACCTGGAACAGCTGCGGATAGTCCTGCAGCACCCAGGGGATGTCGTCGCCGATGGCTTCCACCGCCTGGCGGAAATAGGTGGCGATCTGGTCGTCGGTGCGCAGCAGGTTGGGCGGCGCGATCATCACCCCGGCGGCGCCGGCTTCCATCACGCCGCGGGCCAGGGCGCGCATGGCGGCGAAGCCTGGCGCGGTGACGCCGACGATGACCTTGGCCTGGCCGGCGCGGCGGATGATGCGGGCCGCGATCTCCAGCGATTCCGGGCCATCCAGCTTGGGCGCCTCGCCCATCACGCCGAGGATGGTCATGCCGTCGCAGCCGGCTTCCAGGAAGCGGTCGGTCATGCGGTCGGTCGAGGCGTCGTCGATCCGGCCATCCGGGTGGAACGGCGTCGGCGCGATGACATAGACGCCGCGGGCGGTGTTATCGAGCAGCATGGCGGGCTTCCTCCGGCAGATGACAGCCTGCCACCGCTAGCACGGCCGGCGCCGGCGGGGGAGGCGCAGCGGCCGGTGCCGCGGTGCGGGACGGTCGGTCATCGCGGCGACGAAAGCCTCCTGGGCGGGGCGGAATTGCGCTATCATTTCCATAGATCATCAGGGAGGGGTCCGACCCATGGCGGAAGAACTCGCAAAGCCGCGCCGGCGCGTCTGGCGCTGGGTCGCCATCATCCTTGGCCTGCTGGTGGTGCTGCCCATTGCCGGCGTGGCCATCTTCCTGGCGACGCTTGACCTGGACCAGTACAAGCCGCGCATCACCGCCGCCGCCGAGCAGGCCACCGGGCGCCGGCTGGAGCTGAAGGGCCCGATCGGCCTTGGGCTCTCCCTGGTGCCGACGCTGCAACTGCGCGACGTCGCCTTCGCCAACATGGCGGGCGGCAGCCGGCCGGAAATGGTGACGGTGCGCGAGGTCGACATCGAACTGGCGCTGCTGCCACTGCTGTCCAAGCGGGTCGAACTGCGCCGCCTGGTGCTGGTGGCGCCCGACATCCTGCTGGAAACCAATGCCCAGGGCCTGCCCAACTGGCAGTTCCAGCCCGCCGCCGCGCCGCCCGCCCAGCCGGCGCAACCGGCCCAGCCGGCGGCCGGCGGCCCCGGGCTCAGCTTCGGCGTCGGCCGCATCAGCATCACCGATGGCCGCTTCACCTATCACGACGGCCAGGCCCGCCGGACCCATGCCCTGGTGGTGAAAAGCCTCAGCCTGCGCAGCGAGGACGGCACCGGCCCGTTGCGGCTGGACGGCGACTTCGTGCTGGACAACCACGCCTTCACCTTGGCTGGCGATATGGGGCCGCTGGCCCGGCTGATCGACGCGGCAGAGGCGACGAACACCACGCCATTTCCAGTCAACCTGGCGCTGGAAGCGGAAGGCGGACGGTTCGGCCTGGCTGGCAGCATCGCCCAGCCGCAGCAGGGCAAGGGCTGGCGCTTCGAACTGACCGCCCGGGTGCCGGAGCTGGCGCGCTTTGGCCGCTGGGTGCCGGACGTGCCGCTGCCGGCCCTGCGCAATGTCCAGCTTTCGGTCACCGCCGCCGATGCCGGCGCCCCCATGCCGGAGCTGATCGACGTGAAGCTGACCATCGGCGAGAGCGACCTTTCCGCCATCGTGCCGGAGCTGCGGCTGGCCAGCCTAAGCGTCAACCTGCCACGGCCGGACCAGCCCATCACCCTGGCGCTGGACGCGCTGCTGCATGGCCAGCCGCTGAAGCTGGCGGGCACGCTCGGCGCCCCGGCGCTGCTGTTGCCGCCCGGCACGCCCGGCGCCATGCAGGGTGCCTATCCCATCGACATCACGCTGAACGCCGGCAGCGCCAGCGGCACGGTGAAGGGCAGCATTGCCCGGCCGGCGCAGGCAACCGGGATCGACCTGGCCGTGGGCCTGCGGGCGCCGGACGTGGCGGCGCTGGCGCCGCTGGCCGGCGGCGCGGCGCTACCGCCGATCAAGGATCTGGCGCTGGAGTTCCGGCTGGCGGAACGCAGCGCGGCCTTCGCCTCCGGCGCGCATTTGCGCGGTTTGCGGCTGACTTCCTCGGCAGCCGACATGACCGGCGAGCTGACCCTGATCATCGGCCAGCGCACAGGGCTGAACGGCCGCCTGACCTCCACCCGCGTCAACCTGGATGCGCTGCAGGCGCCAGCGCGACCCCCCGCGGCCGGCGCCTCGGCAGCCGCCCCGCCGCCGCCCGCGCGCAATGATGGCCGCGTCATCCCCGACACCGCCCTGCCGTTGGACGTGCTGAAGCTGCTGGAAGCGGATCTGCGCTGGACCATCGGCGAGTTCCTGGCCAGCGGCGCCAGCCTGAAGGACGTGGTCCTGGTCTTCGCCGCGCAGAATGGCCAGGCCCGGCTGGATGAGCTTTCGGCGACCTCCCCCGGTGGCCGGGTGCAACTGCGTGCAGCCGCCGATGTGACGACGGAGCCGCCGACGGTGCAGCTGTCCATCCGTACCGACCAGCTGGACGCGCCGGCGCTGATGAACGGGCTGGGCATGCCGAACCAGGCGATCAGCGGCAAGATCGACCTGGATGTGGATGTGCGTGGCCGTGGCCGTACTGTCCGCCAGGTGGCCGCCGGCCTGACCGGCTATGCCGGCATCGCGGTGACCAGCCTGCAAAGCCGCGGCAACAGCCCGGATACCCTGCTGGGCCGCGCCCTGCAGCAGTTGCAGCAGGCGGTTCCGGCTGGTGGCACGCTGCTGACCCAGGGCATCGGCATTGCCTGCGCCGCCTTCCGCTTCGACGCCGAGGCCGGCATTGCCCGCAGCCGCGCGCTGTTCCTCGATACCACCCTCGGCAAGATCGGCGGCGGCGGTTCGGTTTCGCTGCGGGATGAACAGCTGAACCTGCGGCTGGACAGTGACCTGTCGCTGCCGATCCCGGGTATCAGCCTGTTCCACATCCGGGCGCCGATACCGGTCACCGGCAGCTTCGCCGCACCGCGCTTCGACTATGGCGCGGTGGCGGCCGGCGCGGCCACCGGCACCGTGGCCGGAGCGGCCGGCCAGGTGATGAATGGCCTGGGCAGCGTCGGCGGCGCCAACAACCCGCTGGGCGGGCTGCTCGGCGGCGCGGCCGGCGCGGTGACCGGTACCGCCGGCGTTGGCGAGCTTTCCGACTGCGCCACCCAGCTGGCCCTTGCCCGCAGCGGCCGGCAGGGGCCGGTGCCGGCCTCGGCGGCGCCGACGCGCAGCGCCGCGCCGGCCCGCCCGGCAGCGCCTTCCGCGGGCACGACGCCGGTCCTTCCCGGTGTCGGCGCGGTGCCCCAAGGACTGCGGGGGCTTTTCGGGCGGTGAGCCAGGGTCCACATAGCGCCGCATGAAGAGGTTCTGGGACAGCGCTGCCCATGCGGCGCAACCGGGTGGCTATGGTGTGCAACTGGATGGTCGCCCAGTGCGGCTGCCTAGTGGCACGCCCCTGCTGGTCGAAAGCCTGGCGCTGGCGCGCGCCATCGCCGCCGAATGGGCCGCCGCCGGCGGCGCCAAGGGCGGCGAGATGAGCATGGAGAATGTGCCGCTGACGCGCCTGGCCGGCACGGCGCAGGAACGCCTGGCGGTGAATGCGGCCGCGCAGATCGAGGGGCTGGCCAAGTTCGCCGAGACCGACCTGCTGTGCTACCGCGCCGAGGATGACAAGCTGGCGGCGCGCCAGGCGGCCGAATGGCAGCCGCTGCTGGACTGGGCGGCGCTGCAACTGGACGCGCCGTTGCGCGTGACGGTCGGCCTGATGCCGGTGCCGCAGCCGCCGGAAGCCCTGGCGGCGCTGCACCGCGTGGTGGCCGCCTGCAACACGCTGGAGCTGGCGGCGCTGGGCCTGCTGGTGCCCGCCACGGGCAGCCTGGTGCTGGCGCTGGCGGTGTTGCATGGCCGGCTGGAGGGCGATGCGGCGCACGCGCTTTCGGTGCTGGATGAGATATTCCAGGAAGCCTTCTGGGGCAGCGACCCGGCATCCGAGAACAAGCGCGCCCGCGGCGCGGCCGACGTGGCATTGGCGGCGCGGCTGCTGGCGTTGAGCCGCGAGGGCTGAGGCGGTGCAGGCCCGGCTGCTGCGGATCGAGGGCCGGGTGCAGGGGGTTGGCTACCGCGACTGGATGCTGCGGGAAGCCGGCCGGTTGGGGCTACATGGCTGGGTGCGCAACCGGCCGGATGGCAGCGTCCAGGCGCTGGTGGCAGGCGAGGAGGCCGCGGTGCAGGCGCTGCTGACCCTCTGCCGGCGCGGGCCGCCGATGGCGCGGGTGGATGCGCTGACCGAGGAATTCGCCGCGCAGCCGGACGGGCCGGGGTTCCGGCGGGGCTAGAGTCTGTCAGACGCTTCACGGGAGCGTCTGACAGACTCTAGCTGATGTTCGAGCGGCTGATTCACGCCGCGGGTGATTCCAGCGGCGACGATCAGACGCCAGAATCGGACAGCCAGACTTCCCTTGCTTTCGCAGCCGCGAACGCGCATACGCCCTTCGTCGGCACCCCTACGGGAGCCACCACCGTGCCCCGACCGCGTGAGCGGCGCCCTTGCCGAACCAGGCCGGGCCGCGCCGGACTGTCGGGCCACCGCATAGAATATGCACGGCATGACCCAGCCACGCGGGGTCGCCACCCCGAAACTCGCGGCTCGGCGCGCCCTTGATGGCGCGCGGTCGCGCGATGGACTGTATTCATAACGTGACAAATTTCACCGACCTCAACCTGGCCGAGCCTTTGCTGCGCGCGCTCGCCGACAGCGGTTACACCACCCCCACGCCGATCCAGGCGCAGGCGATTCCGAAGGTGATGGAAGGCCGCGACCTGCTGGGCATTGCCCAGACCGGCACCGGCAAGACCGCCGCCTTCGCCCTGCCCATCCTGCACAAGCTGGCAGCTTCCGGTGGCCGCCCGCCGCGTGGCGGTTGCCGCGTGCTGGTGCTGAGCCCGACGCGCGAACTGGCCACCCAGATCGCCGACAGCTTCAAGACCTATGGCAAGCACCTGGGCCACAGCGTCACCACGGTGTTCGGCGGCGTGCCGCACGGCCCGCAGCGCCGCGCCCTGGGCAATGGCGTGGACGTGGTGGTCGCCACCCCGGGCCGCCTGATGGACCACCTGGCCGCCGGCACCGCCCGGCTGGACCGCGTGGAAGTGCTGGTGCTGGATGAAGCCGACCAGATGCTGGACAAGGGCTTCCTGCCCGCCATCCGCCAAGTCTGCAACGCCGTGCCGCGTGGCCGGCAGACGCTGTTCTTCAGCGCCACCATGCCGGTCGAGATTGCCAAGCTGGCCGCCGACCTGCTGAACCAGCCGGTGCGCGTTGAAGTGGCGCCGGTCGCCTCCACGGCGGACCGCGTCAACCAGCGCGTGCTGCACATCGAAGCCGGGCGCAAGCGCGGCCTGCTGGCGCAGCTGCTGCGCGGCGAAGGCGTTGGCCGTACCCTGGTCTTCGCCCGCACCAAGCACGGCGCCGACCGGGTGGTGAAGCAGCTGGAGCAGGACGGCCTGGCCTCCAACGCCATCCATGGCAACAAGAGCCAGGGCCAGCGCGAGCGCGCCCTGTGGGAGTTCCGCGAGGGCCGCGCGCCGATCCTCGTCGCCACCGATATCGCGGCCCGCGGGATCGACGTGGATGGCATCACCCACGTGGTGCAGTACGACCTGCCGGACACCCCCGAGAGCTACGTCCACCGCATCGGCCGCACCGCCCGCGCCGGCGCTTCCGGTGAGGCCGTGGCGCTGTGCGCGCCGGATGAGCTGGAGAAGCTGTGGGCAGTGGAGAAGCTGATCCGCAACGACATTCCCGCCGAGGACATGCGCCACGACCAGAGCGTTTCCCTGGTGAAGCCGACCGGGCGCGGCAGCAAGTTCCAGCCCCAGGGTCCTGCACGCAGCGGCCGCCCGGGCGGCGGTGGCGGCGGTGGCCGTGGCCAGGGTGGGCCGAAGCCGGCGCAGCGTGGCGGCGGCGAAGGCCGTGGCGCGCCGCGGCCGCAGGGTGGCCAGGGTGAACGCCGTGGTGGCGAGGCCCAGGCGCATGCCGGCGA
>CANBNK010000069.1 GCA_947371015.1 Acetobacteraceae bacterium | reverse complement strand
TGGATATCCGCGACGACTACGGCCGGCTGATCGCCCCGGCCGATGGCGAGGCCGCCACGCTGCGCCAGGGCGGCGACGGGCTGGGCGACCAGGGCAAGCTGGAAATCCCGCAGCGCAATGTCTCGCTGTTCAGCGGCCCGATCGCCGTCGCGGCCGATGGCACCGCCAGCGTCACGCTGGATATCCCGGACTTCGCCGGCGAGCTGCGCCTGATGGCGGTGGCCTGGAGCGGCAGCCGCACCGGCGCCGCCGCGCGGCCGCTGACAGTGCGCGACCCCGTGGTGGCGGAAGCCATGCTGCCGCGCTTCCTGGCCCCCGGCGACGAAGCCCGGCTGCCGCTGCTGCTGCACAACCTGGACCTGCCGGAAGGCGAGATCACCGCCACGCTGACGACGCAGGGCGCCATCGCCCTGGTCAGCCCCTTGGCCGGCCCGGTGCGGCACGTGCTGCGTCTGGCCAATGGCGCCCGGGCCACCCCGGCCAGCGCCCTGCGCGCCACCGGCGCCGGGGAAGGCATGCTGCGCCTGGCCGTCACCGGCCCGAACGGCTTCACCGCGGCGCATGACTACCGCATCACCGTGCGCTCCTCCCGCCCGATCGTCACCGAAGTCGCCGCCGCCGAACTCGCCGCCGGCCGCGAAGTCGCCCTCAACCCGCCGCTCGACCGCTTCATCCCCGGCACCTGGCGCGCCAGCGTCAGCGTCGGCGGCCCCAACCGCTACGACGTCGCGGGCATGCTGCGCGCGCTGGAGGCCTATCCCTTCGCCTGCCTGGAGCAATCCGCCTCCAAGTTGATGGCGATGGCCGCCTACCCTGATACCCCCGACCGCGCCGGCCTGCTGCAACGCGGCGTGGAGGGGGTGCTGCTGCGCCAGCGCTTCGATGGCCAGTTCGGCCTGTGGTCCTCCGGCGGCAGCGCCGAGCCCTGGCTGGGCAACTACGCGGTGGAAGCCCTGCTGCGCGCCAAGGCGGCCGGCGCCACGGTGCCCGACGCCGCGCTGGAGGAAGCGCTGAAGGCGGTCCTCTCGGACGTGGACATCGGCGAGCCGAACACGCCGGAGGAACGCGCCGCCCAGGCCTATCGGCTGCATGTGCTGGGCATGGCCGGCCGCCACCGCCTGGGCGCCGCCCGCCGCCTGATGGAACAGCTGGACGCGCTGCCGACCCCGCTGGCCAAAGCGCAACTGGCCAGCGCCTTCGCCCGCGCCGGCGACAAGGCGCGTGCCGAGGCCGCCTTCACCGCCGCCCTGGCCGCCCCGGCCCGCCGCTGGTGGGCCTTCGACTACGGCACCGCGGCGCGGGACAGCCTGGCGGTGATCCTGCTGTTGCAGGAAAGCGGGCTGCTGGCCGAACGGCTGCCGGCGCTGATCGCCCGGCTACCCGGGGCCGAGTTCACCCCCGCCGCCACCACCACCCAGGACCAGGCCTGGGCCATCGCCGCCGCCCAGGCGCTGGGCCGTGGCAGCCAGCCGCCCAGCATCAGCCTGAACGGCCAGGCGGTGCAGCCCGCCGGCTTCCGCGTCTCGCTGCCCCTCACCGGCCCGGCCAAGCTGAAGAACACCGGCCGGGCCACGGTGTGGGAAAGTGTCGCGGTCACCGGCATCCCCAAGGAAGCCCTGCCCGCCGCTGCCGCGGGCATGCGCGTCACGCGCCGCTTCTTCGCGCTGGACGGCAAGCCGCTGGAGACCGACCAGCTGCGCCAGAGCCAGGTCTTCGTCATGCTGCTGGAAGGCCGCGCCGACGACCGCGAGGCGCATCGCGCCCTGCTGCAGCAGGGCCTGCCGGCGGGGTGGGAGATCGTCACCCGCCTCGGCCCCGGCGCCGTCACCGGCATGCCCTGGCTGGGCGAGCTGACCGAAGCCGTGGCCCAGCCCGCGCTGGATGACCGCTTCGCCGCCGCGCTGGACCTGACCGCCGAGGCCCCCGGCTTCCGCCTGGCGGTGCGGCTGCGGGCGGTGACCGCCGGCCGGTTCGAACTGCCGGGCGCCGACCTGGCGGACATGTACCGCCCGGCCGTCTTCGCCCGCGCCGCCGCCCGCCGCGTGCAGGTGACGCCGGGCGAATGAGCCGCGGCGCGGGGCGGGACGGCACGGTGCTGGCGCGGTTGCGCCAGGCCGCCGCCCGCCTGCACCGCGCGGTCACCGGCGCCGCGCCGCCGCGCGACGGTTCCGGCCCGGCTGCCACGCGGCCCTTCCGCCGCAACCTCGCTGTGCCGCGCTTCCTCCACCGCGCCATCCGCTCCCGCCGTGCTCAGCTCGCCACCCTCGGGCTGGCGCTGCTGCTTGGCACGCTCGCGGCGCTGGACCGCGCCTTGCCGCCGGACCTGACACGCTGGCAGCAGGTCTCGCCCGACCTGCGCGACCGCGAGGGCCGTCCCCTCGCCGTGCTGCCCGCCTCCGGCGGCGTCTGGCGCCTGGCCACGACCACCGCCGACGTGCCGCCCCACCTGCTGGACCTGCTGATCGCCGCCGAGGATCGCCGCTTCCGCTGGCACCCCGGCGTGGACCCCTTCGCCCTGGCCCGCGCCAGCCTGCAATGGCTGCGCGCCGGCCGCGTCGTCTCCGGTGGCTCCACCCTGACCATGCAGGCGGTGCGCCTGCTGGAGCCACGCCCGCGCACGCTGCGCAGCAAGCTGATCGAGGCTGCCCGCGCGGTGCAGCTGGAATGGCGCTACTCCAAGGCGGAAATCCTCGGCATCTGGCTGACGCTGGCGCCACAGGGCGGCAACCTTGAGGGCATCCGCGCCGGGGCGCTCGCCTGGTTCGGCCGCTCCGCCGCGCAGCTGGACGTGGCCGAGGCGGCGCTGCTGGTCGCCGTGCCGCGCCAGCCCGAGCGCACCAGGCCGGACCGCCACCCCGCCGCCGCCGAAGCCGCCCGCACCGCCGTGCTGCACGCCCGCGCCCGCGGCGCCCGCAACATCAGCGAAGCCGACCGCGCCCTGGCCGCAGCCGTGCCCAGCCGCCGCCTGCCGATGCCCAACCTGGCGCCGCACCTGGCGCGCGAGCTGGCCCGGGCCAGCACCGGCCCGCTCCGCACGACGCTGGACGCCAACCTGCAACGCGCCGCCGAGGACATCGCCGCGTCAGCCCTGCGCCGCCTGCCGCCGCGCGTCTCGGTCGCCCTGATCCTGGCCGACTGGCGCAGCCGGGAGGTCCGCGCCCTGGTCGGCGGCCAGTTCAACGACCCCGACCGCGCCGGCGCGCTGGACCTGACCCGCGCGGTGCGCTCCCCCGGCTCGGCGCTGAAGCCGCTGCTCTACGCCATGGCCTTCGAGGCCGGCATCGCCCAGCCCGGCACATTGCTGGACGACCTGCCCCGGCGCTTCGGCAGCTACGCGCCGGAAAACCTGGACCGCGGCTTCGCTGGCCGCATTACGGTGGCCGAGGCGCTGCGCCATTCGCTGAACCTGCCGGCCGTGGCACTGCTGCATGAGATCGGCCCGCTGCGCTTCGCCTCCGCGCTGAAGGCGGCCGGCGCCCCGCCGCGGCTGCCACCCGGCAACGACCCCGCCCTGCCGCTGGCGCTGGGCGGCGCCGGGGAGACGCTGCGCGACATGGCCACGCTCTACGCCACCCTGGCCGATGGCGGCCGCGCGGCGCCGTTGCGCTTCCTGCCCAGCGCCGCCGAGCCACCCCGCCGGCAGGTGCTGGAACGCCGCGCCGCCGCCATGCTCACCGGCATTCTGGTGCAGCCCTTCCCCGCTGGCGGCCCGGCCGGCATCGCCTGGAAAACCGGCACCAGCTGGGGCGGCCGAGACGCCTGGGCCATGGGCTTCGACGGTCAGCATGTCGTGGGCGTCTGGGTCGGCCGGCCCGACGGCACGCCGATGATCAACGACAACGGCCTGCCCACCGGCGCCCGCCTGGCGCTGCCGCTGCTGGCCCAGGCGTTCGAGCGCCTGCCCGCCAACCCGCGCGAGGGCAGCGACGCCCGCGCCATCGCCAGCCCCATGGCCGAGCGCGTGGACCGCCTGCGCCTGCTGTTCCCGCCGCAGGGCGCGGTGCTGGCCGAGGGAGAGTCCCGCGTGACCTTGCGCGCCGCCGGTGGCCGCCGCCCGCTGGTGTTCCTGGTGGATGGCAAGCCGCTGGCCCACGAAGCCGCCAAGCGCGAAGCCGCCTGGTCGCCGGAAGGCCCCGGCTTCTACCGCGTCACGGTACTGGACGCGGACGGCATCGCCGCCGCCGCGCAGGTCCGGGTGCGGTGAGGCTGTCGCCGCTATGCGGCGCGGGTGGGAATCGCCGCTATGCGGCGCGGGTGGGGTCGCCGCTTGACGGCGCAGGTGGGGTCGCCGCTTGACGGCGCAGGTGGGGTCGCGCCTGACCGGCCTGCCACCGCCAACCTGCACGCCCCCTGTTGCTCCCCGACCACCCGCGCTAAATCCGCGGCATGACAACCATCTACGTGGACGGCGACGCCTGCCCGGTGCGCGACGAGGTGTTCCGGGTCGCCACCCGGCTCAACAACCTGCCGGTCATCGTGGTGGCCAATGGCAGCCGCCCGATCCGCCCGCCCGACCTGCCGAACGTGCTCATGCAGATCGTCGCCGAAGGCCCCGACGCCGCCGATGACTGGATCGCCGAACGCATCCTGCGCGGCGATGTCTGCGTCACGTCAGACATTCCCTTGGCCGCCCGCTGCCTGGAAAAGGCCGCCCGCGCGCTGAACCCCAAGGGCCACCACTGGACGCTGGACAATATCGGTACCGCCCTGGCCGGCCGCGCGGTGGGGGAACACCTGCGCGCCACCGGCATCCCCACCGGCGGCCCGGCCGCGATGCAGAAGCAGGACCGCAGCCGCTTCCTGGAAGCGCTGGACACCGCGGTCCAGGCCGCCATCCGCGACGCCAGCGCCCCGCCGCCGCGCAAATGGGTCAGCTTCGAGTAGTCAGGCGCATCCGTCAGGCAGCCCCGTCAGGCGCACCCGTCCCGGCCGGCCCGCTCCCGCGCCAGGCCCAGCGCATACCGCGCCCGTGCCAGCGTGGCCCGCAGCGCCGGCACGTCGGCCGCGGCGCGCGCCGCCTCGGCGATGCCGCTGGCCTCGGCGACCTGCTCCGCCACCCGACGGCAGCCGCAGCCCTGCAACCGGCCCTGCGCCTCGGCCAGTTCCGTCACCACGGTGGCGGCTTGCGCGCGCCCCTCGCCCAGGCCAGCCACAGGCGCTGCCAGCATCCCGTCGGCCTGGGTCATGGCCTGCAAGCCCAGCCCCAGCCCGCAACCACCGCGCTGCGCCAGCGCGCCCGGCACCGACCAGGCCAGCAGCAGCGCCAGCAGCACGGTCACGGCGACCAGCCGCAACCCGCCATCGCCGTGCGCATATGCGGCGGCACCGGCGCCGTTGCCAGCACCGGCGGCTCCAACGGCAGCGCGATGGACCGCGCCAGCAGGTGCAGCGCCCCCGCACCGCCGCCGTAACGGGCATCCCCCAGAATGGGGTGGCCCAGATGCGCGCAATGCACGCGGATCTGGTGCGTCCGGCCGGTGCGCGGGCGCAGTTCCAGCCAGGCCAGCCCACCGCCACGTCCGAGCACGCGCCATTCCGTCACCGCCGGCAGGCCCTTCGGGTCCACCACCATGCGCCAGCCGGTGGCCTTGGTGGAAACCTTCAGCAGCGGCGCTTCCAGCACGCCGGCATCCTGCTTCGGCCCGCCGCGCACCACCGCCCAGTAGGTCTTGCGCACCGTGCCCTCGGCGAACAACGCGCCCAGCGCCGCCAGGGCCGGCTTGGACCGCCCCAGCACCAGGCAGCCCGCGGTGTCCTGGTCCAGCCGATGCACCGGTTGCGGCGGCCGCTTCTTGCCCATCTGCAGGTCGGGCAACTGGTCCTCCAGGCTCGGCCCGCCGCGCAGCCCCGGCGCCACCGCCAGGCCCGCGGGCTTGTTGACCACCAGCACCTCGTCATCCCGATGCAGCAGCACCAGCGCCGGCCCGGCCCGCTCCGCCGAGATCGCGGGGCGCTCCGCCCCTGTCCGCGGGCCGCGCCCGCCCGCCGAGACCCGGCCCGGCCCCGCCTTGCCAAAACTCAGCTTGCCACCAGCCGGCTTGCCGCCGCGCCCGGCAGCGGCTTTGCCCAACCCGGGCTTGCCCGGCCCAGCTTTGCCCGGTCCGGCTTTGCCCAGCCCACGCCGCGGTGGCTCCCCGCGCAGCCGGCCGCCCGCACCGGCTTCTGCCGCTGCCGCCTTGCCGCCGCGACCCGGCTTCGGGCCGGCGTCACGCCCTGGCGCGCCAAATGCACCGCGCCCCGGTCCACCTGCGCCCGCACGCCCCGGCTTGCCTTCACCCGCGCGCCCGGGCTTCCCGGCCCCAGGCTTCCCGGCCCCAGGCTTCCCGGACCTTCCGGCCCCTGCAACCCCTGGCGCCGCGGAGTGCTCTCGTCGCATGTCAAATCCCCTTGCCTCGCCCACCGCACCGCTGGTCATCGTGCTGGGCAGCGTGGTGGTGGACCACGCGTGGGTCGTCGATGACATCCCCCAACGCCCGACCAAGTCCACCGCGCGCGGCTATAGCATGGGTGTCGGCGGTCTGGCCGCCAATGCTGCCATCGCCGTCGCCCGCCTCGGCGGCCGCATCGCCTTCTGGGGGCGCCTCGACGATGACGCCAACGGCCCGGTGGTGGCGGACGCCCTGGCCGCGCTGGTGGCGCGCAGCCTCCGCCTCGGCCTGCCCGCGGCGGCGGCGGCGTTGTTGGCGGTGCTGGCCCTGCCGCTGGACTCCGCCGCGGTGCGGCTGACCCGCCGTGCCCGCCTGGCACTGACCGCCCCGGTGCCGCTGCCCGCCGCCCAGCACCAAGCCCCATAGACCCGCCGCCACGCCGCAACTAACCTGCCGACCAGTCTGCAATCAGGGGAGCAAACGCGATGACGATCCATTTCGTCGTCCATGACGAGGGCGACAGCGTGGGCGTGGTGGTGGTGGAGGGCCTGAAGGCCGGCCAGCCGCTGACCGGCTGGATCATGGACCAGGACAAGATGATCGAGTTCAAGGCGATCAACGACATCCCCATCGGCCACAAGCTGGCGGTCCGCGCCATCGGCAATGGCGACACCATCATCAAGTACGGCACGGATATCGGGAAGGCGGTCGCCAACATCGGCGCCGGCGAACACGCCCATGTCCACAACGTCAAGACGAAGCGCTGGTAGGGGCCGCAGACATGGCAATGGACCTGAAGAACGCCAGCTTCGAAGGCTGGCGCCGCGAGAACGGCCGCATGGGCGTGCGCAACCACGTCATCATCCTGCCGGTGGACGACCTTTCCAACGCGGCCTGCGAAGCGGTGGCCCACAACATCAAGGGCTGCATGGCGATCCCGCACGCCTATGGCCGCCTGCAATTCGGCTACGACCTTGAACTGCACTTCCGCACCCTGATCGGCACCGGCTGCAACCCGAACGTCGCCGGCGTGGTCATCATCGGCATCGAACCCGGCTGGGCCGGCAAGATCGCCGAGGGCATTGCGGCGAGCGGCAAGCCCGTGGAGTTCTTCGGCATCGAGCAGCATGGCGACATCAACACCATCGCCCGCGCCAGCCATGCCGCCTACCGCATGGTCAAGCACGCCTCCAAGCTGAAGAAGTCGAAGGCCCCGCTGGTCGACCTCTGGGTCTCCACCAAGTGCGGCGAGAGCGACACCACCTCCGGCCTGGCCAGCTGCCCGACCAACGGCAACGCCTTCGACAAGCTGTGGGAGAACGGCAACACGCTGGTCTTCGGCGAGACGACCGAGCTGACCGGCGGCGAGCACCTGGTGGCGGCGCGCTGCCGCACCCCGGAAATCCGCGCCGGCTTCCAGGCGATGTTCGACCGCTACCAGCGCGTGGTCGAAGCCAACAAGACCAGCGATCTTTCTGATAGTCAGCCGACCAAGGGCAACATCGAGGGTGGCCTGACCACCATCGAGGAAAAGGCCCTCGGCAATATCCAGAAGATCGGCAAGAAGTGCATTGTCGATGGCGTACTGGACAAGGCCGAGGCGCCGACCCACTCCGGCCTCTGGTTCATGGATTCATCGTCGGCCGCGGCCGAGATGGTCACGCTCTGCGCCGCCTCCGGCTATGCGGTACACTTCTTCCCGACCGGCCAGGGCAACGTCATCGGCAACCCGATCGTGCCGGTGATCAAGATCACCGCCAATCCGCGGACCCAGCGCACCATGAGCGAGCACGTGGACGTCGATGTCACGGGCTTGCTGCAGAAGCGCATGAACATGGACGACGCCGGCGAAGCGCTGCTGGACTGCATGCTGCGCACCGCCGAGGGCGAGCTGACGGCGGCCGAACTGCTCGGCCACCGGGAGTTCAGCCTGACCCGCATCTACGAGAGTGCGTGAACCGCGTGGAGGGGGGCGTCAGCCCTCCTCCGACACCTTCTGGTAGCAGGTGCTGCGCGTATCCGCGTAGCCCAGCCCCTCATGGCAGCCGCACGGCCGCCGGCGGCGCCGCCTCACCGGCCACCTCCACCGCCGCGGCCAGCGCCTCGGGCAAGGTTGCCGCCAGCAAGGCACCCTCGGCCTTCAGCGCCTGTACCAGCCCGCCCGTCGGCGCCGCCTGCCAGGCCAGCGCCAGCGCCGGCACCCCCGGCAGCCGCCGCCGCTGCCGGCGCAGCAGGGTGCGCGCGGTCGCCGCGCTGCTGCCGCCCTCGACAAAGCAGAAGCAGGCCAGCCGCGGTGGCGCCATCGGCCCGCTGCCCACGGGCGGCCCGATCATGCCGCCCTGTTGCACGCCGAAGCCCTGCGCCGTCAGCACCCGCGACAGCAGCGCCGCCGCCAGCCCGTCCAGCGGGCCGCGCCCGCCCAGGCACAACACCGCCCCCGGCGCCTGCCAGCCCAGCGGCGGCAGCGCCGCCGGCTCGTCGGCGGCTTCCTCCAGGTCCTCGACCAACTCGCCCAGCGAGGCGCGGAACCGCTCCAGCCGATCCTCCGCCAGGCTGCCCCGCGCCAGGTCCAGCTGCGCCAGCCGCAACGCCGGCATCGCCACCGCGTCGATGTACTCGGCCAGCGGCTTTTCCTTCAGGCACTTCTCCGCCTGCTCGATCAGCGCATCGGTGTCGCCGGCCAGCGCCCGCTGGTAGAACTGCTCCTCCGGCTCCAGCGCCGGCTGGTCGCCCAGCGCCACCTCCAGGAACGCCAGCTTCTCCACGTGGCGGCCCAGCACAACCAGGCACACCGTCAGCGGCACGCTCAGCAGCAGCCCCACCGGCCCCCACAGCCAGGTCCAGAAGGTGGCGGCGGCGACGATGGCGATGGGCGACAGCCCGGTGGAATGCCCGAAGACCCAGGGCTCCAGCACCTGGCCCATCAGCAGCTCCGAGACCGCGAACAGCCCCAGCACCGCCACCAGCATGCCCCAACCCGGGTCCACCGCCACCGCCAGCACCGCCGGGAAGATGCCGGCCAGGAAGGCGCCGATGAAGGGGATGAACCGCGCGATGCCTGCCACCGCGCCCCACAACGCCGGGTTCGGCACGCCGATGACCCATAGCGCCACCGCGATGAACACGCCGAAGCCGGCGTTCATGGCGGTCTGCGCCAGGAAATAGCGGGACAGCCGATAGGCCGCGTCGTCCATCGCCGCCATGGTCCGGTGCAGGTCGCGCGCCCCGGCCAGGCGGATCAGCCGGTCGCGCAGGTCCTCCCGGTACAGCAGGATGAACACCACCAGGATCAGCACCATCGCCACCGTGGCCAGCGGCCCCAGCAGCGGTTCGGCCACGTCACGCAGGGTCTGCAAGGCGCCCGGCTCCGGCGCCCGCACCTCCACCAGCATCGGCCGCGGCTCCGGCGCGGCACTGGGCGCCACCGGGGCGGTTGGCGCGGCATGGCGCATCTCGGAAAGCGTGCCGCTCAGCCTGTCCAGCCAGCCGCCGGCGGCGCGCAGCCCGGCCAGCTTGCCCTGCACCGTGGTCTGGTAGGCCGGCAGGTTCTCCGCCAGCAGGCTGACCTGGCGCCCCAGCATGGCGCCGATGCCGAGGATCAGCGCAAAGGCCAGCCCGACCGAGAGCAGCACCGCCGGCGGGCGCGGCACATGCAACTGGCGCAGCAGCCCGGCCAGCGGCGCCAGCACGAAGGCCAGCAGCACCGCCACAACCAGCGGCATGAACAACTCCCGCCCGAAATACAGCACCGCCACCAGCGCCACCGCCTGCAGCGCCGCCGGCCCGGCCACGCTGGGCGCCACGCGCGGTGCGGCCAAGGGCGGCGGCGGGGGAGGTGGCGGGCCGGGCATGGCCGCGGCGGGGTCTGGGTTTGGCATGGGCCTCGGCGCGGTCAGAGAGGCGGCGGGGCAACCCCGCCGGGGCGCTGGGGCCGCGCTTCCACCACCGCAACGCCAGGCCCGCCTACCCGGTTCGCCCGCCCGCCGCGGCGAGAGCCGCAGGGCGCGCGCAAGATTAAAGCCGCTGGCGATATTGCAAAAAAGCATGCTTTGCCGACATGCTATAGGATCGGACCCCCCATCAGAAGCCGAGTCCAACAAACCCAATGCTGCGCCCCGCCGGACCTCTTGACTTTGCCGCCCGGCTCCGTCTCGCCATCGGCCAGGCCAATCTGGGCCGCGCCGGCATCGCCCAGGAAGTCGGCATCGACAAGTCGGTGGTCACCCGCTGGCTCTCCGGCCAGGTCCGCCCGGCCGAACACAACCTGGTCACGCTGACCCAGGCCATCGCCCGCCGCCTGCCCGGCTTCTGCATGGCCGACTGGACCCGCCCGGACGCCGAGTTCAACGCCGCGCTGAAAATCCCGCTGGCGCCGGTGCCCGGCCCGGCTTCGTCGCCCGGCCTGCTGGGCAATGCCGTGCAATGGGCGGCGGCGCAGGGGCTGGACAAGGCGCTGGCGCAATACGGCGGGCTCTGGCTGTTCATGTACGATTCGGTCCGCGTGGCGCGGCCCTTCGCCGTGGTCGGCGAAATCCGCATGAGCAGCGGCGTGTTGGAAGCCGAGTTCCGCGACGACCAGAACTGGCACGGCCGCGGCCCGGCCTTCGCGCTGAACAACAAGCTCTGGGTCGCGGCCGAGGAAGTGGCGCGCCAGGACAGCTTCGGCTTCGCGGTGTTCTGGGGCAGCGCGACGCGCAAGGCGGAGGTGCTGGACGGCTTCGCCATGGTCCGCGAATTCGCCCCCACCGCCTCGCCCGGGGTCACCCACATGGTCGGCTTCCGCCTGGGCGAGTTGCTGGCCGACCCGACCGCGGCGCAGGAACGCTGGGCCGCCTGCGTCGCCCGCGTCGGCGAGCTGAACATGACCGGCTGGGAAGGCGCCCTGGAGCAGGAGCTGCTGGACCGGCTGCCGCGCAGCGTGCAGAGCGCGCCGACCACCATGCGCCTGCCGGTTGAACACACCCTCGCGATCAGCGACTTCGACCTGGCCGCCGTGGAAGCCGCGGATGGCCTGCGTCGGCGCACCCTGGTGCAGCTGCGCGCCTTGTTTTCCGAGGCTTTGGCCAGCACCTAGCGGCAAGACGCAACGTTTCCGCGGCTTTCAAGCGCCCCGACATGCACCGGGACGCACCGCGTTGCACCTTCCGCGGTGCAGCAACTTCCCGCCACTGTCATCACGAAGCTGGTATCTGAGCGGTCTTCGCGCCGCGCCGCCTCCGACAGGGTGTCCAATGGGTCACGTGCAGAACAGGTTGCACCATGCCGGCCTGGGTCCGGCCGAACAGCTGGCCGACCGCCTGCTGCGGCTGCTCGCCCGCGCCGGCCTGCGCGCCGACCTGCTGACCCTGCCGCTGCGCCGCACCCCCGCCGCCGATGACGCCTTCCCGCCCGACCTGCTGCTGGTGCGCGCCCCGGCCGACCCGGCCGATCTGGTCGCGGCCCTCGGCGAGTTGCGCGGCGCGCAGCGGCTGCCCTGCCTGGTGCTGGCGCCCCGCCTGCCCGGCGCCCTGGTGGCGGCGCTGCTGGACGCCGGCGCCGACGACGTGCTGGACCCGGCCGAGCCGCCCGAGGTGGCGCTGGCCCGCGCCCGCGCCGTGCTGCGCCGTGGTGGCTGGGGCACTGGCCGGGGCGAGGCCACCGCCTGGCGCCTGGTACCGGCACGCCGCACCCTGCTGCGGCCCTGCGGCGCCGATGCGCAGCTGACCAGCGCCGAGTTCGACCTGTTCCGCCTGCTGACCCACGCCCCCGGCGCCACCATCTGCCGCGACACCGTGGCGCAGCACGTGCTGCGCCGGCGGATCGACCCGACCGACCGTTCGGTGGACAACCTGGTGATGCGCCTGCGCCGCAAGCTGGGCCAGGACAGCGCGGTCAAGACCGTGCGCGGCCAGGGCTACATGTTCGCGGGCTTCGAGACCGGCGCGCTGCTGCTCGGCTGAACCGCGACGCCAGCCGGCGCTCGGCGCGACTAGTTCTTAGGTCTTGTAACTTTCTACCTTTCCTTGCCCGTCTCCCTGCGTCAAACCCGGCGCCGACAAGATTGTGGCAAGAGGTCCAAGACATGAGAAAAGCTGGCGGAATCATCGGCCTGATCGCCGGTATCTTCGGCGTGTTGGCGGCGCTGACGACACTGGGACTCGGCGGCATGGGGTCGGCCTTCAAGGCCGACAACGCGTCGACCGTCGTGGGACTGGGTTTCGGCGGCCTGGCGTTCTCATTCCTGGTTATCATTCTCAGCGCGGTCGCCATCGGCGCGCGCGGCCGGACCGCCGGCGTGCTGCTGATCTTCAGCTCCATCGCGGGCGCGATCCTGGGCGGCACGCTGGTGGCGGTGTGCATGGTGCTGGCGCTGGTCGGCGGCATCCTGGCGGCCATCGGCAGCGGCCGTGCGCCCGCCGGTGCTTCGGCGAACAACGCTTAGCGGCTGATCGGCTAAGGCGGAATCGCCGTAAGCCGTGAATCAGTCTCTCCAATCCCAAGCCTAGAGTGTGAGCGCTTCGGTCAGAAGCGATCACGCCCTAGCTGCGGCCGGGCGCCGGCGCGGCTGAATGCCCGCTGACCTGGCTGCCGGCATCCCGCCGCAGCCGGGTGAATAACGGCGCCGAGGCCGCCACCACCAGCGCCGAGATCATGAACGACCAGCTGAAATCGGCACTGGTCAGCAGCCCCGGCCGGCCATGCAGCGCCGCGCTGGCCTCCAGGCTGGCAGTGGCCAGCACCACGCCCAGCGCCGGGGAAAGCTGCTGCGCCGTGCCGAAGAAGCTGGTGGCGGCGGAAAGCCGGCCCTGCGGCACATCCGCAAACGCCAGGGTGTTCAGCGCGGTGAACTGCAAACTGCGCGCCAGCCCGCCCAGCGCCAACAACAGGAAAATCGCCATCACCGGCCAGGCCGGGCTGAAGGCGGCGCACACCGCAATGCCCGCGGCGGCGAACAGCGCATTGCCCACCAGCGCGGTGCGGAAGCCGAAGCGCCGCAAAATCGGCCGGGCCAGCGGCTTCATCGCCATGGCGCCAAGCGCGGTGGCGAAGGAGACCAGCCCGGCTTCGCTGGCGCTGCGGCCAAAGCCCAGTTGGAGCAGCATCGGCACCAGGAAGGGCGTGGCCCCGGCGCCACCACGGAACAGGCTGCCCGCCAGTGTCGCCTGATTGAAGGTGGGTATCGCCAGCAGGGAAAAATCGATGGCCGGCCGGCTGCGCGCCCGGCAATGCCGCACCGCCAGTACCCCCACCGCCAGCCCCGCCAGCAGGCAGGCCGGCGGCAGCCACACCGGGAACACACCACGGCCCACGGTCTCGATGCCGAACATCAGCAGCGCCAGCGCCACGCCGATCAGCAGCAGCCCCTTGATATCGGGCGGCCCCGGGTCACCCGGCGGCACGTCCGGGATCTTCCACGCCACCAGCCCCAGGCCGAGGATGCCGATGGGCACGTTGATGAAGAACACGCTGCGCCAGCCGAAGGCGTCGGTGAGAAAGCCCCCAAGCGGCGGCCCGCTGATCGGCCCGATCATCGCCGGCATGGTCAGCCAGGTCATCGCCGAGAGCATGTCCTCCTTGGACACCCGCCGGAGCAGCAGCAGCCGGGCCACCGGCACCATCATCGCGCCGCCGAAGCCCTGGAACACACGGGCAGCCACCAGCTCTCCCAACCCGGTGGACCGCCCGCACAGCACGCTGGCCAGGGTGAAGATGGCGATCGCCGCCATGAACACCCGCTTGGCGCCGAAGCGGTCCGCCACCCAGCCGCTCAGCGGGATGAACACGGTGATGGAGACCAGGTAGCTGGTGATGGCGACGCCCAGCCTCGCCGGCTCCTCGCCCAGGTCGCGCGCCATGCTGGGCAACGCGGTGATGATCGCGGCACTGTCGAGGTTCTGCATGAACAAGGCGCTGGCGACGATCGCCGCCATCACCCGCATGTCCACCTGTTTGCTGGGGGCGCTGTTCGTCATGCGCCGAAGCTACCCCTGGCCGGGCCGCACCACCACCCGGCCCACCGCACGCCTGCCGCTCACTTCCGCCATGGCTTCGCGGAACTGGGCAAGCGGGAAGGCCGCATGCACCTCCGGCCGCAGTTTTCCTTGTGCCCACCATGCGGTGAGCTGGTGCCACAACCCCTGGCAGGCCGGCGCCCACACATGCCGGTCATAGCCCGGGGACCAGCCGACATAGGCGCCCCAGTTCACCCCGGCGACGGCGATGTTCTTCAGCAGCAGCAGGTTCACCCCCAACTGCGGAATGGCGCCGGCGGCATAGCCAAGGGTCAGCAGCGTGCCGCCATCCGCCAGGCAGCGCAGCCCTTCGTCGAAGGCGTCGCCGCCCAGCACGTCCAGCACCACATCCACGCCGCGTCCACGGGTGATCCGCCGCACCTCCTCCTTGAAGGGCAGCGCCGAGTCCAGCACCGCATCGGCGCCGCGCTCCAGCAGCATCCCGTGCTTGGCCGCCCCGGCGCGGGCGATGACATGCGCGCCCACGGCCTTGGCAATCTCCACCGCCGCCAGCCCGACGCCGCCGGCCGCGCCCTGCACCAGCACCCATTGCCCCGGCTGCAACTTGGCCCGCCACAACAGCGCTGACCCAGCGGTGGGGTAGCTGATCGGGAAGGCCACGGCGGCTTCCAGCGGTAGGCCATCCGGCACCGGCACCACATGGATGGCATCCACCACTGCTTCCTCGGCCAGCGCGCCCCAATCCGCCACGGCGAAGACGCGCGTGCCCGGCGGCAGCGGGTTGGCCACGTCATCCGCGCTTTCCAGCACCACCCCGGCAATCTCGGTGCCGGGCACGAAGGGCAAGGGCGGCTTGCGCTGATATTTCCCCGCCACCACCAGCTGCGTGGCGAAGGATATCCCCGCCGCCACCACCTGCAGCCGCACCGCCCCCGGCCGCAGCGGCGGGGCGGGAATGTCCTTGATCTCCAGCTGGTCGAATGCTCGCCAGCTCTCACACAACAGTGCGCGCATCAGTCGGCCCTTATGTTGGCGCTGGTGACCAGCTGGCCCCAGC
This sequence comes from Acetobacteraceae bacterium, assembly GCA_947371015.1. Lineage (GTDB taxonomy): Bacteria > Pseudomonadota > Alphaproteobacteria > Acetobacterales > Acetobacteraceae > CAIMOR01. The sequence goes on along the minus strand of CANBNK010000069.1, from coordinate 10,533 downwards.
GCGCGTACTCGGTCTCGACGAAGCGGGCGTAATGCGCCGGCGTATCAGCCACCGGCACCGCACCCAGCGCCGCCATGCGCGCCTGCGGCTCCGGCTGGCGCAGCGCGTGGGCCACCGCCTGCTGCAAGGCGCCGACGATCCCGGCCGGCGTGCGCGGCGGCGCCCATATCCCATACCAGGTGGAAATCTCGTAGCCGGCCACCCCGGCCTCGGCCACCGTCGGCAACTCCGGGAAAGCCGGCTGCCGGCCCTCGGTCGTCACCGCCAGCGCGCGCAGCTTGCCATCCCGCACCGCGCCGGCGCTGCTGGGCATGCTGTCGAACATCACCTGCACGTTGCCCGCCAGCAAATCCGGCAGCGCCTGGCCGCTGCCTCGGTAGGGCACATGCTGCATCTCCACCCCCGCCAGTTGTTTGAACAGCTCCCCGGCCAGATGCGGCGCCCCGCCATTGCTGGACGACGCATAGGACAGCCGCCCGGGATTGGCCTTGGCATAGGCCACCAGCTCCGCCACCGAATGCACCGGCAGCCCCGGCGTCACCACCAGCATCAGCGGCACCATGGCGATATTCGTCACCGGCGCGAAATCCGCCACCGCGTCATAGGGCAGCCGCATCATGTGCGGCACGATGACATGCGCCGAGGCATTGACCAGGAACGTCGTGCCATCCGGGCTGGCGCGCGCCACCTCGGCGCTGCCGATGCTGCCCGCGGCGCCGGCCTTGTTCTCCACCACCACCGGGTGCGGCAGGTCGCGCGAGAGCTGCGTCGCCACCACCCGGCCCATGATGTCGGTCGGCCCGCCCGGCGGGTAGGGCACGATGAAGCGGGTTGGCCGGGACGGCCACGGAACAAGATCGCGGGACGGCCACGGCCCCTGCGCGCGCGCGCCGGTCCACAGGGCCGGTGCCGCCAAAACCCCGGCCAGCACGGCGCGACGGCGTGCTCCAGCCAAGCCGTACTGATAAAATGCCATGCGGACGGCTCTTCCCTATTGCGTTCGTGCTGCCAGGATAGAGCCAAACTCGGGTCAGGAAACCATGCGCCCCTATGAAGGCCTGTTCGTGCTGGATACCAGCCAAGGCATCGCTGGCCCCTATTGCGCCACCCAGCTCGCCGCGCTCGGCGCCAATGTGGTCAAGGTGGAACCGCCGGCCGGCGACTGGTCGCGTGGCCTGTCCTCCAAGGCCGGCACCCATTCGGTCATGCACACCGCCTATAACCGCGGCAAGCGCAGCATCATGCTCGACCTGGCCGCCGCCGAGGACCAGGCCAGGCTGGCCGCCCTGGCAGCCAAGGCGGATGTGATCCTGGAAGCCTTCCGCCCCGGCGTGGCGCGGCGCATCGGCATCACGCCCGCAGCCGGCAAGCCGGATGTGGTCTTCCTCTCCATCTCCGGCTTCGGCCAGGCCGGGCCGTCCAGCGAACGCCCCTGCACCGACAGCATCGCCCAGGCTTTTACCGGCATGGTCGCGCTGAACCAGGGCATGGACGGCATCCCGCACCGCACCGGTCCCTTCTTCGCGGTGGATGTCGTCACCGGCCTGTCCGCCATGGTCGCGGTGCAGGCCGCCCTGGCGGAGCAGCAGCGCGACCGCCTGACCCACGCCGCACCGCAACGCCGCGTGCTGGATGTCTCCCTGCACCAATCCTCCGCCGCGCTGCTTGGCTACAACATCGCCGAATGGGGCCTGCAGCAGCAGGAACCCAAGTCGCTCAACACGCCATCCGGCGCCTACCTGGCCAAGGACGGCCGCTACGTCATGTTCGGCCTGCTGCGCGAACCCGACTTCGTGCTGCTCTGCCAGGTGCTGGAAATCGCGGACCTGTCGCAGGACCCGCGCTTCGCCAGCTTCCCGCTGCGGTCGGAGCATCGCGCCGACCTGCTGCCGCTGATCCGCAGCGCCTTCCTGGCGCGGCCCAGCACCGAATGGCTGCCGCGCTTCCACGCCGCCCGCATGCTGTGCGACCAGGTGAACACCCCGCTGGACTGGCTCGCCGACCCGCATGTGCAGGCGACCAATGCCGCCGTCACGCTCAACCAGCCCGGCCTCGGCGCGCTGCCCTTCCCGGCGCTGCCGGGCATCGGGCCGTGGAGTGTCAAGGCGCCCGATCTGGGCGAGGATACCGCCGAGGTTCTGCGGGAGTTCGGGCTGTGAGACTTACCGATGCCGTCGCCGCCCAGGCCGACCTGGTGCAATGGCTGCTGAACTGCGTCGCCAGCATCGGCGCCGACCCGCCGGGCATCACCCGTGACGCCTATGGCCGCGGCGAGAACGCCGCCCAGGCGCAGATCGAGGAATCCGGCCTGAAGCTCGGCATGACCGCATCGCTGGATGCCGGCGCCAACCTGACGCTGCGCTGGGCCGCCGAGGCACCGCAGCAGGCCCCGGTCCTCATCGGCAGCCACCTGGACAGCGTGATCCAGGGCGGCAACTTCGATGGCGCCGCCGGCGTCATCGCCGGGCTGGGCGCCGTGGCCGCGCTGCAAGCGGCGGGGCTGCGGCCCAAGCGCGATATCGAAGTCCTGGCGCTGCGCTGCGAAGAAGCCGTCTGGTTCGGCCTCGGCCTGATCGGCAGCCGCTGCCTGCTCGGCCGCCTGCCGCCGGGCGCCCTGGAGCTGCGCCACGCCCGCACCGGCCAGACCCTGGCCGAGAGCATTGCTGCGTGCGGTGGCGACCCCGAGGTGCTGCGCCAGGGCCAGCCGCTGCGCGACCCGCGCGGCATGGGCGCCTATCTGGAAGCGCATATCGAACAGGCCCCGCAGCTGGTGGAAGCCGGCCTGCCCGTCGCCGTCTGCCTGGCCAACCCCGGCAACCTCCGCCACCCCTTCATCCGCATCACCGGCGAGGAAGCCCATACCGGCCTGCCGCACCGCTTCCGCCGCGACGCCGCGCTGGCCGGCGCCGAGTTCTCCCTGGCGCTGGAACGGCTCTGGCTGGAGGAGGAAGCGCTGGGCCGCCCGATGGCCGTGACCATCGGCCGCTTCCACACCCCGGCCGACCGCCACAGCCTGACCTCGGTCTCCGGCGCCTTCGAACTCAGCCTGGACCTGCGCGCCTATTCCGCCGACCACCTCAAGGCGTTGGAAGCCCGGCTCGGCCGCATCGCGGTGGAGGTGGCGGAGCGCCGCGGCGTGAAGATAGAGCTGGGCGAGCGCAGCACCGCCGCCCCCGGCCCGATGCACCCGGTGATGGTCAAGGGCCTGGGCGAGGCCGCCGGCCGCGCCGGGCTGGCGGCGCCGAAGCTGAACAGCCCGGGCAGCCACGACGCCAACAACTTCGCCGCCGCCGGCGTGCCGACGGGCATGCTGCTGGTGCGCAACCGCAACGGCAGCCACAACCCCTACGAAGCCATGGATACCCCCGACCTGATGGCCGCCATCGGCGTGCTGGCCGAGTGGCTGCGCGTCAACGCCTGTGTGGAGAAGACGCCATGAAGGACGCCCAAGGCCTGGCCATGACCGCCGCTTCCGCCGCAGCGGTCAGCGGCTACGACCACGTCATCGAAGGCTATCTGCGCTACCGCGCCGACACGCCGCTGCGCCTGAAGGCCGCCCTGGCGCTGGACCCCGACGCGCCGATGCTGCGCGTCGCCCAGGCCAACTTCACCTTGCTCGGCCATCAGGCCAGCGCGGTGCCGCGCGCCCGCGACAGCCTGGCCCGCGCCGCGGCCGGCGCCAGCACCGACCGCGAACGCGCCCACTGCGCCGCGCTCTCCGCCTGGGTCGCCAACGACGTGACGCAGGCGCTGGGCGTCTGGCGCCAGATCGTGGCGGAGTACCCGCGCGACATCCTGGCCTTCCGCATGCACCACTTCGTCGCCTTCTGGGCCGGGCGCCCGGACTGGATGCTGGAAGCGGTGGAGGCCGCGCAGCCGCACTGGTCCGCCGCCGTGCCGGGCTATGGCAGCATCCTCGCCTGCCGCGCCTTCGCCAGCGAGGAAAGCGGCCTCTACACCACCGCCGAAGCCGCGGGGCGCGAGGCGATCGCGCTGGACCCGGGCGACCTCTGGGCCGCGCATGCCGTCGCCCATGTGCTGGAAATGCAGGGCCGCCGCGGCGAGGGGATTTCCTGGATCGCCAGCCTGGAACAGCACTGGGAAGGCGGCAACAACCTGATGCACCACCTGTGGTGGCATCGCGCCATGTACCACCTGGAACGCCAGGAGTGGCCGGCGGTGCTGGCGCTGTACGACAGCCGCTTCCGCAACCTGGCCAGCCCCGTCACGCAAGCCGCGCCGGACCTCTATATCGACGTGCAGAACGCCGCCTCCATGCTGTTCCGCCTGGGGCTGCACGGCGTGCTCGTCGGCGACCGCTGGGCGGAACTGGCCGACAAGGCCGAGGCCCGCATCGGCGACCACCTGAGCCCCTTCACCCTGCCGCACTGGGCGATGGCCCTGGCGGCGACCCGGCGCTGGGATGCCGGTGCCCGCATGCTGGAAGCCCTGGCCGCCGACCCGGCGCCGCTGGCGCGCGACATCGCCCGCCCGGTCTGCGACGCCGCGCTGCGCCACGGCCATGGCGACTTCGGCGGCGCCGTGGCGGCGATGCGCCCGGTGCTGGGGCGGATGTCCCTGCTGGGCGGCAGCCACGCGCAGCAGGACGTACTGGAGCAACTGTTCCTGGACAGCGCGGTGAAGTCCGGCCTGGCCGAGGACGCCCGCACCCTGCTGGAACGCGTCGCCGGCCGCCACCCGGTGCCACCGGCGCGGCGCGTGGGCTACGCCCAGGCGGCGAAGGACGTGAAGTTCTGACGCGCTGACCCCGGGCGCCGCGCCGCATAACGGCACCCATCGGGCGCCGCGATCCGTCACCCCCGGGCTCGCCCAGGGGGTCCACGCCGCGCTACCTACGCAGCGCCGGCTAAAACAGCTCCATCAGCTTGGTATGATCGCTGAGCTCGGCGGGCGCGCCTTCGAAGATCATCTGCCCGCTACGCATGACGATGACGCGGTCGCTGACCGCGAAGGCCTCGCGCACATTCTGCTCCACCAGCAGGATCGCCACGCCGCGTTCGGCCCGCAGCCGCGCGATCGGCTCGATCAAATCCTGGAACAGCTTCGGCGCCAGGCCGATGCTCGGCTCATCCAGCAGCAGCACCTTCGGCCGTGTCAGCAGCGCGCGGGCGATGCTGACCATCTGCTGCTGCCCACCCGACAGCGTCCCCGCCGTACGCTTGGTGAACTCCTTGATCCGCGGCAGCAGCTCCAGCACGTCGTCGATCCGCGCCGCGCGCTCGCCCTTCGGCACCCCGGCCGACCACAGCGCGAGACCGAAAATCTCCAGCACCGTCAGGTCCGGAAACACACCGCGGCCTTCCGGCACCAGCGCCACGCCGGCCGCGCCCAGCGCCGCCGGGGTATGCGCCGCCAGCTTCCGGCCGAAGACTTTTATCTCCCCAGCCGCCGGCCGATGCAGCCCGAACAGCACGCGCAGCAGCGTCGATTTGCCGGCGCCATTATGGCCGATCAGGCACAGCCCCTCGCCCGGCGCCAGCGTCAGGGAGACATCCTGCAACACCTCCCGCCCGCCATAGCCGGCGGCCAGGCCGGTGGCTTCCAGCGCCAGGGCCGGCGCCGCGGCCGCGTCCTGCGGATTTGCGGCGGCCGACGAACCCTGCGGGTTCGCGCCGGCCGACAAATCCTGCGGATTTGCGGCGGGCGACGAAGGCTCCGCCTTCGCGCCGGTCATGCCGCCACCTCATGGCTGCGGTCGCCGAAGTAGATCGCCGCCAGCTTCGGGTCGTTCATGATCTCCTTCGGCGCGCCTTCCGCCAGCACCAGCCCGCGGTCGAGGAAGGCAATCCGGTCGGCCAAATCCACCACCACGTCCAGATTATGCTCGATCAGGCAGATCGCCACGCCACGCGCCCGCGCATCCTTCAGCAACTGGCCAAAGCGCAGGCGCGACGACAGGTCCAGCCCCGAGGCCGGCTCATCCAGCAGCCAGATATCCGCGCCCGCCGCCAGGATGCGCGCCATGGAAAGGAACTTCCGCTCGGCATAGGCCAGGTCCACCGCCCGCGCCTCGGCCAGCGCGGTCAGCCCGGTCGCTTCCATCGCCGCTTCCGCCGCCGCCAGCCGGGCGCGCTTGTCGCCGCCCTGCCAGAACCAGGCGCCGCGCTCGGTCGCCGCCAGCACGTTGTCGCGGACGTTCATCTGGGTGAACAGCCGCAGGTCCTGGAAGCTGCGCGCCACGCCCAGCCGCGCCACCTGCCACGGCTTCAACCCGATGATCGGCCGGCCGCGGATCTGCGCCGTGCCCTCATCCGCCTTCAGATTGCCGGTGATGAGGTTGAACACCGTGGTCTTGCCCGCGCCATTCGGCCCGACCAGCGCCGTCACGGCCCCCGCCGGCAGCGCCAGCGAAACCCCCTGCACCGCCTTCACGCCGCCGAAGCTGCGCGCCAGGCCCTCGCATGTCAGAGGCGCGCTCATGCGTGCGACTTCCCCTTGTTCTGGTCACCCAGCAGCCCCGCCGGGCGGAACACCATCAGCAAGGTCATCGCCAGCCCATAGATGATCTGCTGCACCGAGCCGACTTCCGTGGGCGGGATGAAGGTCAGGAACGACAGCGCCGAGGGCAGCGACAGCAGCAGCACCGCCCCCACCAGCGGCCCGAACAGCGTGCCGGTGCCGCCCACGATCACCATCGCCATCACCAGCACGGACTGGTCGAGCGTGAAGCTCTCCACATTCACGAAGGACATGTGCAGCGCGAACAACGCCCCCGCCACGCCGGCCCCGGCACACGCGAAAGCAACGGCCAGCGCCTTGGCCACCGCCACCGGCTTGCCCATCGCCTCGGCGGCGCTTTCGGCATCACGGATCGCCTTCAGCGTCCGCCCGAAGCTGCCATTCGCCATGGCATGGATGGCCCAGAGCAGCAGCCCCAGCGCCAGCAGCGCCAGCGGCAGCACGCCCACCTCCATGCCGAAGATCTGCGGCCGCGGGATATTGGTCAGCCCGCCAATCCCGCCGGTCAGCGACTTCACTTCGCTGAACAGCGTCAGCGCCACCATCTGCAACCCCAGCGAGGCCGCGACGAAATACTCGCCCCGCACCCGTAGCGCCGGCAGCGCCAGGCACAGCGACAGCACACCGGCGATCAACGCCGCCACCGCGCAGGCCAGGAACGGGTTGGGCGCCACGGTCAGCGCAATCTGCGCCCCGGCATAGGCGCCCAAGCCAAAGAACACCGCATGCGCGACGGAGAAGATGCCGGCAAAGCCGACCATGAAGTTCAGGGTGACCGCGAGGATGCCGAAGATGGCGACCAGCGTGGCCAGGTTGGAGAAATAAGCGATCATTTCGCGACCGCCGCGCCGAACATGCCCGACGGCTTGAAAAGTATGAACCCGAACAGCACCAGGAAGCTGGCGGCCGAGGCCCATTGCGTCTCCAGGAACACCAGCACCACGCTTTCCGCCACGCCCAGCAGCAACCCCGCCAGCGCCGCACCGCGCAGCGACCCGACGCCGCCGACGATGGTGCTGGCCATGGACAGCAGCATCACGTGGTTGCCCACCGCCTCGTTCAGCCCCGTGGTCATCGCGGTGAGGATGGCGGCCGGCGCCACCAGGGCGGAGCCCAGCGCGAAGGCCAGCATTGAAAGCCGGGACGAGGACAACCCATAGGCCCGCAGCAAATCCGGGTTCTGCGCCAGCGCCCGCAGCGCCACGCCGGCGTTGGTGCGCGACAGGAACAGCGTCAGCGCCACGAACATCACCAGCGCGACCAGGATCGCCACCCAGAACACGTCCGCCAAAAACAGCTCCGGCAGCACTTCGCTGGCATTGCTCAGCGGCGTGTCGATGCTGGCAAAGCCGCGCCCGGCAAACACGCCAACCAGGTTCTGCACCACGATGGAAACGCCGAAGGCCGCGACGAAGACGGTGAAGAAACTGCCCTCATGCCGCTGGATCGGCCGATACACCAGCCGCTCCATGCCGACGCCGAACGCCACCGCCACGGCCACCGCCGCCAGCGAGGACAGCAGCGAGTTCCAGTTATGCGTCCAGCCGTACAGGAACACATAGCCCGCCAGCGTAAACGCCGAGCCATGCGCCACATGGAACACCTTGGTCGCGCCGAAGATCAGCGCGAACCCGGCAGCGGTAAGGGCATAGAGGGCGCCGTTCTGCACACCCCCCAGCAGCAACTGGACGAAAAGCACCTGTGGTAAGCTCCCGGATCAGGCCAGCTTGACCAGCTGGCCGCCCTTCCACTGCACCACCTCGATGGCGGCCATCATGTTGCCCTGGGCATCGAACTCACCGAGGCCACCCACCAGCGGGAACTTCTTCACCCGATGCAGCGTGTCCTTCAGGCTGTCGCCGGTCACCGCCGTGTTGGTCTTCTCCAGCTCCGCCGCCAGCAGGCCGAACAGCCGGGTGCCATTGTAGTAATTGGCGTTGTAGACCGTCGGTTCCTTGTTGTGCGCGCGGCGGAAATCCTCGGCGAAGCGGCGCGTCAGCGCATCGCCGCCGGCATAGTCCACCTTCTGCACGGTGAAGGTCATGCCCTCGGATTCCGGCAGGCTGCCGACGCTGGCCAGGTTCATCGCGGAATAGCTGCACAGCTGCTGCGACACGCCGTTGTTGCGCAGCCCCTTGATGATCTGGCTCTGCTGCGCGCCGAAGCTGGCGATATAGACCGCATCCGGCCGCACCTGGCGCACCCGCGCCGCCACCGGGCCAAACTGCTGCGCGTCCCGCGGGATGGAGAAGCTGCCGACCAGCTCGGCGCCCACCTTGGGCAGTTGCTCGGTCAACTCCTTCAGGATCGCGTCGCCCAAGGGGTCGTCCACGTACACCAGCGCGAAGCGCTTCTTGCCCTGCCCGACCAGGTAGGGCAGCAGCGCCCGCGTCTCCAGGTGCGCCAGCGGGATCACGTTCCAGAAATACGGTGAAAGCCCCGACAGGTCCGGCCCCACCGCGCCGCCATTGATCATCACCGTCTTGGCCCGGTCGCCGATCGGCGCCACCGCCTTGGACACCGCGGTGAAGGCGGCGAAGGTCCAATGCGCCTTGTCGATGTTGACCAGCTTGGTCATGGCGATGACGCCCTGCTGCGGCAGGGCCTGGCTGTCCTCGCTGATGTAGCGGATCGGCCGCTTCAGCATCTTGTCGGCTTCCATGTGCTGGATGGCCAACTGCACGCCGGCGGTGAAGACGCCACCATATTCGGCGTTCGGTCCGCTCTGCGGGAAGACGCTGCCGAGGATGTACGGCCCGTCCTGGGCGGCGGCGCCACGGATGAAGGGCGCGGTGAGCGCGCTGCCCAGCAGGGCACGGCGGCTGAACTCAAGCATGGCGTTTCTCCCGTGGCGATGTTGGGCGGCACCTTTCCCGTGCCGCCCACGCGTGTCAACCGAAGGGCAGGCTGTACCCGGCCTCATGCCAGGGGCAACTGACCAGCTTGCCGGTGGTGGACAGCGTGATGTAGGCGGTCCTCATGCCCGGACCGCCGAAGCAGATATTCGTCGGCATGCGTTCCGGCATGGTCGCCACATGCAGGATTTCGCCAGCCGGGGAGATCGTGGTGATCTCGCCGCTCACCAGCGTCGCCACCACGATATTGCCGGAAGCCGCCACCGCCAGGCTGTCCAGCCGCCGATAGCCAGGGAACTGGCACAGCACCCGCCCGCCATTGCTGGACGGCCAGGGCTGCTTCTTCAGCACGCCCGGCGCTTCCACATCCCAGGCCCAGAGCCGCCCGGTTTCGGTCTCCGCCGCATAGAGCACGCTGCCATCCGGCGACATGCCGATGCCATTGGCGCCGCCGAACACCGGAAACGCGCATTCGCGGATCTCGGAGCCATCCGTCTTCGCCCAGTACACCCCGCCATGGTCACGGTCCCGCCCGCGCACCTTGCCCAGGTCGCTGAACCAGAAGCCGTCCCGCGGGTCGAAGACGATGTCGTTCGGCCCCTTCAGCTTGTGCTCGCCGCAGCGATCATACAGCCGCGTCACGCTGCCGGTGGCGGGGTCCACCACCTCGATCCGCCCGGTCTCATAGCTCGGCGGCACGCCGACGGGGCGCAGCATCCCCGGCTCGTCATGCCACAGGAAGCCGCCATTGTTGCACACGAAGAGCTTGCCATTCGGCCCCAGCGCCATGCCATTCGGGCCACCACCGGGGGTGGCCAGCACGCGCTTCTCGCCGGCGGGGGAGACGGCGGTGATGATGCCGCGCTCGATCTCCACCAGGGCCACGCTGCCATCCGGCAGCACCACCGGCCCTTCCGGAAAGCGCAGCCCTTCGGCCAGCGTGGTCAGCGTGGGTTTGGTGGTGACGGTCATGCGGCGCTTCCCCGATTTCGTTGGGGATATCATTGCGACACTTCGGTGCTGCTGACCAGAAGGTCGGTTTAGTACGGGATCAATATTTGATTGGTCGTTCCTGTTGCGCTTATTCTTTTAGAATGAGCGTCCGGGTCCAGTGCAAAAATTGCGGCCGCGTTGGCTACGCTGATGCGACAAAGCTGGTTAGGCGTGACGGGACAGTTCGCGCCTTGCGCTGCCAAAC